>PCBE01000038.1 GCA_002731295.1 Acidiferrobacteraceae bacterium | reverse complement strand
ATATTAGTGGCCGGACCGCTGCGATCTTATGCCCCGGCTGTCTCGAGCAGAACCAAACACTTGCCGGCCAGGGCCTATTTTGCTTGACGAACCCACTGCGAGGCTAGACCAAATTGTCAAAAAGAACCGTATTTGTTGTGTCCGATCGAACCGGGATCACTGCAGAGATCCTGAGTCACAGCCTGTTGACTCAGTTCCCGAACGTAATATTTCACACAAGGGCTCTGCCATTTGTTGACACCCCCGAAAAGGTGGTAGACGCTGTTCGTGAGATCAACGAAGCAGCTGATAATGACAAGGCGAGGCCCTTGATCTTCGCCACTTTTGTCAGTCCACAGCTTTTTGACGGTGTTCGGCGTGCCCGCGGGTTTTTCGTTGATTTATTTGGAACGTTTCTGAAGCCGTTAGAGATGGAGCTGCAGTCGGCATCGAGCCACGAAATCGGCCATAGCCATGGTGTAGTCGACCGCGACCGCTACACTTCCCGTATCAGTGCAGTCCACTATGCGATGGACTGTGACGATGGTGTCAGTATCGATGACTATAGTAAGGCAGATCTCATCATCTTGGGTGTGTCGAGAACTGGTAAAACCCCGGTCTGTTTGTACCTAGCCATTCATTTCGGCCTGTTTTGCGCCAATTATCCACTGACCGAAGAAGATTTTAATGACGGTGCATTGCCCGCTATTTTGCAGCCGTTTCGCGGGCGCTTGTTTGGTCTTACCATAAATTCTGAGCGACTTTGCCAAATTCGTACGGAGCGCAGACCGGACAGCCGTTATTCATCCCGACAACAGTGCGAATATGAGTTGGCCCAAGGCCAGGCTACTTTTCGGCGCCACGCAATTTCATTTGCGGATACAACTCAAATGTCGATAGAAGAAATAGGTACGACTATTCTTCAGAAGATGAAAATACGACGCGAACTGCTCGGCTGAGCCTCGCCTCGAACGAGTGTTGAATAAATGAAGAGCCCCCGGGTTGGATTTGTCAGCCTTGGTTGCCCCAAGGCCTTGGTTGATTCTGAGCGGATACTGACCCAACTGCGTGCTGAAGGTTATGTTATTTCGGACAGCTATTCAGATGCGAGCATAGTGGTGGTTAATACGTGTGGCTTTATCCAGGCTGCCGTTGAAGAATCCCTGGAGGCAATAACCGAAGCATTGGATGAGAATGGGAGAGTCATTGTTACTGGATGTTTGGGGACTCGAAACCAGGAGATTCTGAGACGCTTCCCTGAATTGGTTGCTGTAACTGGGCCCGATTCTGCCGAGTCCGTTATGGAGGCAGTTCGAGCGGAGTTGCCCCCTGGCCATGCCCCGTTTCACGATTTGTTGCCGCCCGGCGGAGTAAAATTAACGCCGCGCCATTACGCGTATCTTAAGATCGCTGAAGGGTGTAATAACTCTTGTACATTCTGTGTAATTCCAGGAATGCGTGGCCGTCTGGTCAGTCGGCCCATCCACGACATTGTTGATGAAGCCAGCGCACTGGTCGGTGCAGGTGTCAAGGAGTTGTTGGTGGTCTCTCAAGATACTGCTGCGTATGGTGCGGACGTGAAGTACCGTACGGAACTGACCCGCGGGCGTCCGTTGCGTTCGCATATTACTGATCTGACCCGGGCGCTCGGTGAACTGGGTATCTGGGTACGACTTCACTATGTGTATCCTTATCCCCATATCGACGAATTGATACCGCTTATGAGTGAAGGACTTGTCGTGCCATATCTGGATGTGCCGTTCCAACACTGTGTACCGCGTATTCTCAAGCGTATGAAACGTCCGGCAAATGCGGAAAACAATCTGGCACGTATTCGTATGTGGCGAAGAATTTGTCCGGAACTCACTATCCGCAGTACTTTCATAGTTGGGTTCCCTGGCGAGACGGAGGATGAATTCAATTTGTTGCTTGATTTTCTGACCGAGGCACAACTCGACAGGGTGGGCTGTTTTGCCTATTCACCGATACAGGGCGCTGCTGCCAATGATCTAGATAATGCGGTTCCTGAGGAGGTTAGGGAGGAACGTTTGGCCCGTTTCATGGCTGTACAGGAAGAAGTCTCTGCCGAAAGATTGCGTCGTAGAATTGGCCAGACATGTGCGGTTCTAGTCGATGCTCACTCCGAGTCAGGCGTGCTCGCCCGCAGCACTGGAGAATCACCCGAGATCGACGGTGTTGTCATCATTCACGATGGTGTTGATATTGAACCGGGACAGTTTGTTGATGTCCGCATTACCGGAAGCGACAACCATGATCTGTATGCCCAAAAAGTCTGATAGTACTCATTGGGCGGCTGTAAGGTCCTGAATGACTTGCGTAAAAAGCGCTGGCTAGAATCACTATGGGAGACTCCGATGGCTCGTTATTGGCTATAATTCGCGCTTTTTTCACGCCCTTGCTGGCTTGAGTTATGAATGAACACGTGAACCAAGTTAATCGTCGGCGGACTTTCGCCATCATCTCGCATCCCGATGCGGGGAAGACGACCTTGACGGAGAAATTTCTTCACTACGGTGGCGCCATTCAGGCGGCGGGCACGGTGCGGGCCCGTAAGACAGGACGTTATGCGACTTCAGACTGGATGAAGATGGAGAAGGAAAGAGGGATATCCGTAACGTCTTCAATCATGCAGTTTGAGTATCGTGAATATGTTATCAATCTGCTAGATACGCCGGGGCATGCTGATTTCTCGGAGGATACCTATCGGACTTTGACGGCGGTGGATTCCGCACTGATGGTGATCGACGCAGCAAAGGGCGTAGAAGATAGAACCATCAAGCTGATGGAGGTGTGCAGGCTGCGCGATACACCGATTATGACATTTATCAATAAGCTCGATCGGGAAGGTCGGGATCCGGTAGAACTGCTGGACGAGGTGGAGTCGGTGTTAGGAATTCGGTGTGCACCCATGACATGGCCTGTGGGAACTGGTCGCCATTTTTGTGGAGTCTACCGACTTTACGATGACAACATTCACCTGTTTGAAAGAAAATCAGGAAATTCAGTATCGGGTGAAAGAACAATCTGTGGCCTTTCAAATCATGATCTGGACGACGCGATTGGTGCGGATGCTGATCGCCTGCGGGAGGAGATCGAGCTGCTGACTGGAGCCAGCTACACTTTCGATCTACAGGCCTATCTGCAGGCGCAGTTAACGCCTGTTTTTTTTGGTTCAGCACTTGCCAGTGAAGGTACTGACGAGTTGATTGACAGTTTTGTAGACTACGCGCCCTGTCCGGGGCCTCGGGATGCCGGCTCCCGAGAAGTCGATAGCGGCGAGCAAAAATTCACCGGGTTTGTCTTCAAGATTCAGGCCAACATGGACCCATCACATCATGATCGGGTGGCATTTCTGCGTATTAATTCCGGTGTTTATCGGCCGGGTATCAAGCTTCATCAAGTTCGGACAGATCGGACCACACCGATTCACAGGGCCATCACTTTTCTGGCTTCAAAGCGTGAGTCGGCGGAGTCGGCATACGCAGGTGACATTATCGGTTTGCACAATCACGGTACTATCCAGATCGGAGACACGTTTACCGAGGGCGAGGATCTAAAGTTTGCAGGCGTACCCAATTTTGCCCCGGAACTTTTTCGACGGGTACGCCTCGACGACCCATTGCGGGCAAAGGCGCTGCACAAAGGGCTAGACCAGTTGAGCGAAGAAGGTGCGACTCAGGTGTTCAGGCCACTGATGTCGAACGATGTGATACTGGGCGCGATCGGAATTCTGCAGTTTGACGTGGTTGTACATCGCCTGCGGCATGAATATGGTGTGGACTGCAGCTTTGAATCGGTGCAGATAGCGACTGCTCGCTGGGTTGTCTGCGATAAAAAGTCTGATTTTGAAGCGTTTCAAAGAAAAGCTCGACAGAATCTGGCACTTGATGCGGGTGGAGATCTGACCTATATCGCACCGAATCTGGCTAATTTAAGCCTGGCGATGGAGCGCTGGCCGGATGTTCAGTTCAGAAATACTAAGGAATTATAGTAATATAATTATTTAATAAACTAATAAATAATTAAAGTATAAAACTTTAATCGATCACTAATAAAGGAGTAGCGACGGTTGAATATCTGTCGGCCTTAGTCGTTGTTCCGTTGATTAATACCACTGATGGCGGGCACCAGGGCAACCGGATGTCGGTGTCGCGGCCAGGGTCTGACGGTTTTGGATTAGAAAAACCTGATCGAAATCAAAGTACCGACGCTATCTTGGGTTACGATCCTTGCAGCATTCGCGATACACTTCCCTGCGAGAGATAAACCCCTGGAGAGCTTAGATGAGATTTACCAAAGTACTGGTGCTGGCCTCAGTGATGATGGGCTCAGCTGTATGGACAAGTGTTAGCGCCGATGGAGAGGCAGTCTACAACAGTGGCTGTCTGGCTTGTCATATGCCCGGTGTCGCCGGCGCGCCTAAACTGGGCGACAAAGATGCTTGGGTCGCCCGTATCGCACAAGGCATCGAGGTGATGTATGAGAACGCTATTCAGGGATTTCAAGGACAGACCGGCATGATGCCCGCCAAGGGTGGTTTCGTTCATCTGAGCGACGACGATGTCAAAGCGGCTGTCGACTACATGGTGAGTCAGTCCCAGTAAATTGTTGAGCTGATGTACATCAGCGCCACAGGGACGTTTGATCAAGGAAGCCCTTGAGCGCGCGGTAGAGTAGTGCTGGATCGTTGCGCCCGGTGAGCTCACGCACGGAGTGCATGGCAAGCTGCGGGGATCCGATATCTACAGTTGCGACGCCCAGTTCGGCTGCCGTTATTGGTCCGATGGTACTGCCACACGCCATATCATTTCGCATGGCAATCTGTTGAACGGGTATATCAAGGGTTTGGCATAAATTGCGAAACAGCGCCGCAGTTTCACTGTTTGTTGCGTATCTCTGGTTAGCGTTGTATTTGATGACCGGACCACCGTTGAGGCAAGGCCGGTGCTGTGGGTCATGCTTGTCTTCGTAATTAGGATGCACCGCATGCGCATTATCAACGGAAAGCAATACGGACGAGTCCATGGCCCTATCCATCGTCTCTCCAGTCCCACATAGACGTTCGAGTGTAGAACGTAGAAATGGCCCTTGGGCACCGCTGGCCGACAGGCTGCCAACCTCCTCGTGATCATTACAGACCATCACGGCAGGGGTATCTCCAGAGGCGTCGATTATGCTTCGGCAAGCGGCATAACAACTCAAAAGGTTGTCCAGCCTTGAGGCGGCGATGAAGTCATCATTTAGTCCGATCACTGCAGGTGGTTGCACGTCGTAACAGCTGATTTCATAGTCCAGGACCTCGGCAACGGGTATGTTGGCGTGCTCATGCTGGATCTGGTCAAGAAGCAGTTGTCGGAAACTTCTGCGGTCGCCGTCACCTGAACTCACCAGTAAAACCACTTCTTTTTGTGGGTTGATGGTCCTGTTTTTATGCACATCTCGATTTAAATGAATTGCGAGACTGGGCACTGTCGCCACAGGGCGCCGAAAGTCGATGAGCACACTGTTGATCTCTTTGTTTTCCATACGGCAAGTGACTTTGCCGGCCAGAGACAGGTCTCGGTCAAACCAGGGCGAGAGCAAGACTCCACCGTAAATTTCTACACCCAGCTGCAAAAAGCCCTGACGCCTGATCTCCGGTGCGGGTTTGATCTTGAGACAAGGGCTGTCGGTGTGGGTGCCGATCAGCCTCAGCCCNTCATCAGCTGGATGAACAGAGCCTGTTCTGATTGCCACGATTGAAGAGNCATTGCGAACGACAAAGTAACGTCCTCCGGGTTTAAGCGACCAGCTGCTGTGTTCTGCAAGTTGTTCAAACCCCTCTGCTGTCAACAGTTGCTTNAGTTGTTTCACTGCATGAAAAGGAGTGGGTGAGNCAGCTAGAAACTCGAGCAGCCCGTTATTGAAATCTGATTCATTCATAGCCTGGCGNTCTCTATGTCAATTGTGCTGCCTTCGGGTAGCCATGTTGCGGGCTCGTGATGAGCCCCGAGTCTGGCAAAGTCGAAAAGACTTGGGTCGGCGAGTTGGCTGGGTGAGATGCTCGTGACGCTTCGGAATATGGTCGCTGACCGGCCGGGGTATTTCTGTTCCCACTCAGCGAGCATTCGTTTGACAGTTTGGCGTTGGAGGTTCGGCTGTGAGCCACAAAGATTGCACGGAATAATCGGAAACTTTTTCAGCTGGGCGTATTGCGCGATGTCTTTTTCGCTGCAATAGGATAGTGGGCGTATGACCACATTGTTTCCGTCATCACTCAACAGTTTTGGTGGCATTGCTTTGAGTCGACCACCAAAAAACATATTAAGGAAAAGTGTTTCAACGATATCGTCTCGATGATGGCCTAATGCGATTTTTGTCATCCCCTGGCTTTTTGCAAAGCTGTACAGTATTCCCCGGCGAAGTCGTGAACAAAGGCCACACATTGTTTTGCCATCAGGGATGATATTCTTGACGACACTGTAGGTATCCTGATCGATAATTCGGTAATCAACCCCGAGCCCCTGCAGGTAAACTTTGAGTCGTTCAGTTGGAAATCCAGGCTGATTCTGGTCAACATTGACGGCGGTTAACTGGAAGTCAATCGGTGCTCTGATTTTCAATCGACACAGAATATCCAGCAGGGAGAAAGAATCCTTACCACCGGAAATGCAGACCATAACGCGATCGCCTTCTTCGATCATGTTGTAGTCCTGTATGGCTCGTCCGACTTCGCGACGAAGTCGTTTTTCAAGTTTCCGTGATGTATGGCTAGGGTGTAAAGTTGTCATTGTCATGTAGTAACCGGATATATCTGTCAGATGTTCTTTCCAAACCCACAATAGTGCGCTTTGTGTTAGGGTCGCGCAATGCGTTCTCCGAAAGGCGAATCATACACAGGGAACAGACTTCTTGCGGCTCACTAAAGTAATTGGCTGGATGGTTGTCTGTTTCTGTGGCCTCATTCTGTTTCTGGCGTCCATTATTCAGTGGGTTGACTGGAATCGCTATCGCGATGCCGTGGCACAGCAGATAGGCAAGGCAATCGATCGACCAGTGTCGATTGACCAGGGCTTGTCAGCCCGTCTTTTCCCCTCAGTTCGGCTAGAGGTCAAGGGGCTGGCTGTGGGTAATCCGGCTGGCAATTATCAGGAACATTTCCTGGCAGTAGAGAACGTCCGATTTGAACTGGATATGGGGGCTCTTGCACAAGGGCAATTGCGCATTCGCGAGATTTCTCTGGAGCGGCCGACCCTGCAGTTGGAAGTCGACCCCAACGGCAGTCCTAATTGGGAGTCTGATCGGGGACTGACAGTGCCGGTTCTACCGCTTCCGGTCAGTCGAGTTTCGGTGGTAGACGGTACCCTCACTTTTGGGTCTGGCGCTGAGGCAGACCGGTGGGAAATTCGGGCCGATACGCTGGCCTATGTTTTGCCACGTAAGGGTCAGAATCAAAAGGGTCGGATCAACGGGCAACTGAGCTATGCCGGAGACGCCATTGAAGTGAGTGGCGTACTGGGGTCTCTTAACGGTCTGGTTTCTGATCAGCTGGCACCGGTCAATCTGACGTTCATGGGTAACGGTGTAAGTGGTAGTGTCTCTGGCGTGGTCAGCAATCTACAGAAAGCACCTAACGCTGATTTGCATCTCGACGTATCGACAGGACGCCTCGAAAGAAAACTGACTGATCTATTGCCCAGCCTGCCGTGGCGCGACGACGCGATTTTCAGTGGCACAGTGAATGCAACCGGTCACCTCGTCGGAAACCCGGGACGGGACCTCCGACTGGAATCGGTTCGGTTGTCCACAACAGCACAGCCGTTTAATTTCACAGCGCAGGGTGATCTCGATCTGGTGCCAGCCAACGTCAGACTAAACCGTTCAATGGGTGAGTTGCGTCTACAGGTGAAGCATCAGAGCCTTCAGAATTTCACGTCGCTCATGAGCCTTGATGTACCGACAGATGTCCGTGTCTCGGGCCAGGGTATATTGTCTGGGCAGCCGGGTAATTTCCGTTTGGACCAGATTATGTTGATCGGAGAGAGCCCACATCTGGGTATCCAGTTAACAGGCAGTGCGAGTCAATTGGGCTCAGCTGACGGCCCCAATCTTGCACTCAATATCGAAGCGACCTCAGACAAGCTGACAGAACTGTTGAGGCAATTCAAACTTGAGATGCACTTAAACGGTAGCGCTCAGGTGACGGGTGCTTTGCACGGTAGCGACAAAGGTTACCGGTTGAGTGATCTTTCCGCTTCTTTTGAAGCTGCAGATCTGACGCTCGACGGCACAGGTCAGTTCGACCTGTTGCAGAAAAGTTTGGAAGGACAATTCGAGTTCACCGCTAGAACTGGAAGTGTCCAGAGCCTTGCAGGCAGTTTGGGTACACAGCTCCCCGTCGATGCTACCGCCAGCACAAATGGCGTTCTCACCTGCGCCAATAGCAGCTGTGGCATAGAGCTCGTGAATGTCAGGATCAACTCCCCTCAACTGGAAGTCAGTGGCCGTGGGCAGGTTGACAGGCTGGACGAGCAGCCGCAGTTGGCACTGAATTTCGAAGGCCNCACTGAAGATATTGCTGTGCTTGCCCAAGCCTGGGGCAGACAATGGCTGATACCCCCCCATCTGGAGGCCAGCGTCACAGGCTGGCTTGATTTACACGGCAATGAGGCTCGACTGTCCGGGTTGGTGGGTCAGATTTCCGGTGCTGGGCTTAGTGGCCGGTTTACCGGTAGCTTGATCGATTTAATGCATGTTCCACGCCCGACGTGGGATCTCAATCTCGATGTAGCTGAACTGGGCCAGCTGATTGAATACTATGGCGGGCCAGGGGATTATCACGAATCCGCCCAGATTCAGTTACAGGTACGCCCGTCCGATAAGCAAGCGGTACCGCTGATGGTANACGGCGAGTTNCTGACTAATTCTCTGGCTACTGAGTTCGCTGGTGAGTTTGAAGCATTTGATNANAAGTCCGGATTCAGTGCCAGTTTTGTGCTGACTGCGGAAGATTCTCACGAATTGCGTCTGATCACAGGTGTTGACTTACCGCCTATGGGCCGGTTGCAGGTGACAGGCNAGGTCAGTCGTGCAACGGATACACACGAATCAATTACAGGATCAGTTAACCTCGAGTCGGAGAAACTCGGTCAGTTTGCGGCAAANGGGGTTTTGGGGGAACAGTGGAAGATAGGCACGAAGCTTGAGTTGAAGCACAAGGTGGATCGTCTGTCCANGGTNGCAGCTGTGCTTGCAATTCCATTACAGGGAGACGTGCCTTTACAGGCGCAGGCGATTGTCAGTACGGATGGTGAGAAGCTACAGGTGACAGAACTTAGGGTGACGGCGGGCCGCAACGATATCAGTGGAGAAATATCCTATCCGTTGAATGGGACTGATAATCATCGACAGAAAATTGACGGGAGACTGGCATCGGAATATTTCAATTTAAACGATCTTTTCCCGAAGAAAGAAAAGAAGTATCTGTTTGGAAATGAAGACATGCCGTTAGCATGGGCGGATAGCTATGATGTTGATCTGGAATATTCTGCAGGACACCTGNTACGTCGTAACTACGAAATTACTGATGCTACAGCACTGCTGGCCTCGCTGGACGGCCAGGTCAACATCCGACTGCAGGGAATTTCAGCTGGCGGTGACCTGGAAGTGCGACTCGACCTGGATACCCAGGTGGACCCACATCCAGCGAATTACGCCTATGACTGGAAACACCTGGATCTTGACTTGTTGCCTGTTGCACTGAAGGGTAAATGGGACATATCAGGATCTTTAAGTACGCGCGGCTATATATCAGGATCGGGGAAATCGCTTCACGAGATTGCACAAAGTGGCAACGGTTATCTATTTACCGAGCTTGAAGGTATAAAGTTTCCCCGCGGTCGCGAAGAACTTTTGACGACGACACCGTTCAGTATCACAGAACAGATTCTGCGTGGTGTTAGCCCATGGGCAGAGCGAAAAAAATATTATGATATCAAGTGTGGTGTTATCGGTATGCTAATCACAGATGGCGTGGGGCATAGTCCAGCACCACCCAATCACACCATCGCCTTGAAAGCTGAGGAGTTTGAATTATTGGCCTTTGGTAAANTCGAGCTTTCCACGGAGAGTCCGAGGCTACACGTTCACTCCAAGCCACGCCGGGAAGGCATATCNCCCGCCAGCCTTTTAGAAGAATCTGGTTTATCCTTGTTGTATCCGCCCTATTTTGTAATCGAAGGCTCACTACGGAGACCTGTTGTAGTGCCCGATCCTGGCGGAAAAAATCTCATGGAANTATTAAAGCTTGAAGACAATGATATTCTGAAAAGTTTAAAGATGGGTGCGGCCTGGGCNACCGGTGGTACGTCGGCTGTGGTTCTTAGCTTGTTGAATNAGTTGGGTGATGAGGATGGCGGATGCCAAGGAGCCCGGCAACGTTCGGAACTATTGTGGAAACAATAACAGTNTCAATGAGANAATTCAGGCGTTAACGTGCAGGGTTGCACGGATGAGAACCCAACCTAAATNGTACAAGCGCGTGGGTTCCCCTCGCTTGTGGGGCGGACTACAATCCCNTACCACGTTCCAGTGTTTGGTAACAACTGATCGGCAATTACTAATGCTTAAAGGTAATCGCGATGACGGACAGTAGGCGGCATTCCTCCGCATCGGGGCGAATGGGGGGACGGGCCGCAAGGCAAGCGCTGCGCGCCGCACCGATACCGGAGGACGAACGCGCTGTTCAGCCCGGTCAGGTATCCGGGCGATATCAGCCGCTCACAGAATCTGAAGTGACGCGTATTCACCAGGCAGCACTGGAAGCATTGGAGCAGATCGGTATTGCAAATGCTATACCGTCCTGTCAGGAACTNGTGACCGAAGCCGGCGGCTCGATGACCCAAGACGGCCGTCTGCTGTTTCCTCGAGCACTGGTCGAGGATATCGTCGCCTCGGCAGCACGGGATATCGTCCTTCCAGGACAGGACTCTCGTTACGACATGCACCTCACTGGCAACAGAACATATTTCGGTACTGCGGGTGCTGCTGTCCATATTGTTGATACTCAGAANCGNGAATANCGAGAATCGATGCTGCAGGANCTTTACGATGCNGCNCGCATCGTGGATGCCATGGAGCATATTCATTTCTTTCANCGCTCAATGGTGCCACGAGATGTTGAAGATCCACGGGAAATGGATTTCAACACCTGTTACGCATCGATTGCCGGAACCACAAAGCATGTGGGCACCAGTTTTGTCGCTCCCGACCATGCGCACGAGGCCATCGATATGCTGGAGATAGTGGCCGGCGGTGAGAAAAAGTGGCGGGAAAGGCCGTTTGTAAGCTGCTCGTGCTGTCATGTTGTACCGCCACTTCGATTTGCCGAAGACGCCTGTCGGGTACTGGAAGTTTGTGTCAGCCGCGGGATGCCTGTTTTGTTGTTGGCCGCGGGGCAGGCTGGCGCGACCAGTCCGGCGGCGCTTGCCGGTTCTGTGGTTCAGGAGACGGCAGAGGTGCTGGCCGGTCTGGTTTACGTGAATCTGCTATCTCCTGGTCACCCGGCGATCTTCGGTACCTGGCCATTTGTTTCTGATCTTAGAACCGGGGCGATGAGCGGTGGCAGTGGTGAACAAGCAGTTCTCATGGCGGCCTGCGGCCAGATGGGACGGTACTACGACTTACCAACTGGTATTGCCGCTGGTATGGCCGACGCCAAGCTGCCGGATGCGCAGTCGGGCTATGAGAAGGCCTACACAAATGTCCTAGCCGGACACAGTGGCGCGAATCTGATCTACGAATCAGCAGGTATGCACGCGAGTCTTTTGGGTTGCTGTCTGGAAAGCTATGTCATCGATAACGATATGCTGGGTGCAATCAACAGAACGATACGGGGTATTGAGGTCAACGAAGACACCTTATCCCTAGAGGCAATGCGGGATGTGTGTCTGGATGGGCCGAGTCACTTTTTGGGGCACGATCAGACTATGGCGCTGATGCAGCGGGATTATGTGTACCCGGACTTGGGTGATCGAAATAGTCCTAAAGATTGGAACGAGGCCGGTCGACCAGATCTCATCGAGCAGGCCAGGTGCCGGGTAAAGCAACTTCTGTCCACACCCAGACCGCAACATGTTCCTGATGATATAGACAGGCAGATCCGTGAGCGATTTCCCGTCAAGCTGTCGCTTGAATCTATGGGCGGGTAATCTGGCGACGACTGGTTGTTGTTCAGGGTGCCAGCCGTTCGATCGACCAGCTGTTAGCGTCGTCAAGCACGTAGACAAATCGGTCATGTAGACGATCTGGTTGGCTCTGCCAGAATTCAATGGTTTCTGGGGTGACGCGGAACCCTCCCCAAAAATCAGGCAGTGGGATCTCTCCGGTACTGAACTTCTGTTTCATTCTGGCCAGGGTAGTTTCCAGCACAGTCCGGGAAGAGATGACACTGCTCTGGTCAGATGTCCAGGCACCGAGCTGACTTCCCCGGCTTCTCGATAGAAAGTAGCGCAGTGATGCTGCGGTTGGAATACGCTGGGCGATGCCGGTTATCGTGACCTGTCGTCCCATACTGAACCAGGGAAACAGCAGAGAAACACGCGGGTTTTCTGCGATCTGCTGTGCCTTACGGCTGCCGTAGTTGGTAAAGAAAACAAAGCCATCGCGGTCGTAAACTTTAAGCAGCACCATTCTAACTGTGGGCGATCCGTCTGCTGATGCTGTAGCCAGGGACATGGCATTAGGAGCGGGTAGATTTTCCGCACAGGCCTGGCTAAACCAGGCTTCAAACTGATCAAAAGGGTCAGGCAGCAGGCTCTTGGCATCCAGCGGCTCGCGAGAGAAATCCTGCTTGATCTCTTCAGGTATTTTCATGGACATTCCGGGAAACTTTGGTCGGATCAGGTCATTATCGACCCGATTGTGAAGGTCAGGTGCGGTCCGTTGCAGTCCGTAACTGAAGGGCGATAATTCGTCCGTGGATAATGCGGGGGAAGGTTTTGCAAGGCAGTTTACGTGTATCAGCTGACCCTTACCGGAATTTCTGCAATACGCTGGCGCCATAACTCAGGCCCTGTACGGTGTACAGAAGTTCCATTACTGTCTACAGCGACCGTAACCGGCATGTCCTTGACCTCGAATTCATAGATTGCTTCCATACCGAGATCTTCAAAAGCAACGATACGTGCCGAACGAATGGCCTTGGATACGAGATAGGCAGCACCACCAATGGCAATCAGATACACCGCGCGGTGCTTTCGAATCGACTCGATCGCACTGGGTCCACGTTCTGCTTTTCCAATCATGCCGATCAGCCCTGTTTCTGCGAGCATCATTTCTGTGAATTTGTCCATACGTGTCGCAGTGGTCGGTCCGGCAGGTCCGACCACTTCTTCACCGACCGGGTCAACAGGGCCCACGTAGTAGATCAGCCGATTGCTAAAATCTACCCCCTCAGGCAATGGTTCGCCACGAGTGACCAGATCGGCAATCCGTTTGTGCGCTGCATCTCTTCCGGTGAGAATTTTGCCGGACAGCAGTAGATTTTCTCCTGGTTGCCAGTTCGCAATGTCATTACGAGTGAGCATGTCCACATTGATTTGTCGACCCTGACTTGCGACGTCGGTCCCTATCTCCGGCCAGTTGCCAAGGTCTGGTGGCGTCAGCTTGGCAGATCCAGTGCCATCCAGAGAAAAGTGTATGTGCCGCGTGGCAGCACAGTTGGGAATCATCGCGACAGGGAGGGAGGCAGCATGGGTAGGGTACGACAGGATCTTGACATCCAGCACAGTCGTGAGGCCACCAAGGCCCTGAGCACCGATACCTGTCTGGTTAACCCGTTGGTAGATCTCAAGGCGTAGCGCATCGATGTCGTTGTCCGGTCCCTTCGAGATCAACTCATCCATATCAATCGGTGACATCAGGGATTTCTTGGCCAGCACCATCGCTTTTTCCGGAGTGCCCCCAACGCCTATGCCAAGAATACCCGGCGGGCACCAGCCAGCTCCCATGCCCGGTATCGTCTCCACGACCCAGTCCGATAGGCTGTCACTGGGGTTCAAGATGCTGAATCGGGCTTTGTTTTCCGATCCGCCGCCCTTGGCGGCGAGGGTGATCTCTATCGCATCACCGGCTACGAGTTCGGTGTGTACAACAGCCGGTGTGTTGTCTCCGGTGTTGTGTCTTTTACCGAAGGGGGGCGACACCACTGAGGCTCGAAGAGGATTGTCCGGGTTGTTGTAGGCTCGACGGACACCCTCATCGATCATTTCCTGAACCGAATCATCGGTATCAAAACCAACATTCAGTCCAAACTTAAGAAACACGACAACGATCCCTGTGTCCTGACAAACTGGCCGCTGCCCCAGGGCTGCCATCTTCGAATTGAGCAGTATCTGGCCGATCGCGTTTTTCGCTGCTGGAGACTCTTCCCGTTCGAAGGCTCGAGCCATTGCTTGGACAAAGTCGGGTGGATGGTAGAAAGAGATGTACTGCAGACCGTCGGCGATGCTTCCGACAAAATCTTCTCTGGAAATGACGCTCATGGGCTCTCCGGCAGATCCAGTTCAGGTGAAGTGGTGTATTGATCGATCCAGGCTTGAATCATAGTTGGAGTGTATCAAACCATGCAGCTCCGCTACCTCTTTCATGGACAGGCGCTTTTCACCCCGTGTGTAAATTGTTAGGATCAGGGCTGGGTGTGGCGTTAAATCTAGATCTTAGGCAGTGTCTCCTCTTCGTCGGCACGGACGATAAATATTGCTTGTAACCAGACCTGAGCATTTCTGTCTCCGCAGGTGGCCTCTGCCACTTGTATGGATGGTCGTGGCTGTGTTTCTGACTTGGATGTATCCGGCAGGTCAATCAGCCGCTGACCACCTGGTCCAACATCACAAACTCAAGTGTAGTCAGTATTTTCCCTGTCCCGATGCGCTTCGACGGAGGGTCGATTTTTGGATCGATGTGTATGGTCGATGGAGAACCAATGATGCGATTCTCCATGATGCGCAGAGGCCCCATCGGGTCTACAAAATCATCAAGGGCAAAGCGTGTGGGACAAACGGCAACACACAGTTCATTAAAGAACAGAAGCGCCAGATCCGTCTACGGTTAGAACGCATTGCGATTTTGATTGAGCGAAAAAAAACAATCACTCAGGCAAAAGATAAGCACTACCTCAATATGTTTCCGGGAAGATCGCCAGCTGCACTTCGTCGCGCAGCCAGGAATCTTCGGTGTCAGAGTGGAAATAAGGATGGTTTTCGGAATGCTTTGCGCCGATTTGGGACCTACGGACCGATTGTCAGGCGGGTACTCAAAGACGCGGGGTTACATCAGGATATTCAATACCTGCCATTTGTAGAATCTTCCTATAACCCCGAAGCGTATTCCAGAGTAGGGGCTGCAGGTATGTGGCAGATCATGCCACGGACCGCACGTGTATTGGGACTTGAGTTGAATGCGACTATGGACGAGAGACTGGATCCGGAAGCGGCTAGCTGGGCAGCGGCGCGCTATCTCAAAGATAGCCGAAAAAATCTGACAGTTGCTGCCCGGTCGAAGAAAGCTAACGTCTCAGACAGCGAACTGACCCCGTTTGTAATTACCTCTTACAACTATGGTGTTAACGGTATGCGAAGAGCCATAAAGAAACTCGGTCCGGATTTTCTTACAGTTCTAAACCGTTATCGAACCAAGAAATTCCGTGTTGCGGTCAAGAATTTCTACGCAGGTTTTCTTGCGGCACGACATGTTGCACAAAACTCCAGTCGTTTTTTCGGATCGTATTCAAAGGGAAGACCGTTGCGCTACGATACGATCATGTTGCGCAAGAGCGCTTCAATCGACAGGATAAGAGTGGTTTTTGGAATTAGCCTATCCAGGCTGAAATCGTTAAATCCAGCGTTGACACGGTTTGTTTGGCACGGTTGGCGCGAAATTCCTGGCGGTTACCCGCTGCGCCTGCCTCTGCGTCAGGGCGGCTGGGCAGATAAAATTGCTTATCTGCATTCACTGCCACCAGAGGCGGATCGTGGTACGCCAAAGCGTTATACGGTCAGACCCGGTGATACGGCCTGTGCGATCTCCAGTGCGTTTCGGGTGAAGTGTCGCGATCTGATCGATATGAACAGGCTGGGAAGGCAGGCCGTGATTCGTGTTGGTCAGTCGATTCAGATTCCGATGGGTACTTCCGGAAAACGTCGACTGCTCAGCCGCGCTGACCCGGGTGCATACACTGTTGCACCGGGCGATACCGTTTGTGGTGTTGCGCAGCGCTATGGCGTTAAGTGCCGTGCATTACTGGCTGCGAATGGACTTACATCGGGTTCTGTCCTCTCTGTCGGCCGGAGATTGGTGATCCCTGGCGCGTTGGCTGAGACCAGAGGTGGAGACACCTATACAGTCAGGAAAGGTGACAGTGCCTGTGGCGTCGCATCGCGATACGGGGTGTCATGCGACACCTTACTTGCGGCGAATGAACTCAGCCAGCAGGACCTGATTTACCCCGGCCAGACGCTTCGGATTCCGCGTCAGCTGAACACAGCCACTGGTACTGGCAGACAACAGTCTTCGACCAGGAAAACGCTCAAAACAACTGTCGTCGAGTACCGTGTAAAACAAGGAGACAGCGCGTGCCGGATTGCTGCCCGCCTGGGCGTGAGCTGCAAGGCTCTGCTCACAGACAATAGATTGGGTAGACGCAGTGTTATTCATCCAGGCCAGAAGCTGCTGGTTTCAGGTGTATCCGAGGATGTTGCCAAGGCCTTAGGGCCAAACAGAAGGGACCCGGCGAGTTCAGAATCCATTTACACAGTTACAGCGGGTGATTCGGTTTGTGAGATCGCACACAACAGGGGTGTGTCATGTGATGAGTTACTGGCTTTCAACGGGCTGCAGATGGCCTCGATTATCGTACCGGGTCAGGCGTTGCGACTGCCAGCGAATGCCCGAAATCACAGATCTTTGTCAACAACATCGGGAGCCGGTGTGTCTAAGTTGATCAGCACCGATGACAGTGGCAGCACAAAGGTCAGTAGCAAGCAGGACCAGCCAGACAAAGCCAGTGCTGTATCTAGCGAAGTCGTAACACCGCCTTCACGCGTGATCGGACCTTTAGATCAGGATATTGAATTCCGCATACAAGCTACAGAACAGGCCGGGAAACGGGTATATCGAATCAATATTGAACCAGGTGAAACACTGGGCCACTATTCAGATTGGCTGCGTTTGGGTAGTATCGCTGCGATTCGGGAACTTAACGGTATTCAGAAGACGCAGAATCTTCAAGTGGGTGATGTACTGTTACTGCCCGTTTCAGAGCAGACCCAGGCTTCCGCATTCGACCAGCGACGGCTGGAATACCACCGCGTACTGGTGGAAGAATTCAAGGAAAACTTCGAAGTGTTAAACGTTCAGCAATACACCATTCAACCGGGAGACAGCGTCTGGCGAGTTGCCAGTTCATTCGAATTACCGGTTTGGCTGATTATGCGGTACAACCCGGAACTTCGAACTACCTTGCCGATTGCCGGCAACATCTTGCGTATTCCCTCAATCAGAAAACGCAGCAATTAACGTGCTGTTGTATTCAGTCAGGCACTAACTGCAGCGATATTGAGTTGATGCAGTAGCGTTGACCTGTCGGTTCAGGTCCATCCTTAAATACGTGGCCCAGATGAGCATCACAATTGCTGCACGTGACCTCAGTCCTGATCATGCCATGGCTGTGGTCAGTGTTTGTAATAACAGCGTTATCTGAAATGGGTTGCCAGAAACTGGGCCAGCCTGAGCCTGAATCAAATTTTTCGCGTGAGCTAAAGAGTTCACTGCCACAGCAGATGCAGCTATAGGTGCCAGCTAATTTGCTGCTGTTGTATTCCCCACTGAAAGGCGGCTCGGTTCCCTTAAGTCGACAGATCCTGTACTGCTCGGGCGTCAGTGTATTTTCCCAGTCGTTGTTCGATTTGTTCACAGTTCTGTCTAAAAGGTTGATGGGTAGTGAATACAAAGTTTACCCGTTATTTTGTTTTGCAAGCTGGGTTCGTTTGCCATGAGCTTCATGGGCGATGCTCATATCGTCCAAAAACCAGGACAGCTCGTCCAGATGCAGTGCTTGGGGGCCGTCGACAAGCGCCTGTTCAGGCCTGGGATGAAAATCGACAAGTACCATGTTGGCACCGGCGATGATGCCCTGTGCGGTTACGTGCATGATGTCCAGGATCCCGTCAGGCCCGCGATTGCGACTGCCTACGGAATGTGACGGATCAATACAAACTGGCAGATGGGTCAGATGCTTAACTGCCGGGACATGTGAAAAGTCGACAAAATTTCGGTGTGGGTCACCAAGGTTGGTTTTCATGCCACGCAGACAGAAAACTATATTACCGTTGCCTTCCCGTGCTAGATATTCGGTTGCATTCAACGATTCTTCCAAAGTGATCCCGAATCCCCGCTTGATCAACACCGGTAGTTCGGTCTGTCGGCCGACAGCTTTGAGAAGTTCAAAGTTCTGCGTGTTACGGGTGCCGATCTGAAGCATGACCCCGGTTGGGTGTCCGGCATCATCCAGCGCGGTCAAAATGTCATCCACCTGGGTGTCATGGGTTACCTCCATAGCGATGACCTTGATGTCATACTTGCCAGCCAGTTCAAAAACCCAAGGCAGGCATTCGGTACCGTGTCCCTGGAATGAATAGGGGTTTGTCCGCGGCTTAAAGGCTCCCATACGTGTGCAGGGTAATCCATGTTCGTTCAGCGCACGCATCATGGTTTCCACATTGTCCCGACTGTCGACGGCACACAATCCGGCAAAGAGGTGTAGCGACTGCTGGTCAAATCGAATGCCGTTGTAGTCAAAACCCCCAACCCGATCATCATCAGCGTGGCGGCCGATTATCCGATAATCTCGAGAAACCCGGACGACACGCTCGACCGACGGCAAGCTCGCTACCTCCTGCGGATCGAGTGAGTCGGTATCACCGACGGCGTAAATTTCCGTCAGAATGCGACCCGTTCCGGTCACACTGTGCACCTGTGGCATGACCCCCGGGCGGGTGGCCAGAAAATCAAGCACGGCCTTCCCCTCCGGAGATGCAATATCAGTATCGGGACGCAGGATTATGATCATGGATTTACCTCAGATAAGGTCTGGATCGGCGTTTCAGGGTCATTCCCCCACTCTGACCACGAACCGGGATAGCCGCGTACGGTCGGGTAGCCCAGGGATTTAAGCAGCATCCAGGTATGGGCCGAGCGATGGTGTGTCTGGCAGTAGGTAATCACTTCACGCGCTGGCAGAATCTGCCGAGCTTCCAGTATATCCTTAAGCATTCTTCTTGGCTTTAGTCTCAAGTGATTGTTGGTATCAATCGTATCCAGCCAGTTCAGGTTAACCGCGCCTGGAATGTGGCCAGACCGAGAACTGAGCTGCTTGGTTCCAATGTACTCTTCCGGAGTTCGGGCATCGACTAAGCTAACCTGGTCATCATTCAGGTGGGACAGAATGTATTCCCGAGTCGCGATGACAGAAGTATCCATGGCTACTCTGGGTGCGGTATTTTCCTGCAGTGGTTGTTCCGCGGTTAATCGACGTTGCTCGTTTCTCCAGGCGGTCATTCCACCGTCGAGTACTGAACAGCTGGGGTAGCCCATCACATGTAATGTCCATAGCAGGCGGGCGGCACGGCCACTGCCTTCATCATCACAGGCAATAATCCAGCAACCGTTGCTTAATCCCAGTACTGAACTGAGTTGTTCCAGCTGTTTGCCAGGCGGAAGTCGGCCCGGGGCTGGTTTGTTGCCATCTAACAGTGTCACATAGTCCAGGTGAATGGCACCTGGGATATGGCTGAAAGCGTAATGTTCTAATTTACTGAGATCAACCACACGCACCTCTGCGCTATCGAGATGGTCATCCAACTCTTCTGTTGTGACCAGTATCGGTGTTTCAGTCATAGTCGATTTAGATCAGAGATATTTTCCGGCAACGTTCAGGTACATAACCCGTACTATTTTAGCGAAGCTAGTCTGATGAGGGCAGACTACAATTGCGCGAGAAATTGACGGTAGATAAAATCGGCTGCGCACTCACAAGCCCTGGAGTACAAACCAGTACATCAGGCGTTTCGGGACTGCGCTGTTTCCTGATTGAATGCTTCTATCATTGCGTCCCACGTCGGGATTAGCCTCTCGAGCTGATTCCAGAATGTCTGGTGTCGTCTACGCTCAAAATCTTGTATGTTGATGCCTTGTTGTTCGACCCAGGTGTAGTACCCGAGGTTGAATATCCGATTTCGATCGATTTCGGTGAGTTCCAGCAGATGGTCGACCCGCACATTCTTCAGGTGTGCGCCATAGAGTTCGGCTGATAAGGTCTCATCTACACCCTCTGGCGCTTCGAGGGACAACCACTTCTGCAGTTCGGTTTGATAAAGTGCAGATCCATCTGTTGCAACCGTGATCAGCACGTCTTCGGGGCCGAGTGACAAGTATTTTGCCAGCTTGATGGCCGCTAACACATTGGCGATGCCGGAAAACCCTAGTGATGTTAGCGCGTCGAGAATCTCAGCGGAAATACCCTTTCGCTGGTGCAGGTAGTTTCGACCCGCTGGTGTATTAAACAGTGCATTGATACCGTCTGAATCGTAGTCGGAAACCCCGACCACGAAGTCGGTATTCATCACGTTATGAATGAGTGGCACGTGCTTGTCGCCTACGCCCTGGATGTTGTGTTCACCAAAGCCGTTGTACAGCAGAGTTGGACATTCCACCGGCTCCACCGCCACGATTCGAGTGCCGTATCGGCTCTTGAGGTGGTCACCGGCACCAAGGGTACCAGCAGAGCCGGTTGCTGCTATAAAACCGGCCAGCCGGGCGTTGGGCAAGGAGGTACTTACGGACTGGAAGATTCTGTCGAGTGCATTGCCTGTAACCAAACGATGTACCAGGTAGTTGGAAAATTCCGAAAACTGGTTGACGATGATGTTCTGTGGATCACGAGAGAGTTGCTCACATTTATCGTAGATCTCTTTAACGTTGCTCTCTGTACCGGGTGTACGCACGATGTCTTGGGGATCGCTGACCCATTTTTCCAACCAGCTGAATCTTTCCCTACTCATGCCTTCTGGCAGTACCGCAACCCCATGACAGCCGAGAATGCGGGAAATCGCGATTCCGCCCCGGCAGTAGTTACCGGTCGATGGCCAGACTGCGCGATGATGACCGGGGTCGAATGCACCGCTGACCAGTCGTGGGACCAGACAGCCGTATGCAGCCAGCACTTTGTGTGCACCGATCATCGGGAATCGGTCGCCCAGAGCGACGACAATTTGTGCATCGACACCGGTCAATGCTTTTGGCAGACGTACGAACTCGGGCGTATCGGTGAGTCCTGTGCGAGCGCGATCGTTAAACCAATGAACGCGATAGAGGTTTCGAGGATCAGGGGCATCAGCGTGCACCTGGTTCAACTTTTCGTAGACATCGTTCAGTGCTTGCGGCGCATTAGTGAGTTCGGACAAGAGCGGGAGTCGTATCCCAGCCTCCCGCAGGTGAGCCACAGCGCGGTCATAGGTCGAGCGATCCTGGATTTCTTCAGGTAGTTGAAAAGGGTTCATAACTTAAGCTGGCAGCAGTTTTCAGTTATCCAGGGTAGACCAGGAACAGGAGTTGAGGAACCGATAACGGCGGGTCCGAAGACGCGTACAGGTTTACTCAGGCAATGCGGTTGTTCCCTGGTTTGGTTGAAATACATGGTTTGTGACTATACTGACGACTGCACGAGTCTGCCAAGCGGCCAGAGTCACGCTGCCGGAGTAATAAGGCTATTGCAGTCGCTTAACCATGATCCTGACGTGCTTGAATTGCAGTGGTTTTCTGCCTGGGTCGTCGGTAACCACGCGCCGGCCGATGGAGACAGTATCATCGAGGTATTGAAGATATTTCCAGGGTCACTGAATCGAAGCGGCTTCCAGGCCTGGGTGAAGGACTAACTTGACCGTTATAGACGGGTAACACTTGTGCAGAAGATAGTGCCGATCGTAGATATATCCCGTTACCTCGATGGTAGCGATCCCATGGGCGTTGTCCTTGAACTGCGGCATGCCGCGACATGCGTGGGCTTTTTTCAGGTCATTGGGCATGGTGTACCACATGAACTAATTGACAGCACCCGGCAGGCGGCTCGGCGCTTTTTCGCGCGGCCGCAGGACCAAAAGTCGGTGTCGGGCTGTTTGTCATTAGGGGAAGCTTCGAACTGGCGTGGATACGAACATTTCGCTTCAGACAACAAGGAAGCGTTTGAAATCGGGCTGAAAACACAAGGTCGGGTCGATGCCGCAGGTCGACCACTGCCGCTTCATGGCGACAATTTGTGGCCGCCAGGAGATCCGGACTTCAGGCACACCGTTACCGCATATCATACCGCGACCACAAACCTCGCCCGCCAGTTACTCGGGGCAATGGCTTGGGCACTGGGACTGGATCCAAGGTATTTCGAGACGAAAGTCAGGGAGCCCCTCGCTCATCTGCGACTGTGGAAATATCCCCCTCACACTGAGCTTGCAGCGCACAAAGATCATGGATTTTTGACTGTTTTACTGCAAGATCAGTGTTACGGCGGCCTGCAGGTTTTGCGTCGTGTGCAGCCCAAAGCAGTACCGGTTCAGAAACAGTCAGTTGCACAGGATAGATCCGCTCTCGATGGTGACCTGGAGTCGCGGGAGATCGCGGAAGAAATCGCGCTTGCCAGCACCCTGAGCCAAAACCAATCAGAAACCGTGTGGTTGGATGTTCCGGTAATTCCGCATGCGTTTGTCATCAATGTGGGGAGGCTGTTTGAGATTTTCTGTCAGGAGACCTTTCCGGCCACTATCCACAGAGTTCGATATACACCCGACAAGACTGCTAGACCCGAAACGTCACAGCCAAGAATTTCCCTGGCTTTGTTCTTCGCTCCGGACTGGGACGTCACTGTAGTACCCCCCAGTGTGCTGCGGGCACCTGATGTCAGTCAGGTATGCTCTGTGCAGTCGGGACCCCACATTTTGTTCGGTTACCGCTGGCAACAGTATGTCAACAGTGGTGAGATTCCGGATGTAAAGGCAGCTAAGCGAAGAGCACTTGAAGACATTTCAGTCTTGGCCTGTCATGACCCCTGAACACTTGAACTGAACTTCAGATCGCGTCTTCGGAGTGCAGCATACTGATCGACTCACGAAAGGCATCTACGGTTTGTTCAAGTTCTGCATCGGTATGGACCGCAGAAATCGTTCCACCCGGCCAGTCGGTGATGTCAACACCGTTAATCAGCATCGCCAGGCGCAGCTTGTGTGTCAGGCCGGCCGGGTTTTTCTTGAGCTCCTGCCAATCGATAACAGTTGGATCGAATGTTTCGGGGTCGATGTTGCGACTGTTCGCATTGGTAAAGATATGAAAGCCTGAGAAGGTGCCGTAGGCGGCCCACGGAACATCTTTTTCGGCAAACAGTTGGTTGAGGCGACCGCGTAAGCGCACACCGTAAGCGTTCGCCTGTTGGCAGGCATCGGTCGTTTCGATGATCGACAGAGCGGCAGTACCGGCAGCCGCTGAAACTGGATTGGCGTTGTACGTGCCCTGGTGTTGAATTTTCTCGCGGCCACTGGCTGGTGCTGCATCGAAATCAAGTGCATCCAGAATCTCACGGCTGCCAACGACCGCAGCACCAGGCAGGCCGCCTGCCAGGATTTTTGCCAATGTTGTCAGGTCTGGTCGAACATCGAAGTGTGCCTGTGCACCACCCGGGGAAACTCGAAATCCGGTAACAACCTCATCAAATATAAGCACCACGTCGTACTGCTCTGTGGCTTCCCGCAACGCACTTAGAAATTTGCCGTCTACGGGGACCATGCCGAAACCGGCACCGGTTGGTTCGAGGATGACCGCCGCGATGTCACTGTCTTCAGACAGCACATGGCGCACGGCGTCAATATCGCCGGGCGGCAGCAGCACAATACTCTCGGCGACACTGGTCAGAACGCCTGATGTGGGGGATCCGTCGTAGTGTGAACTGTAGCCCGAGGTCATGTGATCGTGCCAGCCGTGAAAATTAGAGAGGAATCGGATCACTTTGTTCCGACCGGTAAATGCTCTTGCAAGGCGCAGCGCCAGATGGGTGGCCTCAGTGCCCGACGCTGTGAACCGTAGACGGTCGGCAGTTGGGATGAGTCGTTGAACAACGCTGGCCCAGGCCAGTTCGTGTCGGTGACTGGAACCGAAATGGGTGCCCTGGTTGAGCGCTTCGTGAACCGCTGTCAGTACTTCAGGGTTTCCGTGGCCGAGCAGTAGCGCACCGTGGCCGCCGAAGTAATCAACATACTCATGGCCATCCACATCCCATTTTCGAGCGCCTTGGGCATGATCGACAAACACGCCGTAGGGCCGAAGATGTCGTGAATCGTGGGTAATTCCGCTTGGAAACTGTGCAGCCGCATTGCCGGCGAGTGCAGCGGACTCACGAGTTCGGGCACGATAAGCCTCAACGATAGGGGAGCTCTCAAGTGGGGCACGTGACATTAACTGATCTCCAAAATGTTGACTTGGTCTGCGCTTCGACAGGAAGTTCGACCCGTCAAATGAGCCAGTGTCCTGACCGCGTACAACATGAGTTTATCAATTAAGGCTGTAGCGTGGTGCTGATTCGGATGGTCACAGGCCTGGTGACGAGATTGCAGCACATGCCAGGGATGTTTATTCTTGCCCTTCATGGGCCTGAGATCAATTCAGTGGAGGTGAACAATGCGTCTTAAAGATAAAGTCGCGATCGTGACGGGTGTGGCATGGGGAATGGGTGCATCGACAGCAGAACTGTTTGCGGCCGAAGGTGCCTGTGTCATGGTGACGGATATCCTTGATGCTGAGGGGACTGATGTCGTGGCCAGGATCAGCGACTCAGGAGGCCAGGCACGGTTTCTAACGCTCGATGTCACAAATGATACTGGCTGGGCAAGTGTAGTCGGCGAAACAATCTCGACATTCGGCCAGATCGATATCCTGGTTAACAACGCTGGTGTGAGCGGCAGCCATCCCGATCTACTCAATACCCAAACCTGGGACGAACAGATGGATGTGAATGCCCGAGGTGTTTTTCTGGGGATGCAGGCGGTCATCCCGCAAATGCAAAAGGCCGGCGCAGGCTCGATCGTGAATATTTCTTCTATTTCCGGGATTGTGGGCCAGAGTTTTGTGCATATGGGCTACAACGCAGCTAAAGGCGCTGTCCGAATGGCGACCAAAGCGGCAGCGGTCCAGTTTGCACCAGATGGGATTCGTGTTAACTCTGTGCATCCAGGTCTCATGCCGGCAATGAGGACCTCGAAGATGACCGCAGACCCAAAGGTGCGCGAGAAAATGCTCTCAGCTGTACCGTTTGGGCGAGTAGGTCGGGTAGAAGAAGTGGCCTACGCGAATCTATTTCTCGCGAGTGATGAATCGTCCTATATCACGGGCATTGAAATGCCGGTAGACGGTGGATTTCTGGCCATGTGACCCGAAGACAGCGGTGTTGTACTCTGGCGAGATCATCAGTACCGCTGACATAAAAAGCTGGTTCGGTCGCTTCGTCTCATAACAATGCCTGACCCCACCGGCCCTAATGTGTTGAGTATCGAAGGGCTACAAAGCAAGCCAATGATCAAAGCATTTATCCCGTCGAATTTGCCGTTAGAAGAGCGTACGGTCGGACAGGTCCTGGCCAGGCAGGCAGATCGGTTCGCCGACAAGAATTTCATTGAGACGACTTCCGGAGACTGTATCAGTTACCGCGACATGCACCTGCGTTCTAATCAATTCGCATGGGGTACGGCAGCGTTCGGCATTGAATACCAGGAGCCGGTTCTGGTGATGTTGCCGGACACCATCGACTATGTGACTGTGTGGTGCGGCCTGGCTAAGTGCGGTGCCATCGAAGTGCCGATCAACCTCGCCTATCGCAAGAGTATCTTGGCACGAATTTGTAATGATTCGACTGCAAAAAAGATTATTATCGACCACCAATATGTGGACAGGCTGGAGGACATTGCGGACGATCTCGAGTACCTGGATTGTGTGATCCTCTACGCTGAAGATCGGAATCTTGATTCGCCCGGCATACTTCCACCCAGGCTTGCGCAAACCTGCCGGGTAGCACGATTTGAAGATCTGCTCAGTGACACAAACACTAATTTTGAGCCTGCGCCTCAATACAGCGATCTTGTCGGCATTATGTATACCTCGGGAACGACTGGCGCGTCTAAAGGGGTGTCTACCACACACTCCCATTCATTCTGCTACGCCGACGGGGCAGCAGAGATTTTTTATCTTTCTGAAGAGGACCGGTTCTACACGGCTGGTTTGCCCCTGTTTCATCTCGCTGGCCAGTGGGCGGTGTGTTATGCATCGATGATCTACGGTGCAACAGTGGTGCTTCGTAAAGGCTATCGCAACGACTATTTCTGGCCTGATATTTCGGCACACAACTGTACAGTGGTATTTCTGCTCGGTGCAATTGCAAATTTCTTGTGGCAGCAGCCTACATTACCTCAGGACAGCGAGACCCCCTTGAGAAAGGTCGGGATGTTTCCTGTGATGACAGAGCACGAACAATTTCGTGAGCGATTTGGTGTCGAGATATCGACCGGATATGGCTCCACTGAATGCCCCTGTCCGGTTATTCATCATTTCGATGAGCCATTACCCAATAATCAGTGTGTCGGCTTCCCGACCGGGCGATACGATGTCGAGATACTGGATGAAAACGATCAGCCGTGTGCGACAGGTATTGTCGGTGAGATCTGTACACGGCCGCGGGCCCCGTGGGAAATTATGCTGAACTACTGGCGCCAGCCGGAGTATACGGCCCAGGTGTTCCGTAATTTGTGGTACCACACCGGCGACGCGGGGTATCGGGATGACGAAGGGCGATTGTATTTTGTGGACAGATTGACTGATTCCATGCGGCGCCGGGGTGAAAACATCTCGTCAATGGAGGTGGAAGATGAAGTGAATCAGCACCCCGATGTTCTCGAATGCGCGGTTTTCCCCGTTTGGGTCGAGCACTCCGAGCAGGAAGTGATGGTGGTGATTACACCGCAACCGGGTGTCACTATAGAACCTGAGGAACTGATCCGGTTTCTTGATCAGCGGATGGCCTACTTTATGATTCCCCGGTACATCGAGTTTACTGATGCGATCCCAAAAACACCCACCGGGAAAACGGAAAAGTACAAGCTACGCGCCAAGGGGATTACACCTAGGACCTGGGATCGGGTGGCGGCAGGGGTAAAACTGTCACGGTAGCCGCCATCGTGGTCCTCGCGTGGTTATTTCAGCCAGTGTTGTGCAGCGTCAGTTCTCGTGGGTGGGCGTTCAGAAAGTACTGCTCCTTGAGATATTCAACTTCATAACGCCTTGCAAAGTGTTATACCGCGTTAAGGGGATGACCAGCGGAACAAGGCTCTTAGATAGTCATGGATCAGCTCGGGCGGATGCCTGGTAGCCTACTTGCGTCACAATTCAACCAGTGCGTCGACAATAGCAAGACGATGTAATCTTTTGCCCAGTCCGGGCCAGTGCACTATTCAGAGTTTTTTGTACTTCCTTGGATTTGCCGTGTTGGCCGGTACGTTGCAGGCATTCCAAATAACCGTGGAGGCTCCAGACATTGTTTGGATGCTGTAGCGGCCGGCCGAGCTTTTTATCGAGTCCCAGGTCGGCGCGGTAGACTCGCTCGGCTTTTTCGACATGCCCCTGTTCCAGCAGCAGTGCCCCAAGTGCATGACGCGGCGGATGCATCCAGGCCCACGGCTCCGTATAGTAGAGATTGTCATCCAGCCGAGCAGCGGTTTCCAGGTGGTTGAATGCGGTCTCGTAATTTTCTTTCCGATATTCGAGCTCACCCATCATCATTGCTTCTGCGATAGCAAGAATATCGTCTGCATTATTGTTAAAGAAAAGTCGAGATTCTGGAACCTGTTTCCGGGCTTTCCTAAACAAATCTCGTTCCTCGGTTGCTGCATCAATTTGGCCGAGCGCCGAATGGGCGACACAGCGTGCATAATGGCACATTGCACTTGATACGCAGTACAGCACGGGGTCATCGGGTAGAGGGCTATCAATAATTTCCTGCCACTTGCCGAATCGAACGAGCACATGCATGAAGGTCGAATGGTAGCCTTCCAGTGTTACTGCCATGTGCGGTCGCTCCACTGCGAGCAGATCAGCTGACAGGGTTGCGGTCAGGGCTCGTGCTGCCTGGATCGCCGGCTCAAACTGCCCGGCAAACATGCTGGCATACATCATCATGTGCAGATCATGGCACCGAGAAGTCGTGTAAAAGTTGTACCGCCCTGCAA
>PCBE01000037.1 GCA_002731295.1 Acidiferrobacteraceae bacterium | reverse complement strand
CCCATGGGGGCTATCCCGAAAGGCAGTCCCCAGGTTCGACCCAGAAATGTTTTTGCCAGTTCTCGTTGCCGGATATCGACGAGAACACGTGGCAGCAGGCGAACCTGCTCGATTACTTCTCGATTCAGGCGGCTTGATGTCTCGAATCCTGCGGCCCCGTCGACATAGTCAAAAATAACCCGCGGCATCCGCTGCTGTGCAGCAAGACGAAAATCGTCTACACAATAGTATTTTCTAGGCATTTGTTTCCTGAGCTGGCAGATTATTCAGAACAACCCCACAGGTTATAGAGGCTAGACTTTACAGAACCGTGTGATTGGCGTCATTTACTTTAACTTGATGCTTGCCATCTGCACGGTGCACCACTTCAGNTCTGCCAAGATAAACACCAACGCCAATTAGCAAACACCTGCCAGAATTCGTATGTTGTCATTAAATCCCTGTGGACCGACCTGAATCTAGGCCGNNTAATAGGAGAATAAATTGAGTCATCAACCAGAAAGTCAGAAATACGACGCACANCCNCCGTCTACNGTCAACACCTGNCCTGTCACGTAGGCGGCCTCTTCGGAGCACAGAAAAACGGCTGCACCCGCTATCTCGTNAGGTTCACCCCAACGACCCAAGGCCGTGCGACTGAACAGTTTTTNAGAAAGATCCTCATCGGCAACCATGGTCGCATTGGTTTCGGTCGCAAAAAAGCCAGGGGCCAATGCATTAACAGTAATCCCATCTGGACCGAGTGCAGCGGCAAGCGTACGGGTCAATGACTCAAGCGCGCCCTTGGATGAGGCATAAGACGGACTCAGCTTCAATCCCACGGCCGAACCCAATGCACTCATATTAACGATACGTCCCCATTGTCGGGCGCGCATCAGTTCCACNACCTCCCGGCAAAGAAGAAATGCAGAGGTCAGGTTGACCTGTAACAGTGCCTGAAAATCGGGACCATCAATTTCCTCGATAGACCTGCGATCACGCAATCCGACGTTGTTAATCAGGATATCCAGCCTGTCGTGTTCACTGGCAATAGCGGATAGTGCCGTTGCGCGTGCGGAATCGACCGACACATCAAACACCAACTCCTGTGCACTGCCGCCCAAAGACTTGATCACTGACACGGCGTTTGCCACATGGTCTTTGTCCCGGCCATTTACTAGAACATGAGCCCCGGCCCGGGTGAGCCCTTTAGCCATTTCAAATCCCAGTCCCTGGGTACTCCCAGTCACCAGTGCAACCCGACCAGTTAAGTCAAACATAGATTCCATTTATTTCCCTTACATCACTGAACACAGTCGTAACGCATCCAGGGTCGCAGCAGCGATATTTCGACTCGCCACTGCATCACCGATGCGGTGCAGTTCGAACGTAGTATCTGCCGTTGTACTCGCAACCTGTGGCGATCCCGACAAAAGTGCATCAATATCTGTGACCCCGTCATTAATCGAATCTGGGCGCAATTGTTGGTAAAGCTCATCGACAGGCTGTGTGCCGACTTCCACAACCACCTGTTCTGTATAGCGTATCGTTTCGTTCCCATTGAGCTCACAGGTAAAACAAACTCGCAAACCTTCATCTTCCCGCGATACTGAAGTCAGTCGATGGTCGAAAAGTGTGTCTACACCTTGTTCGAAAATTTGCCGGCGCCACACCACTCGTTCCGAGTAGACCAGTTCCGGCGCCAGTAACCCGTCAATACCTACCAACGTAGCCACATAGCCTGCCGATGTGACCTTCTCTGCACATAGAGGACCTACATGCCGCCCGGTGCCATCATAAACAATGACATTGTTCTCAATCGGAACTTGTCCTGTGAGCAAATCCCAGCTGGTGGTGCACAATTCACCACCTTCGAGGAAATCTACATCTGGGATACCGCCGGTCGCAATGATGACCACATCCGGTCTCTGTGCCATCACCTCTTTAACACCTGCCAATGTATTCAGCCGAAGACCTACCCCCAAACGGGCAATTTCACTAACCCGCCAATCAATTACGCCGACAAGTTCACTACGCCAACTGCCACCGGACGCGATGATGACCTGGCCACCGAGCTGGTTTGAGGCCTCGAAAAGGATGACCTGGTGGCCGCGTTCCGCGGACACCCGCGCAGCTTCAAGGCCGGCTGGCCCTGCACCGACCACAACAACACGACGGCTCCCTTGTACACAGGGCGTGATCACCTGCGGCAGCTTGAGTTCTCGACCCGCGGCCGGGTTGTGCAGGCATGTCGGTCGATTAGCTGACATACAGTGGGTCGCACCGACACACGGACGTATGCGATCTTCCTGCCCGGCCACGAGTTTGTTTACGATCTGAGGGTCGGCAATGTGCGCCCGTGTCATAGCAACCATGTCCAGCAGGTTCTCGGTAATCGCATAGCGCGCAGTGGCAATATCGGTGATTCGAGCCGCATGAAACACCGGCAGGCCCACATGTTGTTTGAATTCACCGACTCGCTTTAACCACGGTGCGCTAGGCGACGCCATTCCCGGCATGCTGTCGACCGCAAGGGCGATCTCCGTATCAACGTTACCGTAATTTCCGTTGAAAAAATCAATCAATCCACTCGATTCGAACAGACCCGCTATCCTGAGGCAGTCCTCAAAATCGAGATGATCTCCACCTTTCTCATCGACGACAAATCGGAACCCGACGATAAANTCATCNCCAACCTGTCGACGAATTTCTTCGTATACCATCAANCCGAAACGACAGCGGTTCTCCANNGAACCACCNAATTNATCCGNACGATGNTTGGTATANGGAGACAANAACTGACCGATAAGATGTCCTGAACCCAGGGTNTCNATNCCNTCGAGNCCACCATCCCGACAGCGGCGGGCAGCNGCNCCATAGGCCTTGATCACCCGGTCAATGTCATGCCGATCCATGGTCTTNGGAAAACTGCGATGCAGCGTCTCNCGNATCGGCGATGGNCCAATNGCCGGCANCCANTCNCCNGCATANCATTCNGCNCGNCGNCCCAGGTGACTNATCTGACACATGAGCGNACAACCNTGATGATGGACTTTGGCGGTGAACTGCTCGAACAACGGAATTATCGCGTCGGTGCTCACGTCAACCTGACCAGAGGGCCAGAGCGAATCTGGTGCTACCGATGCTGATCCACCGAACATCGTCAATGCCAAACCGCCACGAGCCTTTTCTTCGTGATAGGCNTGGTATTTGTTCCCNGTCAAACCATTCTCATCCAGCCCACACGCATGGCTGGTGCTCATGACGCGNTTTTTCAGTGTCAAGTGTTTGAGTTTAAAAGGCTGTAGCAGTGGATCATTGCTACTGGATAGCTCATCAATCTGCATAGTTTGTCTCCGCTGATCTACTGCAAGCCAATCAAGTTTTGGTCGCCGCTTAACTTAAACATATTAGTCAATTACCTAAGACGTTACCGATGGTGTCCGATTATCTCCTGTTGGTGAAACCATCACCAGCCAGAAGCTCGGGAGATCTGGAGAAGCTCAAGCAATACACGCAGGGTTATACTTGACAATCATGGAATTCAAAACAGACGTCGTCATTATCGGCGCAGGTCCCAGTGGGCTTTTCCAGTGCTTTGAACTGGGGTTACTGGGCATCGACGCCCACATCGTCGACTCGCTCCCTGTTATCGGTGGGCAGTGCAGTATGCTCTATCCCGATAAAGCGATCTATGACATTCCAGGCCTACCTATTGTTGGCGCCCAGGAATTAATCGACCGCCTGGCCGAGCAACTCAAACCTTTCGATCCTACTTTTCATCTGGGCCACCGCGTGACTCGATTGACGCGCCTGGAAGACAACTCTTTCGAATTACACACTGAGGGAGACATCTGCTTTCAGACCCGGGCTATGGTCATCGCTGCTGGTCTTGGTGCATTCAAACCCAGGCCTTTACGCCTTGACGGAATTAATCAATTCGAACAAACCAATCTCCACTATCATGTGGCAGATAAGCTCCACTTTAAAGGCAAGAAAGTAGTCATTCTAGGCGGAGGCGATTCAGCCCTGGACTGGGTACTGGAGTTGGCTGTTGTGGCAAAACACGTGCATATCGTCCATCGCCGAAATGAATTCCGGGCAGCACCCGCTTCGATTGCCAAAATGCATGAACTAATTGACGATCCGAATCAACCCGTCGACTGTCTGATCGGCCGTATACCGAGCTATCAATCAGACCAGGGTAAGATCACTGCTATCGATGTCGCGCCATTTGGGGACAGTGAACCACAGCGACTTGAGCTGGATGAACTTCTAGTATTCTATGGTCTGTCGCCGGACCTTGGTCCTATCGCTGACTGGGGACTGGACATCGAACGCAAACACATCAGTGTAAATCTAGAAACGTTTCAGACCAATATACCCGGAATCTACGCTATCGGTGACATCAACACCTACCCCGGCAAAAAGAAACTTATTCTGAGCGGTTTCCACGAAGGAGCCCTGACCGCTTTTGCAATACAACAATATCTTGATCCCGACACGAAACACAAGCTGCAGTACACCACAACCAGTTCTGCACTCCAGAAGCGCCTGGGCGTACAGGACACTGCAGAATGAACCCAGGGTTGATACGACGACCGGATGATCTTTAGATGATCACTGGTCAGTGGTCCTATATCAACTTGCTGGAAAATCCCCCCAATCGCCCCGCTCACTGTCTGAATATTGGCCGCAATAGCCCCCGTAGCGGTGGCTGAACTCAAGCCTTCAGTTGCCATCCTTCTTACCCTAGTTGTCGGTACAACAGGTGGCGCATTATTTAATTTCTGGGGACTTCCGTTACCCTGGATGTTAGGGAGTATGATTTTTGTATCTGCCTGCGCAATTCTAGGCGTACCTGTTCGTCGGTCCATGCCGCTGCGAAATATCATGATTGTTGTGCTGGGCATTCTCCTGGGTAGTTTTTTTACCCCGGGGGTCTTTAGTGACCTGACTACTTGGGGAAGTGCATTACTGGTAATGCTGGTATACGTCATCGTGACCACGACCGCAGCTGTCCTTATATTTCGTCGACTTGGTTATATGGATGCTACGACTGCGTATTTCTCAAGCACTCCGGGTGGCCTGGGAATCATGGTAATCGCTGGAGAAGAGGCCGGTGCGGACAGCCGACTGATTCCAATTGCCCACGCGACACGAGTTTTCCTGGTTGTCTTTTCAATTCCGCTGTACTTCGTTACTGTCGTCGGTGTTGAAGTGCCCAGTATTTCTACCTTTTCTACTTCAGCAACATCGTATCCTGACTTCCAAGAATTTATTCTCCTTGCGAGTTGCGGATTGATGGGCTTCTGGCTGGCGAGCCGTATTGATCTTGCTTTCGGTCGAATGCTTATTCCCATGGTCTTATCTGGGGTCGTCTATTATCTTGACCTGGTAACCACCCCATTACCAACTCCTTTAATCACTGTCGCTCAAGTCGTCATTGGCTCTGCCATTGGGGCACAGTTTCGGGGTATGCGTTTACTTAGCATGTTTCGTGTTGGCATAGCCGCGATAGGTGCAACGGCTATCATGCTGGCAGTGGCAGCTGGGTTCGCAAAGTTATTTTCACCAATCCTCGACATCAGTGAAGACGCGTTGCTGCTTGCGCTAGCACCTGGAGGTCTTGCAGAAATGAGCTTGATTGCGATATCGATGGACAGCGACACTGCATTCATTGCGACTCTGCATATTTTTCGTATTACGATGATTGCTGCTGCCGGACCCGCATTGTTTCGACTACTGCGCAATCTGCGCCACTGAACCCCAGTAAACAGAAGGAATTCCCTACCATGACTGATCCGCTTCTAGACTATGAAAATGACCTGCCGGTCGACCTCGATCCCGTTGATATCACAGCCTACAAATCCGGAAATACCGGAATCGATTATTTACACACCCTCGATTCTGGCCAGCCAGGACCGCATGTACTTATATCGGCAGTAGTGCACGGTAACGAGCTCTGCGGTGCTATCGCAGCTGATTGGCTACTCCAGCAGAAGGTTATGCCTATAGCCGGCCGATTGAGTGTTGGGTTCATGAACGTCGCCGCATACCTTAGCTACGATCCCGGACATCCAAACCGCTCACGTTGGGTAGACGAGGATTTCAATCGCTTGTGGGGACCGGGGGTACTGGATGATCCCGACCGGAAAGTGACCAGTGAAGTACAACGGGCCCGTGAAATCCGACCATTCCTAGACAACGTTGACCTGCTGCTTGACATTCATTCAATGCAACAACCCTGCCTTCCACTGATGATGGCTGGAATGGTAGCCAAGGGACTGGTGCTGGCAGCAAAGGTAGGCCTACCCGCAACCGTGGTTACCGACAAAGGACACAATGAAGGCATGCGCATGCGTGACTACAATGCGTTCCGTGACCCCGACAGTCCACGCAATGCGCTCCTCATTGAGTGCGGTCAGCACTGGGAAGTAAGTTCAGCGGAAATGGCGAAGGCGGTGATGGTTCGTTTCCTCCACGCCACAGCTATCATGGCCTCTGATTTTGGTGCAGGGACACTAAAAAGCTATACAAGCCCTCAAGGTCAGAATTTCTATCGGGTTGATGAGGTTGTGACTATCGAAACCAACGCTTTCGTATTCGACCAGCAGTGGACTGGTTTCGAACACTTGGCTAAAGGTACGCTGATTGGGCACGATGGACCACGCGCGATTGTTGCGCCGTTTGAACCGACTGTCCTGATTATGCCGACGCGGCGACTATACCCAGGTAAAACCGCTGTTCGACTGGCGCAGCCAATTACACCGAATGACTGACTGCACAATAGGCCGNAGCTGTTACAACCAAGATCTGTTGCTCGACCAATTCAGTCTGCTGATGTGGATTCAGCCAGGTGACAGGCAACCAGGCGGCCACCAACAATCTCGCGCAGCTCCGGCTGTTCTCTGGCGCAAGTTTCAATGGCATGTGGGCAGCGTGGATGGAAATGGCAGCCCGTGGGCGGATCCAGCGGAGACGGAATCTCACCCTCGACCGGCTTGAAGCGGCGACGTCGTGAATCTACCCTGGGGACCTCAGCAAGTAGTGCTTGTGTGTAAGGATGCTTTGGTGATGTAAATAACGCCTCGGTCGTTGCTACCTCGACTACCCGTCCAAGATACATGATCACAACACGATCACTCAGGTGCTCGACCACACCGAGATCATGGCTGATAAATAGGTAGGTCAGGTTAAGTTCCTTGCGAAGATTCATAAATAGATTTAAGACCTGGGCTTGAATCGATACATCGAGTGCTGCAACCGACTCGTCACAGACAAGGAACTCCGGATTCACTGCGAGGGCTCGAGCAATACCAATCCGCTGCCGCTGGCCGCCTGAAAACTGGTGTGGATACCGGCGAATGAAGTCCGGATCCAGCCCTACCCGCAACATGGCCTGACTGACATGCGCCTCAACATCGCGTCGGTCAACGACCCCATGAACCACGGGCGCTTCACCAATAATATCGATGACGCGTAGACGCGGATTAAGCGAACTCATCGGATCCTGGAAGATCATCTGTATGCGAAGTGCANTATCACGGGCAGCCGAGCCGGATATCTCGCGCATAAGGTTGCCACGAAAATACACTTGTCCGTCCGACGGCTGGTATACGCCCGCAACGATGCGGCCCAGGGTCGACTTTCCACATCCGGATTCACCGACGAGCCCAACAACCTCACCATCAAAGATCGACAGTGACACACTGTCTACGGCATGCACCACCTCCTCCTGAACACCGGCACCGAGCTTCTGTGCCAACTTTCCGGCAAGGTCAAGCCGTTTAACAAAGCGTTTTGAAATTTCTCGTAACTCGACGATTGGCGTTTTAGGGTTCAGACGGGCATCAGTCATGAGGCAGAAATTCCGGATAATTCGGTGATTGATCCAGTAGGCGACATTGGCAAATGACATCGTATCAGCCTACCACTNCCTCGCGGTTCGCTGACTTCGGGTGCTGTTGTGCAAAGGTCGGTTGCGTGTGGACAACGCGCCTTGAAAGCACAACCCGGCGGCAAGTTCAGAAGCGATGGGGTCATTCCCGGAATCTGATGAAGGGGCACACCTCGCCGGTTACGGGACGGTACTGAGCCAATCAGCCCGTAAGTGTAAGGATGCAACGGNCGATCCAGCACATTGTCGACCTCGCCGTATTCAACGATCCGACCGGCATACATCACCGCTACATCGTCAGCAAGACCGGCTATAACCGAGAGGTCGTGTGTAATCCAAATCAGTGCTGTCCCGGTTTCCTGACAAAGTTTCTGTGCCTCGTACAGGATCTGAGCCTGGATCGTAACGTCCAGAGCTGTTGTAGGTTCATCAGCAATGATCAGATCTGGCTTATTTAATAGAGCGATGGCGATGGACACCCGCTGGCGCATGCCGCCTGAGAACTGGTGCGGGTAAGCNTTNAACCGCTCGTCCGGCGATGGAATACCGACCTGACCGAGGGCATCGCGCGCGCGCTGGCGCGCCTCTTTGCGACTGACGGATTCGTGTGCCCGAATCGCTTCAATCATCTGGGTATCAATGCGTAGTACCGGGTTGAGCGTCATCATTGGATCCTGAAAGACCATTGCAATCTGGTTCCCGCGCAACTGTTGCCAGCGCTGCTCGGTTGCATCGACCACATCTTCTCCTCGAAAACGGATCTCGCCACCGACAATTCGGCCTGGGTGATCTACTAAACCCANGATTGAAAACCCTGTCACAGTCTTGCCGGACCCTGATTCCCCGACNAGNCCCAAAACTCGGCCTGGATGTACCGAAAAGCTGATGTCATCGACCGCCTTGACCTCACCCGCCTTAGTCATAAAAGACGTCTGCAGGTGGCTGACCTGAAGTGTCGGTCGGGAACCGGCNGCATTCATACGTTTTCCAGCCTATCGTTGCAGTCGTGGGTTGAGCACATCACGGAGTTGATCACCCACCAGATTGATCGAGACGATAGTGACCAGCAACGCCACCCCTGGATACATAGTTATCCAGTAATGGCCCGAATGGATGTAATCAAATCCGTTGGCAATCAGACTGCCAAGCGATGGTTCAGTCTGTTCCATGCCAAGCCCCAGGAAAGAGAGAGTCGCTTCAAGCGCAATCGCATGTGCGGTCTGCATGGTTCCCACCACAATAATCGGTGCGACTACATTCGGAAACAGATGACGGAACAGGATCCGAGGCTTCGACAAGGCCAGACACTGGGCGGATTCTATGTACTCCTTGTTTCGCTCAACCAGCGCTGAACCACGAACNGTCCTCGCGTAATAGGCCCACTGGACGACGATCAAGGCAATAAGGGTCTTGTCCACACCCTTGCCCAGGGTGACCAGCAGCACCAACGCTATCAGAATCGCCGGAAAGCTGAGTTGCATGTCGACCAATCGCATGATCAGCGCATCAGTTCGGCCACCAAAATAGGCGGCACTCAGACCGACCACAACGCCAATCGCCAGCGCGATGACCCCACTACCAATGCCGACAGTGAGGCTAATGCGCAGTCCATAGAAGATACTGCTGAGCAGGTCCCGGCCTGAACCATCGGTACCAAGATAGGCAACCTGACCAGACAACATAGTCATACCCGGAGACAGGGCCTTATTTGCAACGGTCACTGTCGCCAGATCGTACGGATCAGTCGGTGCAATGAATGGTGCAAACAGCGCGATCATGACG
>PCBE01000036.1 GCA_002731295.1 Acidiferrobacteraceae bacterium | reverse complement strand
TTGCGATACCGGTTTTGGACATGATTCAGATGACGGCTGACCGGTTGACTGAACTGTCGTCACAACCAGAAACAGTAGGCATTATCGCATCGAGTGCCGTACTAAAAACCCAGTTGTACGGAAAAGCGCTCGAGGCGCATGGACTCGATGTTGTATTACCAACGGTGGTAGACCAGGATGCCGTGATGGCCTTGATCAAGAAAGTAAAAAGCGGACAAGTGTCAATTGCAGATCACCAACGATTCAGCGACATCGCAAACTGTCTGGTTGAAAGCGGTGCACAAGCGATCGCAGTGGCCTGTACTGACCTTTCGGTAATGGGTCAGGATGGATTGATTAGCGACGTGCCGTTGATCGATGCGCTGGATGTACTGACAGAAGCAATCGTGACGGGTGTAGAACAGTTAGTGCAATCACCCGTGCGTGATTCGATTCAGGGTGTTCAGTGAATCACCCGGCGACCGTTTCAACATAAGCAAGAATTCTCTGGGCAGCCCTGCGCAGGGTGCCTTCATCCAGACACAGGCTGATACGGAGCAAACCCTGACCGCTGCTGCCAAATCCATCACAGGGCAGCAGACTGACTTTCTGCTCGTTCAACAGGCCCCAGGCAAATTCAGAGGACGATTGGCCCAGCGGACGGACATCCAGGACGGCAAACATTCCGCCACCTTCTGCATACAGGTGGGCACCGTGTATGTGGGACAAGACTTCTTTAACAACGTCCCGATTCTGCATTAGTTTATCGCGAACGACGATGGCGGTATGTTCATTCTGTTCCAGTGCGTACGCTGCGGCGTCCTGAATAAAAGCGGGTAGGCCGTACGCCATACACATGTTCAGATTGTAGAACTGATCGTTTAAAGATTCCGGAGCCACCGTCCAGCCGCATCGCCAGCCTGTCATGCGGTGCGATTTCGAAACACTTGAAATAGTTACTGTGATGTCGTCAGCACCCGTCAGGCTGCTGACGCTAACGAAATCTTGCGGAGCGATCTCAGCGTACACTTCATCGCTGATGATCCAGATCCTGTTTTTCCGGCACAACCCGACAATCTGCATAAGTAGTTTTCGACTATAGACAGCACCTGTCGGATTGTTGGGAGAATTGAGGAGTATGGCCCTGGTCCTCGGGGTGATGGCTTTCTCCAGGGCATCAATATCGATCTGAAACCCATTGGATACATCTGTTGGAAGCGGGATCATTGTTGCGCCACTGAGTTTTACTGAAGCGGGATAGGTCGCGTAATACAATTCCGGAACAATGACTTCAGTGCCGTGCTCGAGTAGGCATAAAGACGTGGCAAAAAGGGCATTTTGAGCACCAGAGAATACGCAGACATTATTGGGACTGACCTGCTGGCCAGTGCGAGACTGGTGTCTTACTGCAATGTTGTGCCTGAGGCGATCGTCACCCAGCACCGAGGTGTAATGGTGGCGGCCGGACTCAATTGATTCGATACCGGCCTGCTGGATCTCGCGAGGTGTGTATTCGTCTGATTCTTCACCTACGCTGAGTATGATGACGTCATCATCATGCTGTTGTCTGTTCTTGGCTTCATAATGAATTTCCCAGACATCTGTACTCTTGCCACCAATTCGGTGGATAAGCGAAGAAAATGGTAGGTCTAGATCTGGGGACACGGTTGATACCTGGATTATTGGGTTTAGGTCAAATGTATGATCAGTGATCGGAGTGGTAGTTCGGCTATCCGGATCTGAGCAAGACAACCTGACAGGGGATTTCCGTCAACGTTCCAGGTACAGTCTGGTCGTCGTGTGGTGCAGGATCTTCAGATCGGTTGGGCATTTTTCCATGGTTGCAGGCACCGTAACATACCAGCATCTGTGATGCATTGTGTGTTACCGGANCGCCACATTATTGTTTATCATGCAGTGACCAAAATCAGGAGTTCATGCAATGGTGGATGAATCGGCAGACANATCGCTGCAGAGTTTAGCGGACAAATTAGATCAAGAGGCACGCCCGGTTCATGATTGGCATCCTTCACACGTTGCCGATATCGACTTGCGAATTTCGCGAGACGGTACGTGGTACTACCAGGGTTCGCCGATCCATCGACTGCGTTTGGTCAAGTTGTTTGCGTCCGTGATGCGTCGCGATGACGATGATTATTACCTGGTGACCCCCGTCGAAAAACTCAGGATTCAGGTGGATGATGCGCCATTTGTAGCGGTTGAGATCGATCGGGAAGGCGGTGGTGAATCACAGCGTCTGCTGTTTCGTACCAATGTTGACGATGTGGTCGAAGCNNGTNCCCAGTCACCCNATACGGGTCGTGATTGATCCATTGTCCGGGGAACCGTCGCCTTACATCCTGGTTAGGGATCGGCTCGAGGCGCTGATCTCACGTCCCGTGTTTTACCAGATGGCCGACCTAGCGCTGATGGAGAACAACGCCAGTTCCATCGAGATCGGCGTCTGGAGTTGTGGGTGCTTCTTTGTTCTGGGAGAAGCGACCTGATTAAAGATCAGGTACTGGGACCATGAGACAACTGAGTCTCGATCAGTGCCCAGTGTCAGGCCTGCGCCAGTCCCTGCTCGAGGTCCTCTATGATGTCATCGGCGTCTTCGATTCCGACCGACAGTCGGACCAGGCCGTCCGTCAGGCCGCGTTTTCGTCGATCCTCATCAGGAACGTCGGCGTGGGTCATCGTCGCCGGGTGTGTGATCATGGTTTCCACACTGCCCAAACTTTCAGCCAGTCCGCACAGATTCACCGCATTCATCAATCGCCGCCCTGCTTCAGCACCATCTTTGAGTTCGAAAGCAATCATCCCACTGAATCCGGACATCTGGGCCTTGGCAATATCATGCTGGGGGTGGGACGGCAACCCGGGAAATAAAACCCAGTCGACTTTTTTATGAGATTCGAGAAANCTGGCAATACGNANAGCCGATTCCTCATGGCGCTTCATACGCAGNTGCAGTGTCTTGAGCCCGCTTAGATTCAGCCAGCAGTCGAAAGGGCTCGATACAGCGCCNATGGTCTTCTGGATATATTTCATCTCATCGAAGATATCTTTTCGATTTGTAGCCAGCACACCACCGATAATCTGATTGTGACCAGAGAGATACTTGGTTGTACTGTGCATCACGATATCGACGCCGAACTCAAGCGGGCGCAGAAATACCGGCGTTGCAAAAGTTGAATCAACAGCCAGGAGGATCTCGTGTTCCTTTGCAATTCTCACCATGGCTTCCAGGTCAGTAATGCGTAACAGNGGGTTCGTNGGTGTTTCAATCCANATCATTCTGGTTGTCGGTTTGATAGCAGTGCTGACGGCATCCGCATCAACTGAATTGACATANGTTGTTGACAGGCCGTACCGGTTAAGGACGTTGTCNAGATGCCGTGTTACACCACCGTACACGTCATCACCACAGATGACATGATCACCTGAGCTGAGCAGCTTGAACGCAGCATCCACGGCAGACATTCCACTGGCGAAACTGATCGCGTACTCCGCGCTTTCTATCGCCGCAAGGTTTGCTTCCAGTACCTGCCGAGTNGGATTAGAAGAGCGGGTGTAGTCGAAACCTTTGTCTTTACCAACCTCTTCGAGCACGTAGGTGGCGGTTTCATATATTGGTGGCAGGATAGAACCAGTTGTGGGGTCGGGTGTAATGCCAGCGCGAACAACTTTAGTATCAAATTTCAACAGTGCGTCTCCGGTTGATGGTGAGGTGCGGGTGANTCAGGCGGCCCTCTTTAGTTTTTTTGGGTAAAGAATTCAAGCAGGTCGATTTTATTGACCACGCCGACGACCTGGCCATCNTCAACGACGATCGCGACGTTGTTTTCTTCAAAAATTTGNTGGATCTGGTCCAGGGTCTGTGAAGGTTCAACCTGNCCTTCTAGAGGTCGGGCGATATCNCGTGCAANATCCTCTAACGAGTGCTCACCACCCGCTACTGCCCGAAGAATGTCCAGTTCTTCGATCATTCTGAGGTCCCCCTGGCCGATGGTCATGGGCATCTGCGAAATCCCAAGCGTAGCCATCTGATTTATGATTGACTGGAGGGTATCGTTTGGGTCAGCCAGAACCACCTGCTGCTTTTTGAATTCGAGGATGTCTTGNACCGTNCCGAGTTTTCGCNGTGGTGCAAAATACCCCATNTCNCGCATCCACTCGTCGTTAAATGTTTTGCTGATGTAGCGGTCGCCTGAATCGCAGACAACNGCAACGACAATTTTTNCNGNNCCAAGATTGCGTGCTTCCTGAAGTGCACCATGAAATACGGTGCCTGTCGATCCGCCAGCAAATATGCCTTCGTGCTTGGCCAGGTTGCGCGCCATAAAGAAAGAGTCCCGGTCACTGACATTCACCACNTCGTCGATGACAGAAAAATCCAGTGTACCGACCATGAAATCATGGCCGATCCCTTCAACNCGGTACATCCCCGGATCTTCCCACTCACCTTTGTAGAAAGCATCATGGTAGATACTNCCGTAGGGATCTGGTCCGACTACTCGGACTTCCCGTCCNGCCGCCATGGCTTTTTCCTTGAGGTATTTGCCGGTACCTGAGATCGTGCCGCCGGTGCCCAGNCCTGCGACGAAAGAATCGATCAACCCGTCTGTCGCCTCCCAGANTTCTGGCCCCGTGGTTAAATAGTGGGCNTCCGGNTTTGACATGTTGTTGTACTGGTCTGTGTAAANGGCGTTTGGTGTNTGTCCCGCGATTCGTTTGGCAACTTCCACGTAACTGTCGGGATGATGATGATCTAGNTCTGTCGGNGTGACAATGACNTCTGCGCCATATGCCTTGAGCATGTCGATCTTTTCCTGGCTCATTTTATCCGGTATCGTAAAAATGCAGCGATAGCCTTTCGCCGCAGCTGCCATCGCAAGACCCAAGCCAGTATTGCCCGAGGTGCTTTCTACGAGCGTACCNCCAGGTTTCAGCAANCCTTCCTCTTCNGCTNGTTTGACCATATTGATGGCCATTCGATCTTTGACNGAACCCGTCGGGTTCAAGGTTTCCATCTTGGCAAGGACGGTTGCCATGCCGGGTTCAACGATATTGTTGAGTCTGACCAGCGGTGTGTCACCGACTAGATCGAGAACGCTCTCACAGAAATTCATGTGNCTGACCTCCACCTACATTTTCAGAAGTTTTTGGCGTAAGCACTTGGCATTGCCGTTCTTTAATTCGATTTTATAGTGTCGCTATTTCCGATACACCTTTGATTGCCTGTTCAATGTCTTCATCATCGGTGAAATAACCAGGTGCGATACGCACAGTGCCGTTACGCNCCAGTGTGCCCTGATCCCGGTGAATCACAGGGGCACAATGAAGTCCTGCACGTACACAAAGNCCATAATCAGCGTCTAGCATGGTCCCGACCTGCTCCGCGGGCAGATNTCCAATATTGATCGAAAGCGTCGCGACCCTGGGCTGCTTCTCTGCGGGTCCGTAAATCACAACACCGGGTATGTCCTGGAACGCCTCAATCAATCGATGGGCTGTCTGATTTTCCAGCGAATGGATATGATCCTGCGCAGCATCGCAGGCTGCTTTGTGTGACGATACGTCGGTGCCGTTTCCCGTAGTGCTTCGACCGAGTTCAGCAAACCATTTCTGGGCAGCATTAAGCCCCGCAATGCCAGGAATCGACGGCGTACCCACCTCGACCCGATGGGGGTATTCGTCCGGATGGAAATCCGAGACCGAATTGACTCCTGTGCCACCTGTTTTGACAGGTCGAATATCAATATCTTCGCGTACGATCATCCCACCGATTCCCATGGGGCCAAAGAGCCCCTTGTGACCTGTGAACACCAGAATGTCGATTTCCCAAGCGTCCATATCTATGGCGACAACGCCGGCTGTCTGGCAGGTGTCGACGATGAAAATCGCTTGAGTGTCTTTAATTGCTTTGCCGATAGCTTCGATGTTTTGTAAAGACCCGATGACGTTGGATGCATGATTAGCGACCACAACGCGGGTCTTAGGTGTAATTGCCTTGCGGATGTCTTCCGGGTCGATATAGCCTTGGCCGTCGGCAGCGATGCGGCTAACGTTCACACCGCCGTCGCGTTCGAGGTGATTGGCAGGTCGCAGTACAGCGTTATGCTCGACTCGTGTGATAATCATGTGATCCCCAGCGTTAAGGAGTCCGAGCAACGCAAGGTTCATTGAGTCTGTGGCATTGAGAGAAAAAGTCACTCGGTTCGAATCGCCACCAAAACCGAAGAATTCGCCCAGCATGCGCCGAGTCTGAATGATCATGGTTTCCGCTTCGATCGCAAGTTCGTGACCAGACCGGCCAGGGTTCACCCCATGGCTTCTGAAGAACTTGTCCATAAACTGGTAAACAGGTTCTGGCTTGGGCAGCGTCGTTGCTGCGTTGTCAAAGTAGTAGTTGTCTTTCATCAGTGAACCGGTAGTGTTTGTTGGGTTGGCTTACACGCCTAGGGAGATTCACGACTGAAGCCGCTAAAGCCCTGAGGGACCTAATCCGCGCTTTTTAGTAAGTGTGTGCAACGAAATAGCTTAATTTTCCAATAGACAGCCGATGCGGCATATTTTGCCTAAATATTGGGCATAAAACTAGAAAATAAAACTCTAAAACAGCGCAAATATTGAAATTATATTCTATCCCCCGACTTTGAATTTGAGACGCTCGATTACCTTGTGCCTTAAGGTTTGTCGGTTGGGTACTTGCCCTGAACACGGTTACCCAGTCGAAGCACTGCCCCAGCAGGAGGGTCGTAATGTTGCCTGGGAAACATTGAACCGGAAAAAACATCCCGCCTGAAATTAGAAAGTCTCTATAGTCGCGTTTCCCGACAGACAACGGCAGGTCGATGATGTTATTGACTTCTTATACTGCGCGTACGCAGGGCAACGTGATGGCAGTACTTTCCATGCTGTTATGGTCAACCAGTTTTCCGATCTCCGAAGTGCTGCTTATGCGATGGGATGCGTTGTCGCTTGCCGTTGTTCGACTGGGTGGTGGTGCACTGATGCTTACGCTCATGGGATGGGGAATCAGGAATAGATATAGCTGGACCAACTGGCCGGTTCGCAGTGCTTTGATGATCGGGGCGGTCGGAATCGGTATCGGAACGTTTGCGCTGAACCTCGGGCTCAAATATTCGAATCCGGTTAATGTGAGTGTCATCGTAACAACGATTCCGCTGTTTTCTGTGATGCTGGGGGTGATTAAACATGAGGAGACACTGTCTCCCAGGATCATGATCGCCATTGGCTTAGCTATCTGTGGCGGAGTGCTCGTTTCCTGGTCCAGCACCCNGACCCAGGCTGGCTTTCAGGGTGGCGAACTATTGGTGCTGGGCGCGGTAATTCTGTGGACGTGGTATTCGAGGGTATCGGTGACACGCTTACTGGTCATTCCAGCCTATCCCCGCACTGTGTTGACCATCCTCGGCGGTGCACTGTGCCTGATTCCAGTGGCACTCGTTCTCGAAGGGAGTGGCTGGGTCGATCTGAATGCGCCGTGGTCGGTGTCTGATCTTCCCCTGATTGGGGGTTTGTGCGCATTCGGTGTGGGTCTGTCGATGGTCTGCTGGATGATCAGTGCAGAGAAAATCGGAGTCACTATCGCCGCGCTGCACATCAACGCACTGCCGTTTTATGTATTGCTGTTAGGGCTGATGTTTGGCGGCACTTTGCTGNTGAGCCAGGTGACAGGCGCGGTGCTCGTCGCCACGGGTGCAGTTCTGGCCCAGATTCCAGCACAGCGGTCAGGNGCAAGGCCAACCTCAACCTGAAGGCACCAGGTCACTTGGTACGGTCGATACAAATGGGCCAGACTGAGTTAAGATGATCGTTCTGATTGCACAAGCCACCAGCGTGCTGAAGCGTGCGACAAAATNNGTNTNTTGCGGTAATTCGCGCTCGCCGTCGCTGTGTTCCAGTAGGGGGAAGNCATGAGTGACCATAAACACCATACCGAACCGCCNTCTGAAGTCGAACTGAAAGTCAAAGCCCTTGAATCCCTGTTGGTAGAGAAAGGTCTGGTTGACCCTGCCGCCCTGNATGCGCTAATTGACACCTACGAAAACCGGGTCGGNCCCNAAAACGGTGCCCAGGTCGTGGCCCGGGCCTGGACTGAACCGGAATTCAAAGACTGGTTGCTTAAGGATGCCACAGCGGCGATTGGGTCTATTGGATTTACCGGNCGGCAGGGGGAGCACATGAAAGTGATTGAGAACACACCTACGGTTCACAACCTGGTGGTGTGTACGTTGTGCTCCTGTTATCCCTGGACGGTGCTGGGACTCCCCCCGGTCTGGTACAAGTCGGCGCCTTACCGTGCCCGTGCCGTGATTGATCCCCGAGGCGTATTGGCGGAATTCGGTACTGAGATCGGACCAGACGTCGAGATTAAGNTTTGGGATTCGACATCCGAGATGCGGTATATGGTCCTGCCGGAGCGGCCTGCCGGAACGGCCGACTGGACGCAGGATGCACTGATGTCTCTGGTCAGCCGTAATTCCATGATCGGTGTGGAAATAGTCCACCCACCAAAGGAAACCTGAACGATGAACGGCGGACATGACCTGGGTGGTATGCACGGACTCGGACCCATAGATCCAGAGCCCGAGCAGGGTGAACCNGTATTTCACGGNGAGTGGGAACGGCGGGTATTTGCCCTGACCTTGGCTGCGGGGTTTCTTCGTCACTGGAACCTTGATGAGTCNCGCCATGCCAGAGANCGNCAGCATCCNGCGGACTATATGCGGAACAGTTATTANGAGAANTGGTTCAATGGCCTTATTGCCTTGCTCATTGAAAAGGGCCTAATCACCCAGTCGGAGTTGGACAGTGGAACAGTAATTCCCTCACAGGCCCCCTCACCCNCTACTGTTTTACAGGCTGCCGATGTCGAAACAGCGATGCTTAAAGGGGGGCCGGTGAATATGGAGGTCGACCAGGCACCACGGTTTCNGATNGGNGATTCCGTGCAGGTCCTGAACATTAATCCCGAGGGACATACCCGCTTACCGCGGTATGCACGGGGTAAGCAGGGTGTCGTGGACGATCATCACGGCGCGCATGTGTACCCGGACAGTCAGGCGTTGGGGGTACGTGAAGGACAGCACCTCTACAGTGTGAGTTTTTCTGCTGCAGAGCTGTGGGGCCAAGACGATAAGAATGATTTCCGGGTGAGCATTNATATGTGGGAACCCTACCTCGACTCAGTATGAATACTTCGGTTCCCACGGGGCCAAAAGATCTGTGGGAAAGTGATCAGGCGCCGGTATTTGCAGAGCCGTGGGAAGCGCAGGCGTTTGCTCTTGTGCTGCGGTTGTCAGAACAAGGCTTGTTCCAATGGTCAGAATGGACTGCGGCACTGGCTGCCCAGATCAGTCAAGCCAGGGAAAGCGGCGATCAGGATCTGGGAGATACCTATTATCACTACTGGCTNGCTGCACTCGAGAAGCTGCTGCTTGAGAAATCTGTGCTGGACAGTAAAACTGTGAGGTCGCGAGTGGAACAGTGGCGCCGTGCTTACCTCAATACGCCACATGGTCAGCCGATCGAACTCTCGGCAGGGCGAGAGCCAGCAGATACCTGAATGTGATTGAGAAATGCTGGTGCCCGCGGGAGTTCGACGGTGGCTGACGATATTGATCTCACATTTGACGCACGGCTGCGCGGGCACTGTCAGCAGAATCTGCATGCATTCGATCGGCTGGGGATTGATGACCAGACGCTGCGCCTAGCAGCNGTCGCTGTGGTCGTGGTCAAACATCCAGTTACTGGCGATGCTTGTTTCTTGTTGACCCGCAGAACAAGCGGATTGGCTCGACATAGNGGNCAGTACGCGCTGCCCGGTGGTCGGCTGGATGACGGTGAAGATATCCAGACTGCAGCACTCAGAGAACTCGAAGAGGAACTGGGGTTAACTGCNCGTGAGGAAAACGTTATCGGACAGTTGGATGATTTNGCAACCCGATCCGGCTTTCGAATTACGCCTGTTGTGATTTGGCTCGAGGACTCAGGAGAGATGAGGTCGGACCCTGACGAGGTCGCGGCAGTCTTTTACGTGCCGGTCAGCGANCTTCTGCAGCCAGGTGTACCGCGTTTGCGCCACATTCCAGAAAGTGAAAGCCCGGTTTTGTCTATCCTTTTTAACTCACTGCAGGATGAAGTATTCACACCAACCGCAGCGATTGCCTTTCAGTTTNNAGAGGTTGCACTTTGCGGACGAACGACCCGGGTATCACATTACGAACAGCCAGTCTTTGCTTGGCGTTGAAGAGGTCGGGCCGTTTATGTTGGGATTTATCGNAGGTGTAGCTACAGTTGTCAGAACAGTCAGTGGCGCTGTCGGTAGTGTCTGGGCGAGGCCACGATAAATGAGATACCGGCGACCACAAAACTTGCAATCGCNAAGAAGAACGCATAGCGATAGCTGCCAAAAAAGTCATGCAGGTAACCACCCAGTGATGGTCCAAAGGCGCCGCCAAAGCCCAGGCCGGCAAGAATGATCCCGTTTAGCATGCCGAAGTGGCGCCCATGAAAAATATCGGCAGCCCCGACAAATATTGTTGGAGAGTAAAGACCCGCACCAAATCCAAAAGTAATGGCGTAAACGTACAGTTTCCAGGCGCTCTCATTGTCGGACACACTGCTTAGCAGTGAGACAGCCAAGACCACGAGTATTGTTGAAACCAACACGGTCAGTTCGCGTCCCACAATATCCGAGATAGCCGAACTGACCTGTCCAACCACCATGAAAATTCCAAACATCGCAAAAACCGAGGTCGCCAGAATTCCGGTGTAGCCCATGTCTAGAGCAAATTTAATCTGATGCGCTAGTACCAGGTAGCAGCCGCTGCCCCAGAAACACATGTTCGAGATAACCAGTAACCACANCCGGTAACTGGTTAAGGCCTGTCGCAGATTCCACTCAGCTCGTTCGCTCTGCCTATGTCTTGGCCGGTTCGGNGAGCGCTCTTGGTTGGATCTTGAGCGGAAGGCGGACACACCTTTTTGTGAGGGGTGGAAATNATAAAAGGCCGCAATGAGTGGTATCAGAATGCAAACAACAGCAGNGCCCATCAGTACATAAGCAAACNGCCAGTTGAATAGNTCTATGGTGTATTCGACTGCGATCACATAAACAAAGCTCAGGCCGCCCCCCATCTGTGCCAGCCCCAAGGCCAGGCCTCTGCGGTCTGTAAACCAATTAGCGATGGTCGGGTTGATAACCGGAGACCCGCAACAGGCCAATCCGATCGGGGTGAGTACTCCAAACAGCAGGTAGAAATGCCAGAGAGTCGATCCCAGACTGCAAAGCGCCGCAGTGGTGCCCACAATGATCACGCCAGCCAGCATGACCCGTTTGGGTTTCCAGCGATCTGTCAGGGTACCAATAATGGGCGCAAAGATGCCATAACTGAGCAGGTGCAGTGAGAGCATCAGTGCGGTATCACCGCGTCCCCAGCCAAACTCATTCAGAATCGAATGAAAAAACGCTGAAAATGAGTGACGGACACCGTAGCACAGAATACCGACAACACAACAGACAACAACAATTTGCCAGCCCGGATGCAGTGATCGGGTAGCGCTCGTTTGGTTCAGAGTATTCGCTCGCTTGAGAATCAGAGCGTCGGCATTCTATCGGAGATAGATGGCATATGGTGTAATAATCTCTTATAAATAAGAGCAACGACGTGAATGCCCCAGNTTCACCTNNTTTGACCGAACTGTTGAAGGATGNCAGTTAATGGNCAGCAACCGGGGAGAGGATAGTTGGAAACTTTGNCTATNGGTCAAAANTTATTTGAAGCAAAAAATTATTTNCAGGTAAAATCCTCGACTGGGAGTACCTTCTTTTACCTCGATGGCCGGGAGTGCCGGTAACATGACTGGTGAACTGTTGATGACCGATATTGACGATCTTCGACGAATTCTCAATCAGAATACGGCGATTGCCGTGGTCGGACTGTCAGCAAACTGGTGGAGACCCAGTTTTTTTGCTGCCAAGTATCTGCAGGATCATGGCTATCGGATCATACCGGTTAATCCGAACTATGAAGAGATACTGGGACAAAAATGCTACCCAGCACTGGAAGATATTCCGGACCCTGTTGATGTTGTCGATGTTTTCCAGCGACCCGACGTTACTCCGCCACTGGCCACAAGTGCTGTCGCGATTGGTGCCAAGGTTTTCTGGCTTCAGTTAGGTGTTGTGAACGAAGAAGCTGCATCTATCGCGAGAGACGGCGGTCTGGATGTAGTCATGGACCGGTGCATGAAAATAGAGCATGCCCGCCTGATGGGTGGGCTCAATCTTTTTGGCATCAAGACGGGCATTGTATCAAGCAAGCGTCCGCGCTGGTTGGTGTACTGAGGCAAAGCAATGGCTGATCGCGAATTTGGGTTTGAGACGCTGTGCCTACATGCGGGCCAGTTGCCGGATTCCGCGACAGGTTCAAGGGCGGTGCCCATTTACCAGACGACGTCGTATGTTTTTGACGATACCGATCATGCTGCAAGCCTGTTCAATCTTCAGACATTTGGCAATGTTTATTCTCGGATGATGAATCCAACCAGTGCCGTGCTCGAGGAGCGCTTGGCTACACTCGAAGGTGGCCGTGCCGGTGTGGTCGTCGGATCAGGTATGGCTGCTCAGATGGTAGCGTTGTTGACCCTGCTCGAGGCCGGGGACGAACTGGTGTCAGCCAGTACCCTGTACGGAGGCACGTACTCACAGTTTGACTATGCGTTTCGCCGGATGGGCATTGATACGCATTTTGTTGACCCCGACGATCCGCAGAATTTTGCGAAGGCTATTACCTCCAAGACTAAGGCAGTTTATGCCGAGACTATTGGAAATCCGCTAAACAATGTACTCGACATCAGTGCAGTGGCTGCTATCGCCCACGATGCGGGGTTACCGCTGGTTATCGATAGCACTTTTGCCACGCCTTACTTGTGTCGACCGATCGAGCACGGCGCAGACATCGTAGTGCACTCCGTGACTAAGTGGATCGGTGGTCACGGTACATCTATTGGTGGGGCCCTAATTGAATCCGGAAAATTCCCATGGGATAACGGCAACTTTCCAGGAATGACAGAACCTTCCAAGGGCTACCATGGTATCCGGTTCTACGAGACCTTCGGTGATTTTGGCTTTACCATGAAGGCAAGAATGGAAACATTACGCACCATGGGCCCAACCCTGAGTCCGTTTAATTCTTTCTTGTTTCTACAGGGGCTTGAAACCCTGCCTTTGCGGATGGACCGGCATTGTGCCAATGCGCTGGCAGTAGCAGAATTTCTGCAGAGTCATTCGGCTGTTGCCTGGGTAAAGTATGCTGGCCTAAAAGACAGTCCCTATAACGAGCTTGCGAAGACCTATCTGCCTAAAGGTCCTGGCAGTTTGCTTGCCTTCGGTATCCACGGGGGACAGGAGGCAGGGATAAAGTTCATCGAGGGGGTACAGTTTCTGAGTCACTTGGCCAATGTAGGTGATGCAAAAACGCTGGTGATTCATCCCGCATCCACCACTCATCGTCAGTTGACCGAAGAGGAGCAGATTACAGCAGGCGTGAGCCCCGACATGATTCGACTGTCGGTTGGTCTGGAGACGCTTGACGATATCTTGTGGGATATAGACCAGGCCTTAATAAAATCCCAGAACTGAAGCGACTCCCCTAAATGTTTCTGGACTCGGATTGATAGGGGGATTACAGACCGACAAGCAAGCCATAGTCTGCTCTGAAGCTTATATGGCAGGGCATTCTGTTTATAGACTACGTCGGATTGCGAGCTTGCTGTGACAGCATGCGACCCAGTTGGACACCGCCCACCAGATGCATGTGCAGATGCAGAACCTCCTGGTTGGCATGCTCACCACAGTTGACCAGCAAGCGGTAGCCATCGTCGGCGATACCTTCGCTACGGGCGAGGTCTCTGGCAACGATAAACATGTGTCCCAGTGTTGCTTCATCAGATTCGGTGACGTCGTTAACAGTCGGTATGATCTTGTTTGGAATGATCAGGATGTGTGTGGGCGCCTGTGGATTGACGTCCCGAAAAGCGGTTACACGGTCATCCTGGAAAACGATGTCAGCGGGTAGTTCCCGTTGCGCAATTCGGCTGAAAAGCGTGTCTTCGGTCATGATTTGTAAATTCCTCGACGAGGTTGATGCTGTCAAAATAGAATGAATGCCGGATTATGGTCTGAACTGACACCGCTATACCCGTGTTCGAAAACGTATTCGATCCCAGTTAAACTTCAACCCATACAGAGCAAGAATTAGCGGGGAATTCTATGTCCTTTGAGGCGTTCAGGATACACCAACAAGAAAAAGACGTTCGGGCTGGCTTCGAACAACTCGAGGTGGACGACCTGACTGAAGGTGATGTGGTCATTAAGGTTCATTATTCAGATATCAATTACAAAGATGCACTCGCGGCCACCGGAACAGCTCGAATACTGCGGGTAGACTCTCTCAACGGGGGCATCGATCTATCCGGAGTCGTGACGCATTCTGAAAGCGATCGTTTCAGCGTAGGCGATCAGGTACTGGTGTGCGGAGCCCTGTTGTCGGAAACCGTAGATGGAGGTTATTCAGAGTACGCCCGTATATCTTCAGACAGTATCGTCCCGCTTCCAGAAGGGCTGACACTCCATGAATCGATGGCCCTGGGGACAGCAGGTTTTACCGCGGCGCTGGCTATGATCCGACTTGAAGAAAATGGACAGAACCCTGCTAATGGGCCCATGATTGTGACCGGTGCTACCGGAGGCGTGGGCAGTATTGCTATCGATATGCTGGCCAGCAAAGGATATGACGTGGTTGCCATGACCGGAAAATCTGACCAGCACGATTATTTGCGGGAGCTGGGCGCCAGTGATTTTGTTGACCGTGGCTCGCTGAATATGGGGAGCCGACCACTGGAAAAAGCACTTTGGGGAGGTGCAATTGACAATGTTGGAGGCGCGGTTTTGGGTTGGTTGACGCGGACGGTGAAATCGTGGGGAAGTATTGCTTCGATCGGTAATGCCGGAGGAATTAAACTGGAGACAACTGTATTTCCTTTGATACTTCGAGGTGTGTCCCTACTGGGTATCAACTCGATCGAAATGTCGAACGAATTACGCGATCGGGCGTGGAGTCGGTTAGCTACCGACCTCAAGCCGGCACATCTTGACATGATCGCNGGCCGGACCATCGATTTNGACNGGCTACCAGAGGCGTTCNGNGCCTACATCGATGGCAGCGTAACGGGNCGAACAGTGGTNNGAATCGGCGACTAGACGGTCCCGAACTGTTTNCNCGNNGANAGACAAGNANATTNACAGNACTTCAACGGTNGTNCTGCTCCCATCGGGGTGCNGGTTTGTCGAAACAATGGTTTCAGTAAGGAGATAGGCNGTGGTGCAGATCAAAGGGCACATGAGNCCAACGGCGTTTAAGGCATGGNNTTCCAAGGCCATNACATTGTTGGGGATGTCNGGGTCGGGNAAAACCACACTCGCCAGTAAACTNCCTCGCGATACCTGGTTCCATTATTCAGGAGATTACCGAATTGGNACCCGTTATCTGGATGANCCGATTCTGGANAACATCAAGCGAGAGGCGATGAAAGTGCCGTTTCTGGCAGACTTGCTGCGNTCGGATTCGATGTACATCTGCCACAACATTACGATCAATAANCTCACGCCGATCGCTAGCTTTCTCGGTATGATCGGTGATCCAGAATTGGGGGGGCTGTCTGTGGNCGAGTTTAAGCGACGTCAGGCNCTCCACCGGTCGGCGGAAATTGTGGCGATGTACGATGTCCGTGACTTNATCCAAAAGTCATNTCAGACCTATGGTTATCCCAATTTCATCAACGATGCNGGCGGTAGNCTATGTGAACTCGNNGAGCCTGATGTAATCCGACAATTGGCTGAAGATACGTTGATCTTGTATCTAAAGCCCTCTGAGGCATTACTCAATCAAATCATTGAGCGGTCGCTGNTGGCTCCCAAGCCNATGTATTACCAGGAAAGCTTTTTGGATCAGGTCCTGCCGTTGTACCTGGCTGAAAACAGTCTNGATGGCCCGGAACAGATTGACCCGGGAGATTATTTTCGCTGGATGTTCCCGCTGCTNGTAGAGCATCGCCTGCCGCTNTACGAGGCCATTGCCCAAGAATACGGCGTAGTAGTCGANGCGGATCGGGTNGATGATATCAAGGGTGAGGATGATTTTCTCGAACTCGTTGCCNCGGGCCTTGGTTGAATAATGCCATTAGTTGCAAATACACAACTGCCCAGTTTTAGTCGATACCGCGCCGAAGGCGGAGAGGTGCTGACGCCGCGTCGAGCTCAGGACCAGTCGATACGCGANTTGCACATCGGTCTTTTNAACATGATGCCAGACGCTGCCCTGGAACCGACAGAACGGCAGTTTCTTCGACTNGTAGGCGGTTGTAACCGNATTGCCCAGTTTTATGTTTACCCGTTTACCGCNCGCAAGATTCCCCGNGGAGACAAAGCNAGGCGNCACATCGATCAGTACTATTTTCAGACAGAAGATATCGAAGCGTTAGGTTTNGATGCGCTGATTCTNAGTGGTGCAAATCCAGTCCATCCCAGGCTGGTTGACGAGGCATTTTGGGAGCCACTGTGTAGTNTGCTCGACTGGGCCANAATAAATGTCACGTCCACACTCTGTGCCTGCCTGGCAACTCATGCAGCACTGTTANATTTTCACGGGATTGAGCGTCAGCCGTTGTCGGCAAAACGGTGGGGCGTNTACNGTCACGAAACAAAATCTGGTCATCCNCTGGTACAGGGGGCCAATACCCGCTTCGATGTGCCCCANTCACGTTGGAACGAAATTTATCCGGAGCAGATGAACTCGGCCAACCTCAATATCCTGATGGAAAGTGACGAAGCCGGTGTNCATCTGGCAACCAGTGAAGATGGTTTCAGGTTTGTCTATTTCCAGGGGCATCCAGAATATGACCATAACAGCTTGCTCAAGGAGTATAANCGCGAANTTGTNCGTTATCTGNACGGTGAAATCAAAGATTACCCGCCTTACCCTAATNGNTATTTTCTGGAAGANGCAAAAAANGTTCTACAAGAATTCCAGGACAAAGNAATGAAATCCTCCGACANACCGAGTTTAGTAGATCAATTTCCTGAGAGAGAGATCCAGGCNCATAACACTTGGGGNGACACGGGGAAGGTGGTTGTTAATAACTGGCTGGGAACTATTTANCAGATCACTCATCAGGATCGTGGGAAACCATTTATGGATGGTATCGATCCGGCCAATCCGCTGGCTTACCTGACTGGCGACAAATGACCTGAAGAAATTGACACACCGCGGTGCGGGCGTTAGCCTTGTTGGTGTGCGGCGCCGATTTGACAGTCAGCTTGCGGGCGCTCAATAAATCCGCTAAAGCGAAGGTGTTCTCACAAACCCGCTCTAGCAACAGCTGGCGCGGGCTTTTTATTGTCCAGTGCGCGCGTTAACGACAAAGGTATCAATGCATGCCCCAGATTCAAGAGCTTCTTCAGCAGCGAGACTGGTTGCTCGCGGATGGCGCAACCGGAACCAATTACTTCGATATGGGGCTTCAGTCTGGAGACGCACCAGAGTTGTGGAACACAGACCACGTCGACCGAGTTGCAGATCTACATCGTCGGTTTATCAGTGCCGGGGCTGACATTGTTTTAACAAATACTTTTGGTGGTACCCGTTATCGTCTCCAATTGCACGGCGCACAGGATCGTGTCACTGAACTGAATGATGCCGCTGCAGCGATTGCACGTGAGGAAGCGGATCGGGCAGACCATCCGGTTGTGGTCGCCGGCTCGATCGGACCTACCGGTGAGATTATGCAACCGGTCGGCAATCTTTCGCTCCAAGATGCGACCGAAGCATTTGCAGAGCAGGCACAAGCACTGTCGTCCGGGGGTGTCGATGTGCTTTGGCTGGAGACGCTGTCCTCCAAAGAGGAAATGCGGGCCGCCGGACAGGCAGCAGCAGCGACGGGACTTCCGGTTGTAGCAACCATGACCTTCGATACCAATGGCAGCACTATGATGGGAGTTTCACCGATGGAACTTGTTGGTCTTTATCGTGAAATGGTGCCCCGACTGGTAGCGTTTGGCGCAAATTGCGGTATCGGGGCTGCCGATCTGTTGGGTGCATTACTGGCCATGGTCAGACAGATCGATGACAGTGATATCCTGGTGGCGAAGTCAAACTGCGGAATCCCGGCATACGTTGATGGCCGAATCCAGTACAGCGGAACACCCGAGTTGATGGCTGAATATGCCCGCCTAGCGTTGAACACAGGCGCGAGAATTATTGGCGGCTGTTGCGGTACAACACCGAATCACCTGAAGGCCATGCGACTCGCGCTTGAAAGCCATCAGAAAAGCGATGTGCCGAATATCGAGACTGTGGTGGGGGAGCTTGGGCCTGTAACCGAGGGCACACGGGCGCGTTGTTTAGATACGCACGGCAGCCCCAAGACGGACCGGGTACGTAAAGGAAGACGCCGCCGGGGCCGCTAGCCGATCGACAGTTAAAGCGGTTAAGCTTGCCTTATGAAGCATGCTTTTATTATGGATCCGCTGGAGGCGGTCAAGACCCACAAGGACACCAGTTACTTCTTGATGCTCGCAGCGTGCGAGCAGGGACATCAGGTCTACTATCTCGATGCTGGTGATTTATATGTAAAAGATTCATCAGTTATGGCGACAGCGCAGCGGGTCAATGTGCAGGACGACCCACAGGTTCCTTTCGAACCTGAATCAGAGGAGCCTGTCCTGATGGCCGATATGGATGCTGTGTGGATCCGCACCGATCCACCAGTGGACCGTGCCTACTTTTATATGACGATGTTGCTGGATCTGTTGCCAGCATCTGTCAAGGTGATCAATCGACCGTCGACCATACGTGACTGGAACGAAAAACTTGCTGCACTGCAATATCCGCAGTTCACACCGGCAACCATGGTTGCCAGGCACTCGGCGCAGATCGTTGATTTTGTACAGCAGCACGGTCGTACTACGCTAAAACCGGTTGATGGTCATGGCGGTGCGGGTATCCTTTTTGTGGATGCTGAACAGTCTGATCTGGACTCTCAGATCAGACTTGCAACTCATGGTGGTTCTCACTGGGTGATTGTTCAGCAGTATCTTGATGCAGCGAAGGAGGGAGATAAGCGAATTCTGCTGCTGAACGGTGAGCCCCTGGGTGCCATTCTTCGCCTGCACGCTGAGGGTGTGGAGCTGAATAATCTGGATCAGGGCGGCGAGGCACTGGCCAGTGAAATCATTGACCGTGACCGGGAGATTTGTGCTGGGCTAAAGACAGATCTTGTTTCGCGGGGTGTGGTTTTTGCGGGTATTGATGTGATCGGCGGTATGCTGATCGAAATCAATATCACCAGTCCGACCGGACTTCAGGAGATGAGTCGACATGACAATCGAAGTTACCACAAAGAAATAATTGCAAGTCTGGAATAAACCTGCGGTCAGATTGAATCGAATTCAAAAACTATCCACTGTTACAGTAGTCTGGTGCCAGTCATGGGCGCGGTGGGAGTACGACCACGATGCTCTTGGATAGCCGATCATGCCAGGCTCGATTTTGTGGGTCGATGGCAACCCAGAAAAACCCAAGTCCGAGTGCCAGCCAGGACAACAGAGCGCTCAAGAAACGGACAACTGCAGCTGACCATGCCAGGTTTTGACCGTCGATGCGACACAGTTGAAGTCGCCAGGCCCGCATGCCGAGTGTCTGTCCACCGTGCGTCCAGAACCAGCCGAAAAAAAGAAAACAGACCAAGACCAGGTAAATCTGAATTAGAGCCCGTACCCAGGCAGAACCATCTGCCGCCGACTGAAAAAAGGGCAGTGGAATAGCAGCAACAATCATAACGCCTGCAAGCAGGAATCCGTCGTACAGCATGGCACCAAGACGCCTGAGCAGACCGGCGTGACGTCTGCAATCAGAATTCACAGGCTGCTCACAGACTTATACACAAGTTTCCCACAGGTAGAACAGGCTTGAGTGGCGCCCCCGGCAAGATTCGAACTTGCGACCTATCGCTTCTTACCACTGCAATTTTCATTGCCAGTCACTCACTGTTTGTGGTCTGGACTTTATCTTCACCGCTAGGCCAAAGGCCCTTAGGTGCTGCCCGTTAAGTCTCTACACCTTCCCACTCAGTGTGGGCTTGGCTCGGTATTGCCACCACCCGAAGTGCTGAGGGTTCACCGAGTTTGAGCAGATTCACACAGGGCGTTTCCGACCCTGGTGCCCAGGATCGACTCAGGAGGCGATTGCTCTATCCTAGCTGAGCTACGGGGGCGAATTGTCACCAAATTATAGCAAGCCTCTGGAACCTGATCATGTGAATGAGCCAGGGCAAGAAAACTTTGAAGATGGAACGAATTATAGGGGTATCCCGATCCATACCGGGATACCCCCAATTCGAAGAAACATTACCGAGAGTTCAAGATTCCTGTTCGTCGGGAAGAACTAGATTAAGAACTACTGCAATCACGGCAGCTGGTAATAGGCCGGACGTCATCAACATTGGCAAAGTGCTCCCTCCGATGTGTTGCAGAGACTCCGGCACCATCTTTAGCCCCAGGCCAATAGATACTGAAATTGCCATGATAAACATGCTGCGCCTATTCCAGGTAACTGCACTGAGCATATTAATACCAGCGCTGATAACCATGCCAAACATCAGAATTACACCGCCACCCAGGACCGAAATCGGCATTGAAGAAACGATCGCGCCTACCTTTGGAACCAATCCGCAGATAATCAGAAAAATCGCCCCGATGGTAACGACAGATCGACTCATCACGCCGGTTAATGAGACCAGGCCAACGTTCTGGCTGAAAGACGTGTTAGGCAGGCCACCGAATACGCCAGCAACGGCTGTGCCTAGGCCATCTGCAACCGTTCCCCCGCTTAGTTCCTTGTCTGTTGCTTCTCGTCCCGCGCCGCCTTTGGTAATGCCGGAAATATCTCCAACGGTTTCGATGGCGCTGATAATGCACATCAAGCACATGGCGAGAATGGCAGTAATGTTGAATTCCAACCCATAACTCAATGGTTGAGGTAGGGCGAACCAAGCAGCATTGGCGATCCCGGAGAAATTTACTGATCCCATGGGGATGCTGACAACGTATCCAACGATCAGGCCAACCAGGATGGCGGCACTCGAGAGAATTCCCTTGCTATAGAACTTCACACCCAGAGCCACAAGCATAACAATCAAGGCTTGGATCCAATGGCTGGCCGAACCCCAATCGGGTTTACCCTTGTTGAAGTCTCCCGCACCCCCCGCAGCATATTCAATACCAACAGGGATCAGCATCAAGCCGATGATCACGATCACCAGACCTGTGACCAGAGGCGGAAACCAATGTCGAATACGGCTGATAACTGCTCCGAGGAGCGCGTGGAAAATACCGGCAACAATAATGCTGCCAAACAATACACTCATACTGGCGGTTTTAACGATAGTAATCATGACTGGAACAAAGGCGAAGCTGGTGCCCTGCATTACCGGTAGTCGTGCACCCACTGGACCAAATCCGATGGTTTGAAACAGCGTCGCGATGCCTGCAAAGAGCATGGACATTTGGATTAGAAAGACCGCATCGGAACTTCCAAACGCAAAACCAGCCGCACCACCTATAATGATCGCCGGGGTGAAGTTGCTGACGAACATTGCCAGCACGTGCTGGAGTCCAAGTGGAATCGCCTCTGACATAGCAGGTGTGTAGTCAGGGTTTGTATTGACAGAATCAGTCATAGTGCAGTCTCCTGTTACGGTTGAGATCTGTATGATTTCCTAGAGGGGCCTAGGTACAGAAAGTCTATGCCGAATACTGACATATCACAATCAAATTCCGCTCTCAACAGAGCAGAAGTCAGAGGTGCACAATGTTCTGGCACCGCTCACTGAGGTGACAGATGGGATTCGGAGTGACGCAGTACAACATTGATAGAGATAGAGATTCGAACAGCCTGGGCCAGCCAGTGTGCCACTGTTATTGAATCGGCCATGAATTAGGTACACTTTGGTTCAGTATCAAACTTGAAACTGTCAATAAGCACCTGGTATTACAGGTTTAATTTGGCTAGAGGTAAGCACTATGGCAGATACTCTGCCTGAGCAGGCGCAGGTTGTAATTGTCGGTGGCGGGGCAGTTGGCTGCTCTATCGCCTATCACCTGACCAAGATCGGAATCACTGATGTACTTTTGCTCGAGCGAAAACAGCTGACGTGCGGGACCACCTGGCATGCNGCAGGNTTGGTCGGTCAACTTCGAGCAACTGCAAACATGACAAAAATCGCCCAGTACACGGCGGAACTTTTTCTCGAGTTGGAGGAAGAAACGGGCCAGGCTACGGGAATGAAACAGAATGGTTCGATTTCTGTCGCCACTGATATTGAACGGTTAGAAGAACTCCAGCGGGGCGCATCGATGGCGCGCGTATTCGGACTG
>PCBE01000035.1 GCA_002731295.1 Acidiferrobacteraceae bacterium | reverse complement strand
CTGTTCAAGGCAATGGATTCCCTGCTCCACCCGCCCACTGTCACAATACAAGCGACCCAGTAATTTAAGGGCCATTGCATGATTAGACTTATGTGCTAATACACGCTGCAGTATTTCTTCAGCTTGACTAAGATGACCCGCCGCCTGATGACTTAGGGCCAGTTGCAGCTCCTCCAGATACGGGATATTCCGCTCTTTCTTTGCGTTCCTGCTCATCAGGGCACGCACGGAGGGGCGGCGCTTTCGTGAATTTTTCCCTTTTCTTGCCATTAATTCCGGTTACATATTTCTTGTTCATTGAAAGCCGACACAATCCGGCTCACCGACATTGTATCCAAGAGACACCCGAACACCGAAAATTATCCACATACTCTGAACACGGTCAGTGGCCATTTGACCCCGAAACAATAATAATTCGGTACAGGCATCGTCAACTGAACCCAATCGAGACCCGTTCATGACCCGCACCCAAAACGCATTACCGCTTAAAGTCTACTGGCAGCCAGGCTGTTCCAGCTGCCTGAAGACCAAGGAATTCCTGCTTGACCACGGTGTGACGTTTGAGTCCATCAACGTACTTGAAGACCCCGATGGTTTTAAAGATCTTCAAACTCTGGGCCTGAGACTCGTACCGATAGTCGCACGCGGTTCAGACTGGGCCAATGGCGCAGTTTTCCGAGATGTGGCTCGTGTCGCAGGATTTGACTGGCAGCCGCACACTCTGTTGGATCCAGCGACCCTGATCGATCGCCTCAACACAATCCTGACTGCGGCCCAGCGTTTTCTGAACCAGATTCCAGAGAACCAGCTGGATTCCATGCTGCCAGACCGGCCACGTTCTTATCGGCAACTTGCTTACCACATTTTCCAGATTCCCAAAGTGTTTCTAGATCGTGTCGAGCATGACACGCCGTACACTTACGAGGCGCTGGTCAGTCACTTGCCCGAGGTATTGGCAACGCATCAGGACCTTTTGGAGTTCGCACACGCTGTGACGAAACGGATAAATTTGTGGTGGATACATAAAGGACAGGCAACTGATTTCACGCAACCCGGCAAGGTCTATTATGGTGAGGTCACACTGCATGAAGTACTCGAACGAACAGCCTGGCATTCAGGTCAACATACCCGCCAACTGATGCTGACCCTGGAATCTATCGGCATAAAACCGGATCAACCCCTTGATACAGCTGACTTCAGTGGATTGCCTATGCCCAGGGAGATCTGGGACAACGAAAAAACGTGGCGCTAGAGCCATAACCATTATTTAGCACCGACCGACTCCAGAAACTTCAATAGCAACGTGTTGACCGCGTCGGGCGCTTCCTGCTGGGTCCAGTGTCCAACATCCTCCAGCAATTCAAACAACACGAGGTTGTGATAGTGTTTTTCGATCCGCGCACGGGTCGGGGCGCCGTGAAAAAGGAACGCGTTCACGGGATCGAGCGCACCAGTAATAAAGCAGGCCGGCTGCTCGAGTGGCTGGCTAAGCTGTGGCAACTGGTACCAATCTATGTTCTGGGCACGGTAGCGGTTAAGTGGCCCACGCAGACCACTGTTTTCAAACTGCCCGACCAGATAGGCCAGATCATCTGGGGTCAACCAGCCTGGGTAAGTCTTGGGCTCGTACATACCGGCGAGAAAGCTCGCATCCGACCGTTTGACGGGTTCTAGATCAAGGCTCCTGTGACTTGAATTCGCCGTAACACCCCGTCCATCAAAATTGCAGTACGTGAGATAGAGTGAGCGCTGTAAATTCTGTTCGAATTCCTGCTCCGCTATGCCCTGCTTGAGAAAATAGAGCTGATAGAAAAACTGCTCCCGATACACTGACCGCCAGTGATCCAGTACTGGTCTGGATCCACGACCGGTGTGAGGAACTGAAAGGCTGCCCACTGCGCTGATCCGTTGGGGATACAGTACAGCGGTGCTTAACGCGATCGGACCGCCCCAGTCGTGCCCGAAAAGAATGGCCTCATCATACCCCAGTGCATCAATAATTCCGATAACATCTGCCGCCAGTTGTTTGATTGTGTACGCTTCAATGGGGTAGGGATTTTCTGATTCTCCGTACCCCCTGACATCATAAGCCACCGCCCGATAGCCAGCGCCGGCAATAACAGGAATCTGATGTCTCCAGCTGTACCAGCTCTCCGGCCAGCCGTGAGAGAAAATTACAAGAGGTCCGTCTCCGGACATAGCAAGTTTCAACCGGATACCATTACTCTTCACAACAACAAAGTCGAGATCATGCATGACACACCTTCTCCGCTCTTCGAATAACGACACCGTGATCTTCCGGCCGATATCGCTATACTGTCAAAGCATAATAACTTGACTTATGCCTACTGCAATCAACCGAAACGATGACCCACGTTTTCCACCGCCATACGCATAGTAATCTGCCGTTTGCGATCTCAGGTGACGGTGCCTACATCGTCGATCAGACAGGCAAAACCTACCTCGATGCCTCTGGCGGTGCCGCTGTGTCCTGCCTGGGCCACAGTCACCCGGAGGTCATTCGTGCTATAAAAGAACAACTGGATGCCATTCCCTTTGCCCACACGGCATTTTTCACCAACGAGCCGCTGGAACAACTAGCGGCTCATCTCGCTACCCGGGCGCCCGACCCGCTCGATAAAGTGTATGTGGTCAGCGGAGGCTCTGAAGCCATGGAAGCCGCCCTGAAGATGGGGCGACAGTATTTTCTAGAGCGTGATGAACCATCGAAGCGACTGTACATCGCCCGTCGTCAGAGCTACCACGGCAACACTCTAGGCGCCCTGGCCACCGGTGGGAATCTGTGGCGGCGCCAGCCTTATGATCCGCTGCTCATGCAGGCNCATCACATTGCCCCCTGCTATGCCTACCGAGAACAACNTACTGACGAGACCGCAAAGACCTATGCACTGCGGGCTGCCGATGAACTTGAAGAAAAAATCCTGGAACTCGGNGCAGAAAACGTCATTGGATTTGTCGCTGAACCCGTCGTCGGTGCCACGCTGGGCGCAGTACCACCGGAACCCGGTTATTTTCGGCGTATTCGAGAAATCTGTGATCGACACGGAATTCTTTTGATACTCGACGAAGTGATGTGTGGAATGGGCCGGACCGGCACACTGTTTGCCTGTGAACAAGACGGTATCTGCGGCGACCTAATCGCCATTGCCAAAGGGCTGGGTGGCGGTTATCAGCCAGTGGGTGCCGTCATGGTCAATGAGCAGATCTATCAGACGATTNATCAAGGCACCGGCTTCTTCCAGCATGGCCATACTTATCTGGGCCATGCGGTTGCGTGTGCCGCAGCACTGGCAGTACAGCGCGTCATTGAACACGAGAACCTGCTGGAACGTGTACAGACGATGGGCGCATTACTGATGGAGTCGCTGGNCGCAGAATTTGGAGAGCATCCCCATGTGGGAGACATTCGCGGGCGGGGTCTGTTCGTAGGTCTTGAATTTGTCGCGGATAANAGTACCAAATCTCCATTCGAACCATCGCTTGAGGTGCACCGTCGACTCAAATCCGCAGCAATGGACAACGGCCTGATCTGCTATCCCATGGGAGGTACTGTGGACGGCAGACAGGGCAGCCATGTGCTGCTTGCGCCACCTTATACCGTGTCCGAAAATCAGCTCTCTGACATCGTCGACCGGCTGGCGACCAGTCTGGACACAACACTAAAAACACTTGACTGATGACTACNCCGTTCACTCACGACTCGGGCTATAGACACATAGAGGTCCATCCGTTGAGTGGTGCGATCGGTGCCGAAATCCATGGTGTGGATATCGCCAACGGACTCTCTACTGCCGTATTCGAAGAGGTTCAGCGCGCGTTTTCTGATTTCGGTGTGATCTTTTTCCGCGATCAAGATCTTACGCCCGANCAACACATTGACTTTGCCCAGTGCTGGGGAAAGATCAATGTGAACCGATTTTTCAAGCCCGTGCCTTCCTATCCATTGATCGCCGAAGTACGCAAGGAGCCCGAACAAACCTCGAACATCGGTGGGCTATGGCACACCGACCATTCTTACGATCAAATCCCGGCAACAGGTTCAATCCTCTACGCTCGTGAAGTACCGGACTCAGGCGGGGACACGGTGTTCGCCAGCATGTATGCGGCCTACGACAGTCTCTCTGAGGGTCTCAAGCAGATGCTGAGCTCACTTCGGGCGATTCATTCCAGCCGCGATGTATTTGGTCCCCAAGCCTATCAGGACTGGCGTGACAAATCGGATATCGGTGATCGGCTCGGTAACGCGGCTGCGGCCAGTCAAGATGCGAATCACCCTGTTGTCATTCGACATCCACTGTCGGGCCGTCCGGCACTTTATGTCAATCCTCAATTCACTCTGCGCTTTGACGGCTGGACTAAAGAAGAATCCGAGNCTCTTCTTGACTATCTTTACCAACATGGCAGCCGACCCGAATTCACCTGCCGCTTTCGATGGAGCCAGAACTCGATCGCAATGTGGGATAACCGGGCCACCTGGCACCAAGCCTTGAATGACTACCACGGCGAGCGAAGGCTGATGCACCGAATCACGCTAGAAGGTGTTGCCCTGGAAGACACTTAATCTTAGNTTCCACCTGGAGACTCACAATGGACAATATACCGATTATCTTCAAACGCCGACTACAGGCAGAGGTCATGGGCCCGGTATTCGACGAAATGTCAGCCCAGCTGGGGCAAACCAAAGCCGAAGATATTCTGCGTGTTGCTATCCAAAACGCAGCGATTGCCGAAGGCNAGCACTTTGCAGCCACTCACAGCTCACCGGACCAATCGCCCCTTCGCAACTTTATCGATCTATTCGAGCAGTGGAAGGCGGGTGGTGCNTTNGAGGTCGATGTTTTGCATGAATCCGACGACCAGTTCGATTTCAATGTGACTCGTTGCCGTTACGCAGAGATGTACCAAGAGATGGATCTTGGACACATCGGCCACCTNCTATCCTGCCATCGCGACGGNACTTTCTGTCAGGGATTCGATGACCGCATCAAATTACAAAGAGACCAGACCATTATGGACGGTGCCCCCTGCTGTACGTTCCGGTACCGGTGTGAATCCTGATCCGGTTTCTATAATACAGCTGCAGTACTCATTTCGAATCATCTGGTCATGGCGTAAGCGAGCCTGTTTCCAGTAACGACCATCGATTACACTGCCCAGTCTTGCCAATAGCGTCGCGCGAATGACCTCAAAACCAAGAATTGTCCCANCTCCGAACGAAAGTCCGCTCCGTTCAATCCAGCAGTGGATCCGGAATCACGATATCGATGAGATAGAAGCTGTTATCCCCGATATGACCGGGATTGCCCGCGGCAAACTGATCCCGGCAAAGAAATACAGTGAAGAAGTTGGCCTGCGTATGCCTGAGGGNATCTTCCTTCAGACCGTAACAGGNGACTATCCCGAAGATCAAAGTGCAGTTGATCCNTCGGACGGTGACATNTTNCTAAANCCGGATATTGAAAGCTTCAGGCTGGTGCCCTGGGCCCAGGATCCGACTGCGCTCATTATTCACGATTGTTTTTACGCCGATGGTAGTCCAGTGGAGATGTCACCGCGCTATGTTTTGCAGAAAGTCATGCAGGCTTATCATGAATTCGGCTGGACACCCATCGTNGCCCCTGAACTCGAGTTCTACCTGGTCAAACCGAATCATGATGCGGACTACCCTCTGGAACCACCGNTCGGACGGTCCGGCCGTGCAGAACCCGGTCGTCAGTCGTTCAGCATTGATGCGGTGAACGAATTCGATCCNATGTTTGAGGATCTATACGACCACTGCGAAGTCCTCGATATCGCGCTTGAGACACTCAATCACGAAGCAGGTGCNGCCCAGATGGAGATCAACCTGGTGCATGGTGATCCGGTCAAGATCTCGGACCAGGCATTTCTTTTCAAACGAGCCACACGCGAAACAGCATTACGGCACAACATGTATGCCACGTTCATGGCNAAGCCGATGGAAAAAGAACCCGGCAGTGCCATGCACATCCATCAAAGCATCGTCGACAACCATACCGGTAGAAACATATTCAGCGACGATAGCGGGCAGGCCAGTCCACTATTTTTTGCCCATATTGCAGGACTCCAGCGCTACCTTCCNGCTGCAATGTCTCTGCTTGCACCGAATGTCAACTCTTANCGCCGTTTGATTCGCGACCATGCTGCACCAATCAACGCACATTGGGGCTACGACAACCGTACTGTTGGTCTGAGAGTGCCCGATTCAACACCCGAGTCACGGCGCNTCGAAAACCGGGTACCCGGAGCAGACGCCAATCCCTANCTGGTCGTTGCCGCNAGCCTTGCCTGCGGTCTGCTCGGAATGATGGACCAGCTCGAGCCATCGGAACCTGTCACCGGCAATGCCTACAATATGCCGTATGACCTGCCACGAACTCTGGAGCAGGCACTACGAGCGCTGCAGGATTGCACACCACTGCGGGANATTCTCGGAGAACGTTTCGTCAGGGCCTTTAATGCAGTAAAAGAAAACGAACACGGCACATTTCTTCAGGTGATCAGCTCCTGGGAAAGAGAACACCTGCTGCTGAACGTCTGACTGTGTTTCGGTNAAGNGAGCTGAGCTCTGACGGCCCACACTGTGAGTTGTTCGACCTAGCTTCAACAACTGACTTGCCACTGTAGAAATTTCTGCTTATAACCAAAGGCTAAATATCGATAGGAGCTCTAAAGTGACCCAAACCCAGCAATCAACTGCCGACTGGCAGGCTCTCGACAGTGCCCACTTTCTACATCCGTTTACAAATCACAAACAGATGCACGCCAAGGGCGCCCGGATCATTGAAAAGGCCGATGGCGTCTATCTCTGGGATTCAGATGGCAACAAGATTCTCGATGCGATGGCCGGATTGTGGTGTGTCAATGTAGGTTATGGACGTCAGGAACTGGTCGATGCGGCCAGNCAACAAATGGAGACCCTACCGTACTACAACACTTTTTTTCAAACAGCCACGCCACCAGTAATCGAGCTGTCTAAACTCCTGTCTGAAGTTACGCCTGCGAATCTCAACCATGCTTTTTTCACCAATTCAGGCTCCGAAGCAAACGATACTGTGGTCCGGATGACCCGACATTACTGGGCTTCACTGGGACAACCCGATAAACAGGTCATCATCAGCCGAAAGAATGCTTATCATGGCAGCACGATGGCCGGCGCAAGTCTGGGCGGCATGTCGACAATGCATGCCCAGGGCGGCCTGCCGATCCCGGATATCACGCATATTAGTGAGCCTTACTGGTACCAAGACGGTGGTGCTGATTCCCCAGAAGGATACGGCCTTAAAATGGCTCAAGAGCTGGAACAAAAAATCAATGAGCTTGGGGAGCATCGTGTTGCTGCTTTTATAGCTGAACCCATTCAGGGCGCCGGCGGTGTCGTCATACCACCGGATACCTACTGGCCGGAAATCAGTGATATCTGCCGTCGCTATCAGATTTTGCTGGTAGCTGATGAAGTCATCTGCGGATTTGGCAGAACCGGAAAATGGTTTGGCAGCGACTACTACAACATCCAGCCGGACCTAATGCCCATTGCCAAGGGACTGTCTTCCGGGTATTTGCCCATTGCAGCCGTGATGGTGGCCGACCATGTGTCTCGGGTTCTGATCGAAGAAGGTGGTGAATTCTTCCACGGCATGACCTATTCCGGCCACCCCGCAGCCTGTGCGGTTGCCTGCGCAAACGTGCGAATTCTTCGCGACGAGAAAATTATTGACCGTGTGGACACAGTAACAGGTCCCTACCTGCAGGAAAAATGGAAACCACTGGGTGATCACCCACTGGTTGGGGAAAGCCGAGGTCTNGGTTTTCTTGGCGCACTCGAGCTCGTACGGGACAAAACTACCCGCACGCGCTATGATCCTGTGGGTGAGACCGGAACACGCTGTCGTGAAGCCTGCCTACGGCTTGGATTAGTTATGCGGGCCGTCGGTGATACCATGATCATCTCACCACCACTGATCATGTCAGAGGCGGAAATCGACGAAATGATTGCGAAGGTAGTTCAAGGACTCGATGAGACCTATAACGCAACAACCAATTAAATCACATATTTGTTAACCAAAGCTTTCTTAGATGGAGGAGCACAAAATGCAAAAAGACCAGATTATCGAAGAGCTTGCGACTGGCAGAATGAGCCGGCGGCAGTTCAACCAGAAACTAATTGCACTCGGCGCCACGATGGTAACCATACCCTTAGGATCGAAAATNGCCAGCGCCGCCAGTAACGATCACCCGATTGTGTTTACTTGGGAAGGCTGGGAAGTACCTGAGTTGCATCAACCATATATCGGAAAACACGGTCAATCTCCCAACTTTGCCATCTTCGGTGACGAAGAAGAGGCTTTCGCCAAGATGCGGGCCGGATTCAAGGTTGACCTTACGCAGCCATGCTCGTACAAGGTTCCAATCTGGAAAGATGCAGGCATTCTTCAGCCCATGGATCCCAGCCGTCTTTCGAATTGGTCCGACATTATCCCAGCTCTGAAAAAAATCCCCGGCACCTTCGACGGCGACAAACAATACTTTATCCCAACGGACTGGGGGCTTACGTCAGTCCTATATAGGGCTGACCTTGCACCAGAATATGTCGGTAATGAGACGTGGGGTATGCTTTGGGANCCCAAGTACAAGGGCCGTCTGTCAATGGCGGACAGCCTGATTGATGGTGTCATGGTTGCTGCNATCTACATCGGAGCGAAAGACCCCTTCAATATGACCGATGCTGAAATGGAAAAAACCCGTGCCTCACTCAAAGAACAACTGCCATTGATGCGTTATTACTGGACCAGTCCCGCCGATATCGAACAGGCACTAGCCTCTGGAGAATTGATCGCAACATCTGCGTGGAATTCATCTTACGCGGCGCTCAAAAAAGAGGGTTTAGATGTGCGCTATACCAGTCCAAAGGAAGGCGCAATGACTTGGGTCTGNGGCTTCTGCCTAATGACTGACCATGATCCNGCCAAATTGGANAAAATNTATGAGTACGTCGATGCCTACGCTAGCGTNGAATCAGGTGTATTTGCACTCACCGAATACGGCTATGGCCACGGCAACNTGAAGGCATTCGCGCAAGTCGAGAAAGATCAACCTGGNCTGCTCAANGANCTNGGCTACTCCACNNATGTAAACGNGACNCTAGATGCNGGNATCTTCCAAGCCCCAATGGGTAACGANCCTGCTCTACAGGCCATGTTCGAAGAGGTNAAAGCAGGCCTCTAAGTAANCATATAGTNACGGACAGGGACAACCTGTTGTCCCTGTCCGTATTTTTTGCAATTCAATNCGGCATCNNTCGATCTAGAAAGGCNGCGTCTATTNNGTGTGTGATAGCGACCNNNCCTCGACTAGAGNATGAANNCCTCNAGCACTACTGCGNCCCATCACCAATTCCGGANTCAGCCTAGCNCGNNTTTTTCNAACCAGCGANGCAGTTCGTGGTTACACCCTGTTGTCGCCCACNCTACTTGCGTTNTTGCTGGGACTGGCNATGCCANTGGCNGTNTTGTTTACACTGAGNTTCTGGATCCAGGATTATCTGGATTTCATTCGAACTTTTTCACTGAAGAACTATATAGACTTCTTCCAGAAACCCATCTACGGAAAAATCCTGATTAAGTCCATTCGCATGTCGGGACTAGTCACATTAGCTACTGTGCTACTGGCCTACCCGATGGCCTACTTTATTGCCTTTAGAATTCAGCACAACAAACTGATCTGGCTAATTCTGATCACAGTACCATTTTGGACCAGTTATCTTCTCCGGGTATTCGCATGGAAAGTAATGCTGGGCTACAACGGCGTGATCAACTCGGGACTGAAGACCCTAGGATTTATTTCTGAGCCTCTTGAGTTTCTACTGTATAACCCCGCGGCTGTTATGATTACATTGGCTCATGCTTGGGCTGCTTTCGCCATCCTGCCAATCTATGTATCACTGGAGAAAATAGATCGCTCTCTTCTTGAGGCTGCCCGGGATTTGGGCGAGAACGCGTTCATAACTTTTGTTCGTGTTACGTTACCCCTATCTCTACCCGGTGTAATTGCAGCAAGTCTGCTCGTATTCATACCAACTGTCGGTGACTATGTAACACCTTCTCTTGTCGGTGGACCAAGCGGTATCATGATCGGCAACATTATCCAGTCCATGTTTGGTAAAGCGCTGAACTGGCCTTTAGGGGCGGCCATATCAGTCATATCGATGCTGACAGTCGCCCTAATGATTAGTCTATTTCTCTGGGGAACACAAAGTTTCCGAAGGAAAGTCGCATGAGTAACCAACGAACCTGGTGGCGTCCAGACGGCTTTTTACTTTACGCCATTAT
>PCBE01000034.1 GCA_002731295.1 Acidiferrobacteraceae bacterium | reverse complement strand
CCAGTCTATCGCCTGCTCTGCTCCCTCAATCACCAATAGCTTAGTACTTAATCTTTACCTGTCAGTACTTACGCTGGGATCGACTCACCCCTGCGCTGTGCAATCATCTGCTTAGCTGTCTCTACTGCCACGGCTGCATCTCGACAGTAAGCATCTGCACCAATCGCTTTCCCGAATTCCTCGTTCAAGGGTGCCCCACCCACCAACACGATATGGTCATCCCGAATGCCTTGTTCGACCAAGGTATCAATAACTACTTTCATATACGGCATGGTCGTAGTCAGTAGCGCAGACATGCCCACGATGTCCGGTTTGTGTTCTTCGATTGCTTCGAGAAAGTTTTCGACTGGGTTATTGATGCCAATGTTATAGACCTCAAATCCCGCTCCCTCAAGCATCATGCTTACGAGATTCTTGCCGATATCGTGGATATCACCTTTTACAGTGCCAATCACCACTGTACCAATACTTGCCGCTCCAGTTTCCGCCAGTAATGGTCGCAGAATCGCCATACCACCTTTCATTGCGTTGGCTGACATCAGAACTTCGGGCACGAACAAAATTCCATCCCGAAAATCGATACCGACAATTCGCATCCCCTCTACCAGAGCGTCCGCGAGAAGTTTATCCGGAGCCCAGCCTCGCTCTAGCAGTATGTTCGTTCCCTCTTCAATCTCTTCTTTGAGGCCATCATAAAGATCGTCGTGCATCTGCTCAACGAGTTCCTCGTCGGACAATGTATTCAGATCTAGTTCTTCTTCAGACTCTGCAACTTCAGTTTCTGTCATTGTCANCGCACCTTGCAGTTGATGTTNTACGACACGGAATAAACGTGCAGACGGCTAACCGTCACTACCACAGCGGCATTCTAGAATTAATACCCAGATCTGTTGATTTACGCGCGACATATGAGATCTATTTTGCGACACCTAGACCCATAAATCATTCGATAACTTCCTGGTCTAACTACCTGCAATAAACGAACCCAATAAAGAACAGATAAAATAATATTACAATCAAAAACACGGACTGTCAGCATTCAGGAGAACCTCAGNAATATGCCTGAACGGGCTTTAGGATCGAAACAAGTTGACTTGGGCGGCATAACCAGGCCTCGATCTGCAATGCTCATCAAGTCCCTCATGGAAGTCGGGTAGCAGGCAATACCAGCCNGCCATCCTTCCTCAGCCCGTTGTCTCAAACCATTCAATCCGCTATCACCTGTAACAAAATCAAGTCGAGGGTCAAATCGATCATCCCCGATACCCAACACAGGTTCAAGAAACAAGTTTTGCAACAGTGATACATCCAGACTACCAACCGGATCGTTGGGTACTCGCGCCGAGCGCACCTGCAATCGAAACAGCTGGTTTTCCACCAGCAAAGTGAACTCACCTGGCTTGGATGGCAGCATCGTCTTCCTNTCGTCGGAAATCTGATCAACTGTAAAGTTTAACGCGAGCTGGTCAATCAACTGCTGCACTGAAAGCCCGTTCAAATCACGAACACATCGGTTAAAAGAGAGGATNCTCAACTGAGTTGCCGGGAACAGTGCCGCCAGAAATTTATCCCAGGGGCCANTGTTTGATCGACTGGCAGCATGTCGAACGCTAGCTGCCATTCTATGGTGCCCATCGGTAAGGTAAGCCACCTCAACGCTCAAAAACTGAGCTCGCAGAATATCGATCTGCTCGGCCTCGACAACCTTCCAGACTGTCTGGTGCACTCCATCTTGCAGTGAAAAGTCAAGCAACGGTTTANCCTGGGTAATAATTTCTACAGTTCTATCAATTCGAGCATCATCCTGATAAGCGAGACAAATGGGGCTAGAACTCACACCAACATGCTGCAAGTATTGCGTGAGTCTATTTTCATGTTCAGAACGCGTATGCTCATGTCTGTGAATGCGACCTTGCCGATACTCAGTCACCGGCACTTCTGCGATGACAGCCGTCTGAACATGGTCTCCGGTATGCAGTCGGTAAATGTACAGCGCCTCATGAGGTTGANGCTCGAAGGTCGAATCCTCCAACATTTTTTGAACCGCGTTAAGATTGTAATCCAGAATCATCTCGAGCGATGGATTTTCCGACTCAGCATAGTCCTCCGGTGTTCTCATCGTTTTAATGAAGTTCGACGGGTTTGCCTTAGCGTAGGNCATGCGTTCGGCAGGCGCCATTGAATCGTAAGCAGGTGCAACCACGCGCTCTGCCCGATCACGGCAGACGACATAGGGTTTGAAGGTGTGGATCTGTGTCAAGCAGGTTTACCTGTAAGCGAAACGGGCCTTACCCTGGGTTATTTTCCCGAAATGCAACCATAAACTCTGCCAGTGCCGTTACACCNGTACGCGGCATAGCATTGTAGATGCTCGCTCGACATCCACCAACACTCCGGTGTCCCTTAAGATTAAGCAGGTCAGACGCGTCCGACTGCTTGAGAAACTCTGCTTCGAGATTGTCGTTGGGCAATCGGAAAACCACGTTCATAGCCGAGCGGCACATGCTTTCAACGGGACAACTGTAATACCCGTCGCTGCTGTCGATCACCGAATACAGCAGGTTGGCTTTCTCCTGTGTTTCTCTTTCGATAACATCGAGCCCACCCTTCTCATTCATCCACTTAAGTATCTTTCCCAGCATGTAAATCGGAAACACTGGTGGAGTGTTGAACATAGAATTTTTCTCAGCATGGACGGCATAACGCATATAGCGCCCGATGTCAGTGTTGCAGTTCTCCAGTATTGACTCCCTCACAAACACTAGTGCCATTCCGGATGGACCCAGGTTTTTCTGGAGCCCACCGTACACCAAGTCAAACTTCTCCCAGGGTATTGCCCTTGACATNTAGTCTGANGACATGTCGCAGACCAGGGGTACATCAACGTCAGGCCAGTGGGTGAATTGCACACCCCCGATTGTCTCATTGGATGTAATATGCAGATAGCGGGTACCCGACTGGATTTCCAACTCATCGTCCTGGGGCATCCTGGTGTAGCCGCAATCCGTACCTTCCCACGCGGTATAGATATCACCGTAGAACCTGGCATCTGTCATCGCCCCAGTAGCCCAACTGCCGGAATTTACGTAGCCTGCCCGCTCGCCTGCTCGCAACAGGTTCATTGGGACCATAGAAAACTGAAACGTTGCGCCACCCTGGAGGAACAGTACCTTGAAACTGTCTGGAACACTGAATATTTTCCGAGTCATCACTATCGCTTCCCGATGTACTTCATCAAAATGATTCCCGCGATGACTCATTTCAATCAGTGACATCCCTGAGCCCTGATATTCCACAAATTCCGCCTGAGCTTCCTCAAGCACCTGTTGAGGCAGGGTTGATGGACCCGCACTGAAGTTATTGACTCGCCGACTCATCACTTGTCTCCTAGTACATTNAATNATCACGTGTCCATGTTGACACAGTGTTTGATATTTCCCTGACTAAACGCATCCAGGATTTCTATCACACCCCTTGCAACTGCTGCTTGTGCCTGATCCGTAGATGCGCCGATATGATGTGTACCGTAAACATTGGGGTGTCTGGCAAGAATCGATTCAAATACAGCCTCACCACCACTTGGCTCCCCGCAAAACACATCCAAGCCTGCTCGAATTCCTTTCTCATCCATCGCCTTAATCAGGGCTTCCTCATCGACAATATCCCCACGAGAGGTATTGATAACAATAGCCCCTACTGGCATCCGCGCCAGCAGTTCCGCATCGACCATTTTGTTCGTGTCGGCCACAGATGGCACATGAAAACTGAGGATTTCACAGCGTTCTGCCAGTTCTTTAAGGCTGCTGACCCGCTTTATACCGCCTATACGAACGAGGCGGTCGTGCGTTTCCCCCCACCGGCTTGGTCGATCAATAACATAGAGTTCCAGCCCAAACGCATGCGCCCGTTNAAGTACTTCCAGACCCACGGCACCAAGACCAACCACGCCCATACGTCGCCCTTTCAGACCCGCAGCAACACTGTATCGTTTCTTATTCCAATTTCCTTGGCGCAACGCTAAAACATTGTCCGGAATGTTTCTGTCGATGGCGATCAGAAGTCCGATAACCAGTTCAGCCACTGCTGCAGCATTTCGACCCGGTACGTTACAGACATAAATACCACGAGCGGCAGCGGCATCCTTGTNGATCGTATTCGTTCCAGCGCCGGCTCGAATAATCATCTTCAGCGAATTTCCGGCCTCTATTGCCTTTTTCGTTACCTGAGTGCTTCGCACCACCAACACATCATATTCCGCAACCACAGAGTCAAGCTCATCAGCTTTAAGATCTGGTTGCAGCACACAGTCCTGCCCTTTTTGTTTGAGTTCATCGATAGCTGACTCGGGATATTTATCAGCAAAAAGTATTCTCATCAGTCATAGTCTCGTGATCAGGATACGCGAGCCCGCAACCTGTGCAGTACGGATCATCGCGTTGCCGGGAATTTTCAATGNGCCGCGAGATAAAGAAAAGTCTATATACCGGGGAGTTGCGTTACCGGACTGCCGGGGGTCGCTTTAGGATAAATCATGGGTACCCGTTAATCTACAACTTTTCGCACGGTCGCTGGGCGCAACAAATCTCTGGTCTAACATCTTGACGCTTTCAACAATCACTCTCGTGCTGGCGGCTGCATTTCTACATGCCGCCTGGAATGCATTTATCAAGGCTGGTGATGACAAGTTACTCAGTCTCGCTCTGATGCATGGATGTTCCGGAATTATCTGCCTGTGCCTGCTGCCATTTGTCCCGATCCCCAACCCAGCAGCGTGGCCGTATCTTGGGCTTTCGCTGATTCTGCACTGGGGTTACTACGGCTTTTTGATCAGTGGTTACCGCGTTGGTGACTTCGGTCTGGTTTACCCGCTTGCGCGGGGTAGCGCACCCCTACTTATCGCAGGATTTGGAATACTTCTTGCCGGAGAAACTTTGTCGTTGACGGTTCTGGCAGGGATATCGCTCGCCTGCGTGGGAATCGTCAGCCTCAGTTTCGAAAACGGACTGCCCTGGCGTGGCAATCGCAAACCCGTCCTGTTCGCGATAGGTACCGCGATCTGGATTAGCGGCTATACGCTAGCCGACGGACTGGGTGTACGGGAAGCCCAGTCAAGGCTGGGCTACATNATCTGGCTATTTGTTCTTGAGGCTGCCACATTCGGTATCTTCGTCTCACTGATTCGTCGACATACTGTCAAGGATTATTATCTTACGCACTGGCGTGGGCTATGGATTAGCGGTATGGTCGCAGCGCTCGCCTATGGTTTGGTCATCTATGCAATGAGTACCAACACCATGGCCATGATCTCTGCTCTACGGGAAACNAGCGTAATCATTGCTGTANTGATTGGGGGGCTAATGCTCAAGGAACGGCATATGTTGTACAGGATGTGCGCGGCCGTAATGGTTGTGGTCGGAATTACAATCATGAATCTAACATCGTAATGATCCGATTGGCCTTCATTCGACGACTCAAGCGTACTCGTAACGCTATCCCTTCGGCCGCGGCATGAGTCAGTCAACCTATCACGTGGCCGTGTTCAGGGGAGATGGAATAGGTCCCGATGTCACGGATGCGACGATCGCTGTCCTTAAGGCCGCACAAAAATGCGTCGGCGGATTCNGTTTAAACTTTAGCAGCTACCATGCCGGTGCGACTTACTTCAGAGAATCCGGCAGAGATATTGAACAAGGATCTGAACAAGCCGCNGAACAGGCTGATGCAATTCTATTAGGCGCAATTGGATTGCCAGAGATCCGACANCTCGACGGTACCGAAATAGCCCCCCATCTGCGCCTACGGGAACAGCTACAACTCTACGCTGGTGTGAGACCGGTCCGAGCCTATCCGAATACACCCCTGCCCCTCGCAGATCCTCGCGCCTCGGCCATCGATCTAGTAATCGTACGGGAATCCACAGAAGGTCTTTTTTATTCGGCTGCCGTACATGGGCGGACACAAGTCGCCAACGAAAATGAGGTACGTGACACGCTACGCATCACGAGAAACACCACTGAAAAACTTCACGATTTTGCATTTCAACTGGCAAGGCAGCGAAAAAATCGCGGCAGGCCTGGCCGCGTGACCTGTGTAGATAAGGCCAATGTGTTCAGGTCCATGGCATTTTTCCGAAAAATNTTTGATGAACGAGCCGAGCAATTCCCCGACATTTCTGCCGATCACAATTATATCGATGCCCAGGCTCTGGACCTCATCCGCAAACCCTGGTCATTCGATGTCATGGTAATGGAAAACATGTATGGAGACATACTGTCTGATCTCGCTGGCGGTCTTGTCGGGGGCATGGGTATGGCAGCCTGTGCTGAGATNGGAGATCATCATGGATTGTTTCAGCCCGCCCACGGCAGCGCACCAGATATTATGGGTCGAGATGCCGCAAACCCATTGGCCTGCATTCTCAGTGGTTCATTGTTGCTGGGATACCTGGCCGAAAAATCAGGACAAGATCAACTTGATTGCGCAGCCGAGATGATTGAATCTGCTATTTACACAGGTTTCTCATCCNGTCGTCTGCGTCCACTGGAATTCGGTGGTGATCAGGGCACCCGCGCTGTGGCCGGGGAAGTAATCAATATTCTCCCGACAGTCGGCTGAACCGCGTTGCAAAAAAATACAGATCGTCGNAGCCAACCAACAGTAGCACCTCGATCANATCACCCGAGACACTATTTAACTTCAATCAGTTCTATTTCGAAAACCAGGGTCTGATTGGGGCCGATCAGGCCACCAGCACCGNCACTACCGTAGCCGAGATCTGGTGGAATCACAACCTCCCATTTCGCTCCTTCTGACATTAACTGAAGTACCTCTTTCCATCCCGCTATGATGCCACCCAGGCTAAAGGTCGCCGGCTGACCTCGCTCGTAGGAACTATCAAATTCTTGACCATCCGGTAGCGTGCCCCTGTAGTGCACAACCACGGTGTCATTCGGACCAGGTTTTGTGCCAGAACCGTCTGTCAGTGCCCGGTACAATATACCGCTGTNCGTGCGCATAACAGTCTCTTGTTTGCCGTATTCTGCCCGGAATNCCTCACCGCTTAATTCGTTTGAGTCCCCGAGCTCTTTCATCTTTTCCACCTCCTGCTCANTTTTAATTTCTATCGCTTTCATAATCTCGTCTTGACTGAGCGCAAGTCCTCGTCCTGAGAGGACGTCCGCGATACCACGGACAAAGGCATCAACATCCAGTTCAACGTTTTCTNCATCCAGTTGCCTTTTAATTTGACTGCCGATCTGATACCCCAGCGCATAACTGTATTTCTGCTCATCAGAGTCAATCGTAGTCTCTGCAACTATCACTGATGCCGGAATCATCAATCCAATCCCTATTACACAACTCACAANAATTCTATTCATACCAGCATCCTTAAACGTTTAATTACTTTTCAAGATTGTCTACACCATCACAGTTTTGCCCATCTGGCTTATCCACTGGGTGGTTCTCAACAATACCCTCAACTTCAATCGTAACATGGGATACACGGGGGCATTGTTCACGCAGGCGCAATTCTAGCTCGTCTATGATTTGTTCGGTACGTTCAAGTGTGGCCTGAACCAGTGCGCGGTCAGACAGAAACTCTACCTGCCCAGACTCACCACTATCCAGATCGGTAATCCCGACGCTGCTTTCAGCTCGAAGCTGTGTAATCCTTTCCCGCAAAGCAGACACTATACTTTCCTCTTTCAGTTCAATTTCGGCCACGAGAACAGTATTGCGGTCATCAATGACAATACTGCGCAGGTCATGATAACGCTCAATTTCCTTGTGGGCGTCGACAATCAACCTAAAGGCTTCCTCGGCTTCCTGATCCCGGACATCGGAAAGAAAACGCATGTTGATCATACCTAGAAATGCTGCAGTGATACCCAGCATCACCGCAATCACCACCGAGAACCCGATATCCCAAAGCACAATACCGGTTGCGTGCGTTAGCGCAATGCCAATGGCAGCAAGTAATACACCAATAACCGCAACCGCGTCTTCAAGCAGGACGGCAACCAATGTTGGATCATCTGATTGACTGAGGTAGGACAGCGCATTCTGATGACCATTCATTCGAGCTCGCTGCGCGAATTCACGCCAGGCGACTTTTAATACCCAGGACTCAACCAACAGCGCAATCAGCAATACAGCCATCGCCAATACCAGAGGATCGGTCGACCCGAACAAAGTCGACTTAACGATAACCTGTTCGACGGTGTTATGGCTCTCCTGCCAGGCATGCCAGGCGTGTGAAAGCCCCAGCCCACAGCCGATTGAAAAAAGACCAATCGCGCTCCACAAGTTCCAGAGATATTTCTTCTGACCATGACCAAATGCGTACCGGCGATCGGCCGGTCTGCTACCGCTTTTCAGCCCCATCAACAGAAATAACTGGTTAAGCGTATCCATCAGACTATGGATCGCCTCATTCATCATCGCTGCCGAATGCGTCGGAACCGCGACCGTGAACTTCAGGACAGTCAGCACTGCATTACCACAGATCGCGATCAGCACTACTTTCTTGGAATCTGCACTCATGGAGTTCCACCTGCCGCGTAGTTTTCACCCATATTTACCGTACCAAAAGATGCCCTTACACACGCACAGCAGTATACTCAGTGATCTTTTGGCAGCTGCCACAATCTGAACGACCAACATTACCACCCATGCCAATCGATCCCAAACTTCTCGATATTCTGTGCTGCCCGGTCAGCAAACAACCGGTATTCCCTCTCAGTGAGGAGAAACTTGCTGCTGTCAATGCTGCAATTGCCACGGGACAGGTCACCCAGGCCAACGACACAGTTGTTGAAACACCACTCGGTGAGGGCCTGATCACCAAGAACAAACAACGGATCTACCGAATCGATGACGGCATTCCGGTGATGCTTGAAGAGGAGAGCATCGCGGTTGAACAGATCGAAGGACTTTAACAGTTCCCCATAAGCACTAGCGACCTGAGTCGATCCATTTAACTGCCTGCCTGCCATCCCTGGTAGTGTTGCATCAGAATCTGGGCGACCTCAGGCCGGGCAAATTCAGGTGGCAGTGCTTCACCTGCCGACAGCATTTCTCGAACCCGAGTGCCGGACAACAGCACGAAATCTTGCGGCTCGTGATCAGGTACATCCCGCATCATTACCACCCGGTCGAGTTTCCTAGAATACGCAGTATGGTCTGCCTCGAATATCTGAATGTCCAGGGCACCGTCAGGAACCTGATCGCGAAAAATTGTCTGCGCATCGAACGCGCCGTAATAATCACCAACACCTGCATGATCACGACCAACTATAAGATGTGTGCAACCTGCATTTTGGCGAAACACCGCGTGTAGTACTGCTTCCCGCGGTCCTGCATACAACATGTCAAACCCATAGCCGGCGACTATCACGCTGTTGGCCGGGAAATACAGGTCAACCATGGTCCGAATTGCGGCGTCCCGCACATCTGCCGGTATGTCGCCGGGCTTGAGCTGTCCCAGAAGCATGTGAATCAGAATTCCATCGGCATCGACCGTGGCCTGCGCTATCTTGCATAACTCCTCGTGGGCGCGGTGCATCGGGTTACGGGTCTGGAACGCAACCACCCGATTCCATCCGCGTTCACTGATGTCGGCCCGAATCTGCTCTGCAGTACGAAAGGTCGCTGGATAGGCGCACGCAAAATAGCTGTAATTCAGGACCATAATCGGGCCAGAGACCAACACCCTGCCCTGGCTGGAAAACATCTTCACACCAGGATGGTTCGTGTCGAGCGTGCCATAGATCGATCGAGTCGCCAACTCAAGGTCTTTGTCTGAAAGTTCTTCGACCGCCGCGATGTCCAGCACAGCCAGAACCGGATTACCATCAATGTTAGGGTCCCTCAAAGCAATACGGTCTCCGGCTCGATAGTTGCACTGCTGGACCAAGTTAATCACCGGAACGGGCCAGAACAGCCCATCAGCCGTGTGCATCGTTGCAGCAACACTGGCCAAATCGCGCTGGTCCATAAATCCCGACAGAGGTGTGAAATATCCTGCACCAAGCATCACAGCATTTGCTGCCGATGCCGAACTGATCTTCAGAGATGGTAAACCCTGAGCTTCACTTTCAAGTGAGCGACGCTGCTCATCGCAGGCCACATAAAGCGGCCTGAGTTTGGTGGCACCATGGGGCTTAATCATTGTTTAAAGCTAATACGGTAGCAAATGGGTAACAGAATTTCTCAGGGTCATCCGAGCGATAGATACGATTGAAGTCGTCGCATAAGCGTAACATCGAAGCCCAACAGCAAAGAATANAATTTACTGATCAGANCATAAAGAGGACGGATCGTGGACTCGCATCAACCTGTTTCACTGGCTTTGGAACAATCAGTTNACAATCCTAACGCAACAAACTCCGTCGAGNNTTAACTGCTGCAGCCAACTGNTCAATCANCTGAACCGTATCATCCCAACCAAGGCAGGCATCAGTAATGCTTTGGCCATACACGAGATCAGANCCNGCGACCACATCTTGCCGGCCNTCGACGATATGACTTTCGATCATAACGCCGNCTACCCTGTTTTCACCCTGAGCCAGTTGACTCGAAACATCAGCGCCNACAGTAATCTGTCCACGATGTTGTTTTCCGCTGTTCGCATGACTGAAATCAACCATCAATCTTGGCAAACAACCGGCAGACTCCAACATTTGAGCTNCCGNGTTAACACTCTCGCTGTCGTAGTTCGGTGATTGNCCACCCCGGAGAATCACATGGCCATCCTCATTNCCAGTGGTCTCAAAGATTCCTAGATAACCAGCCTTGGTCACCGTCAGGAAATGATGGGGATGTGCTGCGGCGCCAACGGCGTCGATTGCNATCTTGAGATTCCCATCNGTNCCGTTCTTGAATCCAACAGGACAAGACAATCCGGATGCCAGTTCCCTGTGTAATTGACTTTCTGTCGTTCGGGCACCAATAGCACTCCANCTAATCAGATCGGCAACATATTGCGGTGTCANCAGATCTAGGCATTCTGTTCCAGCAGGCACACCGGCCAGGTTAAGATCCAGCAACAATTTACGAGCAAGCCTCAACCCCTTATTGATATTGAATGAGNCATCGAGATCGGGATCATTAATCAACCCTTTCCANCCGACAGTGGTCCGGGGCTTTTCAAAATAGACCCGCATAATAATCAACAGGTCTTTGGAATAACTCTGCCGTAACGCTTCTAGGCGGGCCCCGTAGTCCAGTGCCGCAACAGGATCATGAATCGAGCAGGGTCCGACAATTACAATCACACGGTCGTNCTGACCATGGAGAATCGCGTGCGCCTCAGCACGGGTACGCGTTACNAGCTGTGCAACTGAAGGGGGTAGTGGATGCTCTTCAATGACGGTTTTCGGATCGGCTACATCCTGTATATCCGAGATCCGTAGATTGTCTGTAACACTGATTTCGTCACTGATCGATTGCTTGTTTTGTTCTGTTTGCGTCATGACATCAGTAGAGCCATTAATCCTAGATGCCCAGTTCTGGCGTTTTGGGGCGCGCCAGTATAGCACCGCCCGGAACTATCGGTGGTTGCCGCTGACGAGNCAGTCTGGAATTGTTATTGCTTAAACTNCCAGCCCGGCAGCCTGTTTAGNATGCACATCCTGAACAGGCTGTTGCCTGGTCAATCCTCTTCCGCGTGCTGGAAGACTCCCGAGAGCTTTTTCTGCACATCCCCCGGTGCGGGGTCATAGGCCGAAAACTCCAGGGTGTAGCTGCCCTCACCGCCGGTCATTGACTTGAGTCTCGACTGGTAGTCATCCATCTCTGCAAGCGGCACTTGCCCGATGATGCTNATCATGCCACCAGGCATTGAATCTGTACTGCTGACCCGGCCTCGTCTNGAAGACAGATCACCCGTGATATCTCCCATATTATCGGCAGGCACTGTAACCTCCAGATCCACAATCGGCTCAAGAACAACCGGACCGGCCTTCGACACCGCTTCGAGAAACGCTTTACGTCCGGCAGCCACGAACGCTACCTCTTTCGAGTCCACCGCATGATACTTGCCATCATAAACTGACACTCGGATATCCTGCATCGGAAAACCAGCTACAGCACCCCCCTCCAAGACACTCTGCACACCTTTCTCTATTGCCGGAATGAACTGGGCGGGGATAACACCGCCGACAATCTTATTCACAAAGTCNAAACCCTCACCCCGGCCCAGAGGTTCGATCCGAAGGTAAACCTCCCCGAACTGGCCGGCACCGCCGGTCTGCTTTTTGTGTTTAGCGTGCCCTTCAGCAGACTTGCCGATAGTCTCTCGGTACGGAATCGTAGGTACCCCAGTTTCAACCTCTACGGCATATTGGTCGCTCATTCGTTCTACCGCCATCCTCAGGTGCAGGTCTCCCATACCACGNAGTACTGTCTCATTCGCGGCAGGATTACGCTCGATCCGAAAACAAGGGTCCGATTCGGTAAGTTTTGTCAGTACTTCAGCAATTTTCTGTTCATCGCCACGGCTCTTGGGCGCTATCGAAACACCCACCATGGGCGTTGGCAATGCAGCTGCCTCTAGCTGGATGTCATTGTCATCATGAGCATCTCGCACCACAGCATCGTAAGCAAACCCTTCAGCTTTTGAAATCAGCATGATGTCGCCCGGTATCGCAGCGACGGAGTCGGAAAGCTTCTTGCCCAGACAACTGGACAGGTTACCCACTTTCAAACCTTTGCGGCTGTCCTTCANAAACACCTGTGCGTCTTTTTTTATTGTGCCTTGATAGAGACGAAATACTGCTTGCCGTCCTACAAACGGATCGAAAGAAATCTTGAAGACATGACCGAGTACAGGTTTCGAAGCATCTGCTACCACGTCATAACTCTCACCTTCATCTCCGCTTCCATTTACGAATCGAGGTGCATTACCTTCCAAAGGGCTTGGCAGCATTTTGCAGATAAACTCGTTGAGCGCCCGGACCCCGCTGCCTGTTTTACTGGAGACAAAACAGACCGGCACTACATGCCGTTCACGCATGGCCTGCTCAAACGGATCATGCAACTGCTCCGGGGCAACTTCCCCCTGGTCGAGATACGCTGTCATCANATCATCATCCAGCTCTACGGTCTGATCTACGATTGCAGTATGAGCATCCTCAACCGAGGATATGTCAGACTCTCCCTCAGTCCCAAAAAAACAATCGACCACGTCACTGCCGTTTGAAGTCGGTAAATTAACTGCNAGGCATTCACTACCGAACGTTTCCTGGATCTGTGCATAAACTGCCTCCAGATCGACATCTTCGGCGTCAATTCGATTCACAACAATCATCNCGCATAAGTTGCGTTGCTTGACTGCCTCCATCATGCGTCTCGTTGAGCTTTCCACACCGTTCTGGGCATTCACAACAATCGCAATAGTCTCCACGGCACCAAGAACACTTAATGTTGGCCCGACAAAATCCGGGTATCCGGGTGTGTCGATCAAGTTGATATGCGTGTCGCGATAGTCATAGGATGCCAGNGCNGCTGTCAGCGAGTGGTGGTGTTTTTGTTCAAGTTCATCGAAATCAGTAACCGTTGAACCTTTTTCAACCACTCCAGCCTCATTGATGACGCCAGCATCTAGAAGCAGGCTTTCTGCCAATGTAGTTTTCCCACTCCCGGCGTGGCCGACGAGTGCAAGGTTCCGGATGCCTTCTGTTGTGTAGGCCATTTAACGTTCTCCTTTCTGCCTCTTTTGGTTTCTTGTTGCACCAGAAAAAGCCTGTTCCAGCGACCGATTGGTCCGGTTCTAGCCTTGCCATGCAGCTGCTTTTCCAGTGTCTGGGTACAGTCAGTAGCACGAAATGCGAGATGAATCAACATCACTTTGTATTTTGCGGCCCGCCAGCGGAGACCTTTACCCAGATGTTTGATCGGGCCCGGGCTGGAATTCAGGGAGTACCGGCCTGCGACGCCCGTCGAAGGGAAGATCACAAGTGATTCGCTATGACGAGTAAAATATTGAGCTCACGGGATAGACAGCGGCCACACATCGCTAAATTGATCGAAACAAATCAACATGAACGATACTTCAAAATCGGTAACGCCAACCAATTTCATCCGACAGATCATTGAGTCAGAAATTGCCGACGGGCGTCATACAGACGGAATCGTCACCCGGTTCCCACCTGAACCCAATGGTTATCTGCACATCGGCCATGCAAAGTCCATGTGTCTCAATTTTGGTCTGGCTGAAGACTTTGCCGGTCGCTGCTTTCTACGTTTTGACGATACCAACCCGGATAAGGAAAGCCCCGAGTATGTCGAATCAATTAAAACTGATGTGCGCTGGTTAGGATTCAACTGGGAAGATCGTCTAACCCATGCGTCGGATTACTTTCCACAACTCTATGACTGGGCAGTCGAACTCATTGAAAATGGCAAAGCCTTCATCTGCAGTCTCAGTGCAGAAGAGATTCGCGCATCCCGGGGCACTCTGACTGAACCAGGCTCAGATAGCCCTTACCGTATCCGGTCCGTGGCCGAGAACCTGGAACTTTTCGAAAAAATGCGTGCCGGTGATTTCCCGGACGGCTCACATGTTCTTCGGGCAAAAATAGATATGGCTGCGCCCAACATCCATATGCGAGATCCTGCAATCTATCGTATCCGGCACAGCCCCCACCACAATACGGGAAACCGCTGGTGTATCTATCCGATGTATGGCTTCACTCACCCGCTTTCAGATGCAATCGAAGGCGTTACCCACTCATTGTGTACTCTTGAATTCGAAGACCAGAGGCCGTTTTATGACTGGGTGCTCGACAACGTAACAATTTCTAAGCGACCTCGTCAGATCGAGTTCTCCAGGATGTCACTGGACTACTCGATTATGAGTAAGCGTCTGCTGACGATGCTAGTGGATGAGAACTGCGTCAGTGGTTGGGACGACCCGAGAATGCCTACTCTTTCAGGCCTGCGGCGTCGGGGCTATACACCCCGTGCTATTCGAAACTTTTGTACCCGTATCGGTGTAACCAAAAACGAACAGCAAATCGAAGCCAGCGTTCTGGAAAATTGCGTCCGCGAAGACCTTGACAAGAATGCGCCTCGTGTCTTTGCGGTTATGAACCCGCTCAAATTAGTGATCGAAAACTATCCGCAGGACCGAGTCGAGCAGTTCGATGCCTTCAATCACCCAAATAATCCAGAAATGGGCAGTCGACAGATCCCTTTCTGCCGCGAACTCTACATTGATCGACAGGACTTCATGGAAGAGGCGCCGAAAAAATTCTTTCGCCTTGCACCGGGCAGGGAAGTACGCCTGCGTTATGCCTACTTCATAACCTGTACGTCTGTAATACGTAACTCTGAGGGTCAGATTTCAGAACTGCGCTGTAGCTACGACCCCGAAAGTCGAGGTGGTCACGCTCCTGATGGCAGAAAGGTTAAGGGTACACTGCATTGGGTATCGGCCCAACATGCCCTGGATGCCGAAGTCCGCCAGTATGACCGGCTCTTCCAGGACGCTAACCCGCTTTCGGATCGCAGCAAAGACTTTCTCGAACTGATCAATCCGGATTCAAAGGCAGTGATCACAAACAGCAAAGTCGAACCCGGACTAATTAGCGCCACAACTGGAAAGTCATTCCAGTTCGAAAGAGTCGGATACTTTTGCGTGGATCCGGAGTCAACACCCTCTCATCTCGTCTTCAACCGTACCGTCGAGCTACGAGACTCCTGGGGCAAAAAGAATCGTCCATGAAAAAACGTAAGGGGGAGCCTTGGCTGGCGGCCGATGTGTATGGCCAGTCACTACAAGGACTGACCATCAATCTGATATCAGAAAATCTCGAACGTGCCCTGATTTTTCAGCAGGTCGTTCTGGGTGCAGACATTGTTTATCACGACGCTGATTTCGCAGCTGTGCGTGGATATGGTGCCCAGTGGATGATCCATGCAGATCACACCTACGACAATCACCCGTTAAATACCACACTTGCGCAACTGGCTCACCGGGGGGGAACTGTTGAATTGCGGCTGCATGGTTGTGATCCTGATATAGCTCAGGCCCATGCGATTGCACAAGAATTTACCGTGCTACAAAGCGCCTCTGACAAACCTCATGGTTTGAGGGAAGCCTACCTACTGGATTCCGATGGATACCTGTGGGTTCCGGATGTGCCCGTTAAGCACCAACCTTAACTAGACCACTTAAAAACCACGCCCGACGGCTAGGTAGCAACGGTTTCATTCCTACCAAGACGGCTGCGTTGCTGGCGCCACTTGTGAATATTTGCTTTAAACATCAGAGCACATGGGGTCACGATAAGAGTAAGAACAGTCGCAAAACCCAGACCAAACACAATTGAAGTGGAAAGCTGCCGCCACCACTGAGTCGATGGCGCTCCATAGGTCACTTCGCGCGCTAGAAAATCTATATTGATTCCCAACACCATGGGTAAAAGCCCGAGTATCGTCGTAACACTGGTCAATAGAACCGGGCGAAGTCGCTGTACCCCAGTACGCATAATAGCTTCAAAAGGGTCGGCAATTGTAGCCTTTAGCCTGTCATAAGTATCGATCAGAACGATGTTGTTGTTAACGACAATCCCCGCAAGAGCGATCACGCCAATCCCGTTCATAACGATTCCAAAAGGTGAACCGGTGATCAGTAATCCCAGAAATACGCCTATGGTCGACATAACGACCGCAAAAAGAATCAGAAAAGCACTGTAGAAACTGTTGAACTGTGTAATCAGAATGGCCGCCATCACAAACAATGCAACCATAAACGCCTTGCTCAGGAAAGATCGTGCCTTAGCCTGTTCTTCATCTTCACCTTTGAAGACTATATCTATACGCTGATCAAGGTCTGCTGCCTTAATCCACGCTTCGAGTTCACGCAGCTTGCCATCAACCAAAACACCATCATCGACATCGGCTTGAACCGTGACTACGCGCTGTCCATCGACTCGTTTTATGGTGCCGGTTTTCTCTTTTGCTTGTCGATCCACAAAGTTGGATATGGGTACAGCACCCAGTGGGGTATTCAGTCGCACATGATTGAGTTCTTCGATCGTCCTGTGCGCCCGGGGGAAACGGACCCGAATTTCTATCTCATCATCGCTGTCGTCCGGTCGATAAGTTCCGATTTTATAACCAACCGTCGTCATCTGAATCATATTACCCACGGAACCAACGTCTGCTCCGTATTTCGCTGCCTGTGCCCGATCAACCACGATCTCCCAATCGATTCCAGGTAATGGTCGTGAATCTTCTATACTGTTGAGTCCCGTCATGCTGTTGAACTTGTTGCGAACACGCGCGGCAGCCGGTATCAACAATTCTGGATAGCGTGAGGCGAGTTGTATTTGGATGGGCTTGCCAACCGGGGGACCACCTTCTTCTTTTCTAAGGTCAACCACAATACCGGCGAGATCGTCTATTTGGCTTCGGACCGTCTCGAAGATCTGAGCGACTTTCTCCCGGGTTCTCCAGTCGGCAAACTCCATCGATATACTGCCGATAATGTCTTCGGCTTGCTCAGAGTTGGCATCGGGGCCAACGCGGGTATAGAACGTCTTTACACCGCCGATATCGATAACACGCGCCTCGACTTCACGCATCAACTCATCTTGTTCGCTTAGGGAGAGATTGCCTCGGGCACGAACCTGAATCTTTGCGTTATCCGGTTCGACGTCTGGGAAAAACTCAACACCTGAACCGAAGGTGGCGTAGCCCAGTTGTGCACAAACCAGCACAGCGATCGATCCAACCAGTATCTTGACTGGGTGGGACAATGCTGTTCGAAGCATCCGAGCGTAAATGCCTGTAAATCCAGGCACGGTATCCAGTTCACCGCGCTCACCAGCCTCTACAATACGCTGACTCGTAATACTGGTATTTCCGGCCCGACCAAAATGACTACCCAAAGTAGGTACAAACACCAACGCCATCAGCAACGATGCCGACAACGTGATCAACACGGTCATTGGCAGATATTTCATAAATTCACCTACCACGCCCGGCCAAAAGGTTAAGGGTAGAAATGCTGCCAGTGTCGTTGCCGTCGATGCAATAATCGGCCAGGCCATTCTCCGGGAGGCAGCGGTGTAGGCGATCCTGGGAGTTGCACCTTCAATCATCTGTCGGTCTGCATACTCGGTTACAACAATAGCACCATCAACCAGCATACCTACCGCAAGAATTAGGCTAAACAACACCACCATGTTCAACGAGATATCCAGGACAAACAAAACCAGCAGAGCAGTGAGGAATGAGCCTGGTATGGCAATCCCTACCAACCCGGCTGAACGAATACCCAACGCCGCTATCACCACAACCATCACCAGAATCACTGCACTGACAACGCTGTTCTGCAGGTCATTCAGCAAGGTGCGAATATGATCGGACCGATCCTGTGAGTAGGTCACACTCACAGCAGCGCGGAGACCCTCTGGCCACCGTAACCGCTCCGCTTCGACCAGTTCGCGGACCCGTTCGATGGTAGCAATGACATTTTCGCCCGAGCGTTTAGACACTTCGAGTGCAACCGATGAGCGGCCGTTAACCCTTGCATAACTCATTGGATCCTTAAACGTTCGTCGGACCTCAGCAATATTGCCGACTCGAACCACCGAATCGCCATCAACCTTTACAGGCAGCTCGATGATGTCTCTAACGCTCTCAAACAAACCAGGCACTTTCACCGAAAAGCGGCCCTGCCCTGTGTCCTGAAGGCCTGCTGCCACCAGCAGATTTGAACCACGGATGGCGCTAGCAGTTATTGCTGGATCCAGCCCATAACTCTCCAATTCGACTGGATCGATGAGCACCTCGACCATTTCCTTTCTTTCACCAGCAATATTCGCCTCTAGTACTACAGAGAGGCCCTCCAGGTCATCCTTTAGCTTGCGCGCCAAACGATAAAGTGTCCGATCTGGTACCTCTCCTGACAGTATGACAACAAGGACCGGAAACAAGCTGAAATTAACCTCATGGACCTCAGGGTCTTCGGAAGCGGCCGGAAGACTGCCCTTTGCAACATCAACCTGTTCACGTACATCCTGCAGAGCAGTATCAGCATCAAATCCGGCTTCAAATTCAAGCAAAACGTTCGCCCCACCTTCATAGCCAGTTGAGCGCATCTCCTTAATACCCTCTATCCCACGCATCTCCTGTTCAAGCGGGCGGATAATTAGGCGCTCTGCATCTTCTGGAGAAATTCCATCGTGACTGACAGTCACATATATGATGGGGATGCTTATATCAGGTTGAGATTCTTTCGGAATATCGCGATAGGCGAACGACCCCGCGATCAGGATAAAGACCAGAATCGCCAACACAGTGCGGGAACGACCGACAGCATGATCAATCAAGGAAGTCATCTATTCAGTCTTTGACCTTTTACTCGCGAACAGCAGTGACCTTCTGACCTTGTTTTACGAACTCATGCCCAACGCTGATTAGTTCTAACTGTTCTGGGAGTCCGCCGAGCCAGGTTCCTTCAGGTGTATCAGCCACCAGAGTCACAGAAAGAAACTCGACGACATTTTCCGCGTTAATCACCTTGATACCCATGACCCCCTCGTCACTGAGCGTCAGCAAGGCAGGAGACAAACGGTGTGCGACCGTCTCACCAACCGACAGCGAGATCTTTGCAGTAATACCTTCAGCCACGGCGTAGCTAGGATTGGGAACCTCCAGTTCCACGCGGAAAGTTCGGGTAGACGCACTGCTGGAACGCGCGACATAAGTGATTTGTCCTTCAAGTTCACGCTTATCCACAAGCACCGCTCGCCCTGAAAGCCCTGGTTTTATCTTCGACACATTGTGTTCAGAAACATCCCCGGCGACGACTATGGTTGAAAGATCGAGTATCGTTACAATGGGTTCCCCCACTTTCATGTAGTCGCCAAGTTCAACAAACCTTTGATCGACGAACCCGTCAAACGGTGCACGGATCTCCGTTCTATCCATATCCACTCTAATCCTTTCTAGACCGGCCTTGGCCGCGTTCAGCAGTGCGTTAGCCTCAGACAGAGCGATCTGTGATCGAAGGTTTTTCTTTGACAAAGAGGTAGCCGCCTCGAACTCGGTCTGTCGCTGATCCAGCAGGGCCTTGGCTTGACGTAACCGCGCCGGTCGATCGTCTGCCGCGAGCTTTACGAGCACCTCTCCCTGCCTCACAAACTGACCTCTGGCAACAAGGACCTTTTTGACGACACCGACGGTCTGCGCCCGCAGTCTGACTTTACGCTTTGCCTCGGTAGTTCCCAGGAGAATAATCTCCTGTGGTACACGTTCTGACTCAACACTGCGTACACGTACCCGAGGGAGTGCCGCTTCAACTTGTTCTGCCGATGCGGAAGCACCGGAGCCTGTCTCCTGATTCACAGAATGTGGATCGGAACTCCGCCAGACACCCGACAACAACCACCCGGTGACAACCACAACAATCAGCAGCGCCAGTATTATTGATTTTTTCATATCATCAACATGCGGATTACCGCGTATCAGTGGAACCTTAAACTGCTCTTAAGAAACTTGTTATGTCCTTTCTGGTCACTGATCACTGTAGCGATCACTCCTTACTTAATCACGCTTCAGTGAACCGCTGAGAAATTCGGGTATCTGGAATGGCGCTTTAATCTGTACCCGCTTTTCACGACTTCGTAATCCAGTGCGTAAATTTACATCTCGCTGTGAACACCCGAACGAAGAGGCTAGAAACTTGAGCAACTCACTATTGGCCTTTCCTTCAACCGGCGGTGCGCTTATTCTGACGACGAGGCGCCCACTGCGAATCTGACCAAATTCTGACCGTTTTGCCCGCGTTACCACCTTAATTGCGAGCTCAAGATCAGATCCCTGCCACCGGAACCACTTATTATCGCACATTGACTTATTGAATCAGTCAGCAGTGCACAGTACTCGACGGCCGCACAAGTGTATTACTGATCGACTCACAAGCGCCCGATAAAGCGGTTGATGGTATTCAGTACGAACTCAGGCCGCTCGCGATATAGTGAGTGCCCGACATTCTCCAGGAAGTGACGTTCGACCTCCACAGGTACCCGGGATTCAATTGAGTCAAGCTGGGCTATGGAGCCGTATTCGTCATCCGCTCCCTGAATCACCAATACGGGCAGGTCGATCTTGTCCAGGGAGTCCTCGATATTCCAGTCCCGAATGTCGGGCCGTCGCCAGAAATTATTCCAACCCCAGAAAGCACCATCGACTTGGCTACCGTGATAGCGCACCAGCTTGTCCCGCAGGTCCTCAGTCTGATACATCAAACGTGCGTGATCAATCCCAGTCAGACTAACCTGTTCAAGGAAAACGTGCGGCGCCATGAGTACCAACCCTTGTAGATTCCCCTGTCCCTTACTGCCAGCATAAATAATCCCAATTGATGCACCGTCGCTGTGGCCGATCAAAACGCACGACCCGATATCAAATTTCTCGAGCAGCGCCGGTAGAACAACCAGCGCTTCGTGGTGCATCCAGTCAGGCGTCCTCGGCATTGAAGTGGGTCCAGAACCCCCGTAGCCGACCCGCGAGTAGACCAGTACAGCGAGGCCCGTCGACGCCGCTAGCAGCTGCGGAAAATCACCCCAGCTCTGAACACAACCCAGCCCTTCATGCAGGAGGACCACCGTTCTCTGGAATGGTTCGACGATTTCGCGGCACCAGAGATATTCAAGCTGACAACCATCGATTTCAATGTGTTCCAGCTGGGCTGTTGAATTCAAGTCATTTACCTCCAGGCCGCTATCAGATTTACAAAATAGAGCAGCAACTGTTCAGGGTTGATCTGAATCCTGATTTCGAAGCTTGTACCGCTGTATCTTTCCGGTCGCTGTCTTGGGCAATACATCTATGAATTCAATTCTGCGGGGATACTTAAATGGTGCCAGGCGACCTTTTACAAAACCTTTAAGNTCCTCCACNAGTTCGCTTGTTTTTTCAACACCCGCTTTGAGCACAACATAGGCCTTGGGTTTGACAAGACCGAGGTCGTCCTTGTAACCGATAACAGCGACTTCCAGAACCCGCTCATCCGCAATCATCGCGCTCTCCACCTCGAACGGGGAGACCCAGATTCCACCGACCTTGAGCATGTCGTCGGTTCTACCGCAGTAAACATAGTAACCTTGATTATCCTGGTAGTATTTATCNCCCGACCGCGCCCACTCACCCTGAAAAGTCTGGGCAGATTTTTCAGGCTGACCCCAGTAGCACACAGCGCTGGAAGGACCCGACACCAGCAGCTCACCCATGTCCCCGGTTTCTACATCCACATCGTTTTCATCAACAATCCGCAACTTATACCCGCTAACTGCTCGCCCGGTTGTACCGTAGCAGACGTCGTCGGGCCTATTGCTTAGAAAGATATGCAGTAGCTCGGTACTGCCTAGACCATCAAGAATAGGCACGCCAAATCTTNTCTCCCATTCTCTNCCGATCTCCTCAGGCAGAGCTTCGCCGGCTGACACGCACAATCGAAGTCGGTCCGACACCTTGCTGCGATCGTTGGCATCGTCACTGAGTATCGCGCCGTAAAGTGTCGGCACACCAAAAAATATAGAGACNTNNTGGTCTTTCATCACAGACAGCACAATTTCTGGCGTCGGACGATCNGCCANNAAGACNGTACGGCACCCCACATGNAANGGGAANGACATACTGTTACCTAATCCATACGCAAAAAACAGCTTTGCTGCTGANAAAACAACATCCGACNNATCCAANTTCAGGATACCGTCACCATANAGCCGGGCCGTCTGGNCCANATCTGANTGACGGTGAACTNCACCTTTAGGCTGTCCGGTCGATCCGGAAGTGTAAAGCCAGAATGCAGAATTCTCTCGCTTTGTCGGTGCTGTGGGCANCTCTGNTTCANACGACTCCATCAGCACTGANAGACTGTGTCGNCCATCGATGCTGGAACCATCGATGACTANCTCTCCCAGAGACGNCTGACCGTCTATATGGGGNGCAAATTTTGGGTACAAACTTTCNGATACCACCAGCACATGGGCNNACGAGTCGTGNAGCATGTAGGCGTAGTCAGNACCCGTCAGCATCGTNTTGACGGGAACCGGGACCGCACCNATCTTAATGGCGCCCCANAACACTGCAGGAAACCACACNGAGTCCGTCATACACATCAGCACACGCTGCTCCGCTTTCANNCCCANATTCGATAATACGTTGCCGGCTTGATNGACCATGGCCGCGAGTTNNTGGTANGTCCAGTCACCTGCATGNTCTGTGTAAGCAACNCGCNCACCGGATGTCTTGNNGGTATGCCGNTCTATAAAGTGGTTGGTCGCGTTGTACATCNNAGGTATNTCAATTGTTNTCGCCACTGCTCCGCTCNACAGCTACTGTTCTGANAAGTGCGAGAANNAGTATAGCGCTGCACGAATACAGGTTCGACTGGTCAGNCTGACTTNAGCNGNANTTANGCAANCCNCTGNTGAAGATCAACTGAGATCGTATACTACNGGNAGTTCGACTCNCAATNCGATCCAGGCNACNCNGTGACANATCNNGCTNAACACTCTCAAGAGCGGCGAAACATCGCNGTNATTGGNGCAGGNATCGTTGGTGTCTCCTGNGCTCTCCACNTNCAACAAGNCGGGTTCAACGTAACGCTGTTCGACCGCGACGAGCCTGGTTCAGGTGCGACTTACGGTAACGCATGCACTTTTGCCTTGTACGGATCAATACCCGTAAACAGGCCCGACCTGATATGGCGCTTTCCATCACTGATGTTCGGCCAGGAGCGTCCTTTATCGATTGCCTGGCGCTATATGCCAAAAATGATNCCCTGGCTGATGCAGTTTCTTAANCACTGTAGACGAGAGCATGTAGACCGCACCATCAACGGACTTGGTAGCCTACTCCGCGATGCTGAAGATGCTTCTATGATTCTGTTTCGTGCAAGTGGTGGTGATGATCTGATCTCAAGGGATGGGACNATCTACATCTACCCAACCTCAGAGTCTTTCGACGCCGATGCAATAAATCGCCAACGCCGGCTTACTCAAGGCGCCCAGATCGAGGAACTCACTGCAACCGATCTTCAAGACCTCGAACCCAACTTGGCACCAATTTTTCCGCATGCTGTGTTGTATCCGAACGGCTTTACGATACTTGACCCCAAACAGATGACCAGCCGCATGGTAGACCACCTGTGTCACACCGGCGGCCAATTTATTAAGGGTGAGGTCTCTGCTGTGGAGGCTCAGTCCGCAGATAATGTTGCATTCAAGGTCAATGGCAACCGTCATCACTACGACCAGGCGGTTCTTGCTGGTGGTGCCTGGTCAATGCAAATTGCAAAGGGCGGTTGTGAAGAACTGCCGCTCGATACTGAGCGTGGCTATCATGTACAATTTTCCGAGTCAGCTGAACTCCTCAACCGGCCGGTTGGATTTGCAGATGCTGGGTTTTACATGACCCCGATGTATCAGGGACTGAGGGCCGCTGGAACCGTCGAACTCGGGGGATTAAATGCTGCTCCCAATCCTGAGCGCCTGTCTTATATTGAGCGCCGTGTACGGCAGGCACTGCCAGATGTCGGACCCGTGTCTGATACCTGGCTCGGCTTTCGGCCAACATTGCCGGACAGCCTGCCGGTGATCGGCCGTTCCAGACACAATCCCAATCTAATTTTTGCCTTTGGACACCATCATCTGGGGCTGACACTGGGCGGAATTACCGGCAAGCTGGTGAGTGAAATTGCAGCAGGCACAATAACCTCGCTCGATGTCACGCCATTTAGACCGGACCGTTTCAGTTGACGATGGAGATCGATTTCCAGACCGACCCCCAGCGGTATAAGCACTGGCACCTTCGCCTGGACGGCCGGGTTGCGCACCTGATCTTGGATGTCGACGAAGACGGTGGCCTGTTCAACGGTTACCAACTCAAACTCAATTCCTACGATCTTGGTGTCGATATTGAACTCAATGACGCTATTCAACGCCTGCGTTTCGAACATCCAGACGTCAGTATTGTGCTACTTGAATCTGCTAATCCCACGGTTTTCAGCTCAGGTGCCAATATCAGAATGCTCGCCGGCGCCAGTCACGCACACAAAGTCAATTTCTGTAAGTTCACGAACGAAACTCGCAATGCCATCGAGGATGCGTCTGCATGGTCACAGAAAACCTTCATAAGCGTCATACAGGGCACCTGTGCCGGTGGTGGTTATGAACTGGCGCTCGCTACGGACCACATTCTGATGGCTGATGATGGTTCATCGAGTATCGCTCTGCCAGAAGTACCGCTTCTTGCAGTCCTTCCCGGCACCGGTGGGCTGACACGTATCACAGACAAACGAAAAATCCGTCGAGACATCGCTGATGTATTTTCAACACTGGAAGAAGGTGTCCGCGGCCCTAAAGCACTGACTTGGGGGCTGATCGACCAGACCGTGCCACCCTCAGAACTTACAGGCGTGATTGAACACCTCGTTTGTCAACTGGAAGAACCACCTGATACAGCAGGCAACCGCACAGGCATAATCCTCAAGCCCCTGGAACGCAATTCTTCTGACCGTACGGTGAGCTACTCTACTGTTCGTGTGGACAAAAACCGTACGGGTCGTACTGCAACCCTCACCATCTCGGGTCCACAATCCGCAGCCCCCGAAAATAATGATGCACTGTCGGCGAGCGGTGCAGCGGCGTGGGTACTGCGCTGTGCCCGCGAATTGGATGATGCGCTGCTTCATCTGCGGTTCAACGAACCCGACCTAGGTGTGCTGATTTTTCGGACTGAAGGTGATTCTGCTACTGTACTGCAGCACGATACGTTCTTGAATCAGCACGCCGAGCATTGGCTTGTTCGTGAGATTATGCTGTACTGGAAACGTGTATTGAAACGTATTGATCTGACCTCAAGGTCTCTCGTTGCAGTAATCGATCCTGGCAGCTGTTTTGTTGGATTGCTGGCGGAAATAATGTTCGCGTGCGACCGCACGTACATGCTGATGGGCCAACTCGATGGGGACCCCCGTCCATCACCGGTGGCCACACTGACGACCTCTAACTTTGGACCCTATCCGATGAGCAACGACCTTACCCGCCTACAAACGCGATTCATCGGACGACCCAGTGCTGTGACGGAACTCTTCGATCTCATCGGTAACCCACTGCCTGCTCAGACCTGTCTGGACTTGGGCCTGGTTACATTTGCATTTGACGAATTGGACTGGGAAGACGAAATTCGGATATTTCTGGAAGAGCGTAGCGCATTTTCGCCTGACGCCCTGATTGGACTGGAGGCAAATTTGCGCTTTCCAGGACCAGAAACCATGGAAACCAAGATTTTTGGACGCCTAAGTGCATGGCAGAACTGGATCTTTCAACGCGGTAATGCTGCAGGTGAACAAGGCGCATTACGCCGATACGGTTCCGGTCAAAAAGGAACTTTCGATCCCGAACGTACGTAATCAGTAGATACCAATTACTGACTAGGTCCACTTTCTTGACTACGATCAGCAATAAAAAGTAGGTTTAATCCTAGAATTTTTTTCCCAACCCTTTGCAGTCGACAAAATCAATCGTGACAACCGAAAACACCCAAGTCAGCTACGACACACTCATTCCAAACAACGTAGGCCTGGTGTCTGACCGCCGCGTCCTTAAAGGACTCGAACAGTGGCATCCAGAGTTTCTAAACTGGTGGCGCGACATGGGGCCAGATGGTTTTCAGAATGTGCCGGTCTATCTGCGTACAGCTGTGAGTGTCGATCGTGATGGCTGGGCTCAGTTTGGCTACGTCAAGATGCCGGATTACCGATGGGGCATTCTGCTTGCTCCGCGAATAGAAGATCGTACTATCGGATTCGGTCGTTATCTGGGTGAACCGGTCTGGCAGGACGTACCTGGAGAGCAGCGGGCAACGCTGAGACGATTGATTGTCATTCAGGGGGATACCGAACCGGCATCAGTTGAACAGCAACGTCACCTCGGCAAAACTGCACCTTCACTTTACGACTTGCGCAATCTATTCCAGGTGAACGTTGAAGAAGCGCGGCACCTTTGGGCGATGGTTTACCTGCTGCACAAATATTTTGGGCTTGACGGTCGGGAGGAAGCGCAAGAACTGCTGCGGCGGCGTTCGGGCGACAGTAATTCACCACGATTATTAGGGGCGTTTAATGAGGCAACGCCCGACTGGCTGTCGTTCTTCATGTTCACTTTCTTCACAGATCGTGATGGCAAGATGCAGCTGGAGAGTCTCGCCCAGTCCGGATTTGACCCGCTGGCGAGGACAACACGATTTATGCTCACCGAAGAAGCCCACCATATGTTTGTTGGCCAGAGCGGCATTGCTCGAATCGTGGAACGCACATGTTCAGCCATGTTGGAGAACGGCCTTCGTGACCCTTATGACATTGAACGGACCCGAGCACTGGGTGTAATCGATCTGCCCACCGTACAGCGCAAGCTCAATTTTCATTTTTCGGTATCGCTCGATCTGTTCGGATCGGAGATATCGACCAACGCCGCTGGATTTTTTGATTCAGGTATCAAGGGTCGTTACCACGAGACTGGGATTGAGGACGACCACCAGCTCATCACTGCAACCTATCTGGTTCTTAAACTTGAGCAGGGTCACATAAAGTCGGTCGCTACAGCAGCTATGCCGGCACTGAATGCCCGCCTGCGTGATGATTATGAACGCGAGTGTGCGCGAGGTGTAGATCGGTGGAATACAATCATCAGAAAAGCTGATATCCCTTTCACCCTGTCTCTGCCGCATGTCGCATTCTCCCGTACAGTTGGCGAGTTTGCCGGTATCCATACCGATCCTCAGGGGCATATCCTGGCAGACGATGAATGGGATCAACAGAAACACCGTTTCCTACCGACCACGGATGATGAGGCCTACCTCAATTCACTGATGACCCAGGTTCTCGCACCTGGAGAGTTCGCGCCCTGGATCGCTCCACCCGGCAGACCGATCGATAACAAATCGGCCGATTTCAGATACGTCAGGCTCAACAGCTGAAGCAACCGCTGTTTCCTCCAGCTTGCGGTGATAAACTCTTTCGCTGCAAACAGTGATTATATTTTCATGGAATTTCTCTCGAACTACGGCTTGTTCCTGGCTAAAACAGTAACCCTACTGGCCGCATTGCTGGCTGTTGTCGGGTTTATTGCAACCCTGGCGATGCGTCGGCGAAGTGCTACCCCGGAGCATATAGAAGTCAAACCGATTAACGATCGTTACCGCGACATCAGCGACGTATTGCAACATTCTATGCTGCAGAAAAATGAGGCAAAGAAAAAGCGAAAAGCCGACAAAAAAGCAAGGAAAGCGGAGGCAAAGAAAACGACAAAACAGCTCAGTGAAACCAGAAAACGACTGTTCATTCTCGATTTCCAAGGCGACCTCCGTGGCTCTGAAGTCGCGACACTTCGAGAGGAAGTCACAGCCGTGTTACTGGTTGCTCGAGACCAAGATGAGGTATTGCTACGACTCGAAAGCGCAGGTGGGATGGTCCATGCATACGGTTTGGCTGCTTCTCAACTGTCAAGAATTCGCGAAAAGAAAATCAAGCTCACTATCGCGGTCGACAAAGTCGCAGCCAGCGGCGGTTACCTCATGGCCTGCGTGGGTGATCGAATACTCGCCGCACCCTTCGCTATCATCGGTTCTATTGGTGTGATCACACAGATGCCGAACTTTAGTCGACTTCTAAAAAAGCACGATATTGATTATGAACAAGTGACGGCTGGGGAATTCAAGCGGACGGTTACCATGTTTGGTGAAACCACCGACAAGGCGCGACAGAAACTCAAGGAAGAGGTCGAAGACACCCATATGCTGTTCAAGGATTTTGTTAAGGAACAGCGACCTGTAGTAGATCTCGAAAAAGTGGCGACCGGTGAATACTGGCTGGGAACACGCGCGCATACGTTGAACCTTGTAGATGAACTATGTACCAGCGATGACCACCTTATGTCGCTGCGAAATGAAGTCGATTTGTACGAAGTGCACTACAAAATCAAGCAGAAGTTCAGTGACAGGGTATTTTCCCTTTTCAGCAGATTGCAGCGGAACAGCTTGGTCGATTACACCGAGCCCACTCAACCACCCAGCCTGACCTGAACCGGAGCAAATCTATGATCTATTCTCTGGGTACCTTGTCACCAAGAATAGCAGAGAACGTCTATGTGGCGGACAGCGCAGACGTTATTGGCAACGTGGAAATCGGAAGTGGATCGAGTGTCTGGTTTAACACCGTGCTAAGAGCAGATAACGACCTGATCCGTATCGGCACCGGCAGCAATATTCAAGATGGGACAGTCATCCACGTGGATGAAGGCATCCCCACACTTATTGGCGATAATGTCACGGTAGGCCACAACACAATGATCCACGGCTGTACCCTGGAAGATGGTTGCCTGGTAGGTATTGGTACGACAATATTGGACTATGCCGTCGTTGGGGCACATTCGATTGTTGGCGCCAATTCCTTGATTACGGAGCGAAAGACCTACCCCTCGCGATCTTTGATCCTCGGATCTCCGGCCAAAGCCGTGCGAGCATTAACCGATGAAGAAGTGGGTCTACTGGAGTGGACAGCAGCAAACTACAGCAAGAACGCAGCTCATTTTCGCGATAATCTCAGGCCCGTTGACTGAATTTCCTATCAAAGCACCTCACTCGCTGCGATAGTGGCACAGGCTCAACTCGAGTACTCACCTGAGAGTTTGAGCCGCTGAATCTTTCCGGAGGGTCCTTTAGGTAACTCCTCAAGAACATATATATTCCTGGGTGATTTAAACTGCCCTAGCGCCTTTATACAGAAGTCGCGCAGTGCATTTTCATCGAGTTGCTGACCAGGATGAGGAACCACACAGGCAGCAATATCCTCACCATACTCAGGATCGGACACGGCGATCGCCGCTGCCTCAAGGATTCCAGGAAAACGATAGAGCACATCATCGATCTCTCGCGGTGAGATATTCTCGCCACCTTTGATAATGATTTCCTTTATTCTGCCCGTTACAAAGACGTATCCCGATCTATCTTTATAGCCTAGATCGCCGGTTCGATACCAGCCGTCTGTCGAAAACGCCTCACGTGTCGCCTGCTCATCATTCAGGTAGGTACGCATCAGATTCGGTCCCCGCACTTCGATTTCACCCACGACCTCTTTTTCACAATCTGCACCGTCACCATCTTTGATACGGATTTCATTACCGCAAGGCAGACCGGGTGACCCGATCTTTTGCTGTATGGGATCCAACGGATTGGACAGAATCTGGGCAGCTGTTTCCGTAATACCCATGGTTTCAACCATTGGGATTCCAAATCGCGCTATAAAAGCCTTGTGTACGGTGGGTGCCAGTGGTGCAGAAGCACTACGGCCGAACCGGACATCGCTCAGTTGAGATTCTGTGATCTGCTGTGTTGCTTCTTCCGTAGCCAGCAGATAGGAAATCATCGTCGGTACGACACTGAACCAGGTACAGTCTTCTTTCACAACCCAGGACCAGAATCTTTGCGTGCTGAACTTCCTCGGCATGACCACAGATGAACCACTCACCAGTGGCGCCATGACTGTCACGACCTGGCCATTGATATGGCACAGGGGCAATACACACAATGCTCGATCACTGTTGCTGAGATGATGTGCAGAACAGGTGTTGGCGCCTCCAGCTAACAGGCTGGCATGGGTATGTATGACCCCTTTAGGCCGTCCTGTGGTGCCGGATGTGTAGATCAGTAACGCATCATCAGCAGATCGAGGTGGGTCTGCATCTTGGTGGTTTTGACTGTCTGGAAGTTGCAGGCCGCTGTCACCTGCGACCCGATGTACCTTCACCTGCTGACCGGATGCAATGACTGCAGCACTCGCCAGATCAGCATGGCCATCGTCGGCAAATAGATGCCGGATACCAGAATGCCTGATCACGTAGCCCAGGGAATCAATGCCGGCCACTGCATTGAGCATTAACGACACCCGTCTGCTGTACATACAGCCCAGAAAAAGCTCAAGTGCTGTTCGCCCATTGGCCATCAGCATCCCAACAGCCTCACCATCAGAAACGCCTGAATTGGTCAGGTGAGGCCTAAGCCGAGCTGCAGTCTGACGCTGCTCTCCCCAAGTGACCTTGGTATGAGTCTCTGGGAAAACGGCAAACACCCGATCGGGATGTTGTTTTGCCCCGTGATCAAGCACAGACCTGACAGTTTGATCTTTTAAGTCCGCTAACGGTGCGAAACCGGTCGCCGGCCTACTTACCATACTGGTTCCAGTAGTCGGCTAAAAGTTCTTTCTCGACCGGTTCATTGACAGGAATTGGGCGCACGATGCGGACTATATTGAGGTAATGACGATAATTAACATTGTCACCCACACTGTTACCACCCCAGGTTCCACAACCCATGGAGAGCGAGAATGGGAGACCATTATCGAAGCTCCCACCAGTCGCGAAACAATGTGCCTGATTGACGATCACACGACAAGCCGGCAAGCTGAGACCGATCTTTACCGCTCGCTCCGCGTTGCTACTGTGCAATCCAACTGAGTGTCCCGCTCCCTGGTAGCCATATATTGCCCGCACTTGTTCACAGGCTGCGCCGAAATCCGACGTACGGTACAGCGTTAAAACGGGTGAGAGTTTTTCACCGGAAAATGGATATGCAGGCCCTGCCCCGCTTTCCAACACGACCAGGATACTCGTACCCGAATCAACTCGCTCTAAACCTGCGAGATTGGCAATTTCCGTAGCCGAGCGCGCCAGGACTGCCGGGTTGAGGCTCCCGTTGACCCACATGGTGTCTTGTAGGATCTGTTTTTCTGTCGAATCGAGAATGACAGCACCCTGATGGACAAGCGCCTCACAAAACCGGTCATAGGCGCTATCGACGACAATCACACTATTTTCCGACGAACAACTCGTTGCGTGATCAAAACGCTTTGAAGCGACAATTTTTTCTGCTGCCAGACTGCAATCGGCGGTCTCATCGACAATAACTGCGACATTGCCCTGTCCAACACCCACCGCCGGTGTGCCACTGGAGTAGGCCGCCCGAATGTTGTTCTGCGATCCCGTCGCGACAACCAGATCAACCTGTGACATCAATTCCCGAGTTGCTTCTCGGTTAACAGGGCTCGGTAGTTTCTGTACGAGATCTTCGGGCGCTCCAATCTGTTTGAGTGCAGCACGGAAGTACTCAACCAGCCTGCTGCCCGTTGCTTCGCCTTTGGGGGATGGGGCGAGAATTACTGCATTAGCGCCCTTAACAGCATTGATGACTTTGTTTGTGGGTGTAGCAACTGGGTTTGTCGATGGCGTTACCGCACCGACCACGCCGACAGGTCGAGCAATTTCAGTCAGTCCAAGCTCTGGATACTCGGCAATCACACCGACAGTCCGCACCTCATTGAGATCACGAAGAAGACCCAGTGTCTTGCGATAATTCTTGAGTACCTTATCTTCGACAGAACCCAGTCTGGTATCAGCGACCGCCTGTTCAGCGAGCAATCTATTCCGACCTGGCTCCATAACCACCCAGGCCAGAGCACAAACTGCGTTGTCTATTGCGACCTGATCAAAGGTTTCGAATTCAGCCTGGGCAGCCCGGGCCCGGGTGACCACTTCCGACACTGTATTAGCGACACTCATAATCTGGTCCTTCTCGACGCCTCTTGCTGTACCGATGGGTGTCCGACTTGGAGCCCGTCCATACCCACGCGTTGACGAGTGCTCATTCTAACGCCAACCGGCGCCGATAAAGATTCAGTGCTTGTCGTTCATAGTCGTCTCTACCCAGGAGTAAGGCAGGGTCTGCGCTCTACTTGCCATTGTCGCCTTTCGAACCCATCATATACGCCACCTGATGTCACCACATAATAGTCCACCGGAACTGGAGAAAAAGATGCAAATCGGATTTATTGGCCTAGGCAACGTCGGTGGCAAACTTGCCAGCAGCTTGCAGCGTAATGGTTTCGATCTGATGGTTAGAGACCTTGACCGACAGGTGGCGACACCATTTATTGATCGGGGAGCCAGGTGGGCTGAGTCTCCTGCAGAGATGACCCGACAGACTGACATGGTAATCACCTGTCTGCCGAACCCCAGTGCAAGCGCTGCAGTCATGGAAGCACAAGACGGCATTCTGTCCGAAATGACGGACGGCAAAATCTGGGCTGAAATGAGCACCACCGACGAACATGAAGTGAAACGACTGGGTGAACAGGTTCTCGACGCGGGCGGCGAGGCGATCGATTGCCCGGTCTCTGGAGGATGCCATCGCGCTGCAACTGGGAATATCTCGATCTTCGTCGGTACCGAACGGCATACATTTGATCGTGCGTTTCCTGTTATCAGTGCAATGGGGCGGCAGATCCTACATACCGGCCCCCTCGGGTCTGCATCCGTACTCAAGGTAATCACAAACTATCTGGCCTCCGTAAACCTTGTTGCACTGGGAGAAGCCTTGATGACAGCAAAGTGTTCAGGCCTTGACCTAAATACAAGCTACGATGCAATCCGAATCTCATCCGGCAATTCATTTGTACACGAAACTGAAAGCCAAGTGATACTCAATGGCAGTCGAAATATCAATTTCACACTCGATCTGGTTGTCAAAGATATGAGTCTGTTTCAGGCTGTTGCCGATAGAACCAACGTACCGCTGGAACTTGCACCGGTACTGCTCGACATTTTCAAAGACGGCCAGAACCGTTACGGACCGCGTGAGTGGTCACCTAATATTGTCCGTCGGCTCGAAGAGGCTTGTAACGAAAAACTACTCGCCCCGGGCTTTCCCGAGGAGATTGTTGATGACGAACCCGAGTCCACTGGATTCGAAGTCAACCGATCATACTAACCCATGACCCCCTTTTTCTTCGCCTACTCTAAAGCAGTACGCCGTCGCAGCTTTCAATCCACTGTGACCAGACAACTGGTATCGAGCCTGTAACTGTGACAATACTCTGGGTTCCCATTACGATTGCGGCGGCATTTTTTCAAAACCTTCGATCGGCTGTCCAACGCCACCTTAAATCGGAGCTCTCGGACATGGGCGCGGCTTCTGTACGTTTCCTTTACGCCTGCCCTTTTGCTCTAGCCTGGCTTGCGTTACTAACGCTTGGATTTGGGCTGAATCTTCCGACAACCAGTGCAACGTTTGTTATCTGGATTATCACTGGTTCCATTGCACAGATCACTTTCACCTTTTTACTGATGTGGCTTTTCTCATTTTCCAACTTCACTGTGGGGACGGCACTGTCTAAAACGGAGGTCGTGCAGGTCGTTGTTCTTGAGGCGATTCTTCTGCATGAACTCATATCCGGACTGGCCACCTGCGCTGTTGTGGTCGCGACGGCTGGGGTACTGATCATGACTGCCGGAAAATCCAAGCTTTCTGTCGCAAGTCTGGTGTCCGGACTGCGCCAGAAATCTACCGTAATCGGACTTGCCTGCGGGTTCTTTCTCGGATTGTCAGCGGTACTATTTCGTGGTGCTGCACTGTCGCTGGAGGGTGATTCGATACTGGCAACATCCGCCTATACCCTAGCGGTTGCAACCGTGTTTCAGAGTATCATGATGTTCGTCTGGTTATACATCCGGGAACCCGGCCAAATTACAGGCACAATCACCCACTGGCGCCGTTGCGCTACTGTTGGTTTTGCTGGATGGATTGCATCAATCTGCTGGTTCATTGCCTTTACACTGACCAACGCGGCCTTTGTGCGTGCGCTCGGCCAAATAGAGCTACTGTTTACATTTTTGGCTTCTGTTCTAATTTTTCGAGAAAAAGTCAGCCGCAAGGAAATTGTAGGTGTCATGTTGCTTGTCGTCGGTATCGTAGTGCTGGTCCTTGAAAAGGTCTATTGAATCCAGCAATTTGATTGTTCTGTTGTTACCCACGGAGAGAACTGATGAAAACAGGTTATGGACCTCTTAACGGAATTCGTGTCGTGGATTTTACCCATGCGATGGCCGGCCCGACCTGTGCCTTGATGCTTGCAGACATGGGCGCTGAGGTAATCAAGATCGAGCGGGCACCATTCGAGGCTGATGAAGCACGTAATGCCAGCGATCCCTACTCCATCAACGGTGTGTCGGCCACCTACATGATCTTAAATCGCAACAAAAAGACATTGCCGCTCAATCTGAAGTCGCCACAAGGTAGTGCTGTTGCAAAAAAGGTGCTGCTGGATGCCGATGTGGTCCTGGAAAATTTTCGCCCCGGTGTGCTCGATCGACTCGGTCTGGGTTACGAAAATATTTGTCGGTTCAACCCCCAGATTATCTATGGCGCTATCAGTGGATTTGGACGAACTGGTCCATACAAGGTACGGGCTGGTTTCGATCTCATCGCCCAGGGAATGTCTGGCATCATGAGTGTCACGGGTGAGGGGCCAGGAAGAAGCCCAGTCAAACCAGGCGTGCCCATGACCGATATCACCGCTGGAATTCTCCTTGCAATGGGTATCTGTGCCGCCCTTCGGCACCGCGAAGTTACAGGCGAAGGACAAATGGTGGACACCTCTTTATTCGAAGCGGGTATTGTCCAGACGTACTGGCACTCGGCTATAGCTTTCGCCACCGGCCTGGCGCCTGAACCGCTGGGATCTGGACACCCACTGAATGCGCCTTATCAGGCGCTGCAGACTGAAGACGGATGGATCACGGTCGGGGCTGCCAATGGGCCCACCTGGAAACGGTTTGCGGAAATTGTCGACCCCGATATGCTTGAGGATCCGCGATTCTGTACCAACGAAGCACGCATGGAAAATATTAAAGTCCTAGAGCAGCATCTCAACAACAAGTTATCCGCAAGAACTACCGAAGCCTGGCTGAACCTGTTGGAGCAAGCTGGTGTACCCGCAGGTCCGATCAACACAGTTGTACAGATGCACGATGATCCACAAGCACTGGCACGGGAAATGGTGGTTACACAATCCCATCCTGATGCCGGTCCAGTTAAAACACTGGGTTTGCCTGTTAAATTCTCACAAACACCCGGCGGACCCAAACAACCAGCCTCCCGTTACGGTGAACACACACGGTCTATCTTGCGCGACGTTGACTACACTGATGAGGAAATCAACACGTTTATTCGCAGCGGGGTCACCGTCGCTGACGAACTGCCGTCTGAAAGTAACTCTGACAGCATCTGACGGACTTTAAATCTACAGAGGTGGTGCTGGCATTTTGCCAAGTACCTGCTCACACCACCTGGCAGCACTGAGCAATCGGGGTTCTGCCAGTCTGGCCGCAATAAGCTGAATTCCAAGCGGCAGGCCCGATTGGGAAAGCCCCGACGGTACTGTGACCGTCGGCAATCCAGTAGATGTCCATGGGCCCTGAAACATCGCACTGCCAGTCACGCTAAGGTCACCCGGTGCTGGCGTCGGTGTGGACGGCGTCAATAGCACCTGTGCCTTGTTCGATAACCTCTGGGCATCAGCCATAAACTGAAGGCGACTCTCCAACGCCCGCGAATAGGTCACTGCATCGATACCAAGACCCGTTTCTACCAGTTCCCGAATGTTAGGCCCATAAAGATCTGCTTTTTGCTTGAGCAGCGGTTCATGAAAATTGGCAGCCTCGACTGTCAGGATGGTCAGTTGATCTGTCATAGCGCGTTCAAAACTTTCCGGCAGTTCGATATNTTCGACCCTGGCACCCTCGCGCGACAGACGTTCGATGANTTCCTGCGTGTGGCTACGTACATCGTCATCCGCATTATCAAAAAAATAATCCTGCAGTATCCCCACATGGGGGGGACTTGGATTCTGGAGTCCAGCGGAGTAGTCCGGAATGTNGTCATACAAAGTGGTTGGATCGTTTTTGTCTGGGCCTGCCATCACTTGAAGCATCAGGGCCACATCTTCAACGGATCTCGCCATCCAGCCGACATGATCAAAGGACCAACTCAAGGGCACGACGCCAAATCGACTCACCCGCCCGAAAGTTGGTTTCAAACCCACAATGCCGTTATACGAAGCAGGCCGAAGGACCGAACCCCGTGTCTGACTCCCGAATGCAGCCGGGCACATCATTGCGGCAACCGCGGCGGCCGAGCCACTGCTCGAACCGCCAGGCGTATGGTCGGTGTTCCAAGGATTGCGGGTTGGGGACGGATCGCGATAGGCAAACTCGGTNGTAACTGTCTTGCCCAACATGATTCCGCCCGCCTCCTGAAGACGCGCCACAGTCGTTGCATCGTGTTTAGGAACAAAATCCGCATAAACCTTGGAACAAGCCGTAGTCGGTACACCGGCGGTGTAGAAAATATCCTTAACCCCGGTCGGGACACCGATTAACGGTGCGCTCGACCCTGNATCAAGTTCAGTCTGNTTCCGGCGAGCCTGGGCTATCACCGCGTCAGGATCAACGTGGACCCACGCCTGTAAATAATCGAGATCACTGATGCGCGCCAAAAGAGCCTGCACAAGCTCTACGACCGAGAAGCTGCGTGCGCGCAGCTCGCTGATGACTTCAACGGTACCGAGTTCGTGGAGATTCATCAGGAGGGGAAGTGTCGAAACCGCGTTGTACCGTCGCGCTCGATCTGCTCAACCAGTGCCACCTCCCAGGTCAAGTAAGCATGCATCGCCTCTTCGATAGCATCGGTCTGCTGATACGGTTTATACCAGACATCCTCTGACAGTTCGCCAGCATCCGGATCGTCTCCCGATTCAAGGGCGTAGCCCACACCTGCCCAAGCTTCGATACCGCCGTCCAAAACACACACTTTAAGGTCTTCTCGGTGAGAAACCTCAGCAGCAGCGAATCGGGCGAGAACACCGTCAGGTGACGTCAGTACAAACGTCGGGTTGNCTCCCTCGATTTTCCCCAGCATCTCCTCTAGGCCGGTGCGAGAAGCTCTCCGGGCCCCCGGGACATGTCCCGCTCTNAATTCGAGGCTATCTGACANATCAAGTACAACAGTGTTTTGCCCCGTAATTAATTCGTTGAGCACAGAAGCCTCGACAAGCTGCACATCCAGATCCCGTAGACCCAAAACCTCTCTTTGTTCCGGTCCTGCTTCAAGATCAGATTGCGTCAACCCACTGTCCAGTACATAGACGTTGTCCCACCCCATCTGAANCAGCCAGGATGCCGTCATGGTCGCACGAACACCGGTATCGTCAACCAGNACCAGACGGGAATTTCGAACACCAACATACTCATCTGTAGCCTGTACCAGCTGCCCCCCGGGGGCTGATCGAGAACCCGGAAGATGGCCGGCTATATATTCTTCTGGCGAACGCACATCCAGAACAAACAGAGTAATCTCACTTGCTTCCGTACGAAACCTCTCCAGTTCNGTACTCGATACCTTTTCAACACCAAACCGCTTCGCCACCGTATCGGCCATCTTCCGTGAACGCTCGAGCCCGTTTTCTGTTACGTTCGGCGCGGGTCGAACCTGACCATGGTCTAACCCATAACCTGCCAGATGCCATCCCATGGTACCGTTTTCCAGTGCCACAACTGGATTCGGTATACCGGCGTTAATTAGTGACTGTGTCCCAATAATACTGCGTGTTCTACCCGCACAATTGACCACGACGAGCGCCTGTGGATCTTCGACTACATCACTGACGCGATAAGCAAGTTCGGCACCGGGACAGCAAATCCCACCCGGGATACTCATGGTGGTGAATTCTTTCATTGGCCGACTATCCAGAATGACAATATTTTCGCCCGCATCGAGTTTGGCTTTTATCTCCTTGGCTGGTAGGCGAGGCGTGCCGTATTCATGTTCAACAAATTCTCCAAAAGCCTTACTGGGTACGTTTACACCTGAGAAGATCTCGTAACCGGCGTTCCGCCAAGCCTCTATTCCACCATCCAGGATATTGGCCTGCGTATAGCCGAACCCGCGGAGTCGCACCGAAGCTAAATCTGCCAACCCGCTGGCATCGTCACACAGCACGATTGGTNTTTCTAATCGAGGAATCAGATGCCGGAACTCCAGTTCAAGTTTTGCCAAAGGAATCGAGATCGCGTAAAGCAGATGGGCCCCGGCGAAAGCGCCCCCACTTCTGACATCCACTAACGCGAGCTCTTTACCTTCGATAATCTGCTCTTTTAGTTGACTCGGTGATACAAAACTCATCTCAACAGCTCCTCTTATGGAATAGTCGTGTCATTGATCCGGATCAGACCAGTTAGGTCCAGTCGTGCGTTGNACTGAACGCACGAAAATCGACGATCAGATCAGTCAAGCAACCGGCGTCTGGATATCGGTTCGGATGGACATGATCTTTGCCGTTTTCCCTGCTTGATCAAATACCAGCCGCTCATGAAGGTGATCCAAAGCGAGTCCATACATATGCAGATGCACTGTGGGCTCTGGATCATCGGTAGAGATCGCATGAATATCGTCCGGTAGAAATACAACGCCATTGCCGTGCTGGACCACGAAACTACCTGTTTCCTCCAGTTCCGCATAGCCCTCTGCAGATGCATCATCAGTTCGCTGATAGAACCGGTTCAGTTCATCCCCATAGACACCCACGATGACGGCCCAGGTCGTGTGATTGTGGGGCGGCACTGATTTGCCCGCGGCACCGACAGAAGCGTAGAGTGCATAGCGATGATCTGGATCTTCGGAAATTCGGTAGACCGCAGATCCACCATCGTCAGTTATAGGAAAACTGCTTCGCGGAAATAATTCTTTATCCCGAGTAAGCTCGATAAGCTCATCCCGAATCTTGCCCAGCGCATCGTAATTAACACCGTACTGCTGTTCTATCAAACGCACCCGACCCACCGTCTCGGCTACAGCCTGGTCTCGTTGTTCGATGGTAGTCATGCTTTCATCCTCCGTTTTCAAATAAACAACCGTCAAACAGCTAACGTTTATGCCTGTTATTGAGCTGCAATATAGTCTATTGCTNCCTGCACACCGCCCTTATCGTGAGGTACGGCAGATACTTCCAAAGTCATCTCGATGCCAGATAAAGTGGCCATCAACATCAGGTCATTAAAATCACCTAGGTGACCAATTCGAAATACCTTACCGGCAAGCTGTCCCAGCCCGTTGCCCAGCGACATATCAAATCGTTCCAGCACTACCCGCCGAAAATCATCCGCGTTGATTGTTTCAGGCATCATTACTGCAGTCAAAGAATTGCTGTATTCCAGCGGGTTCAGACACAGCAACTCCAGCCCCCAAGCCTGTACCGCACGCCGTGTGGCCTCACCAAATCTCAGGTGGCGGGAAAATACGTTCTCGAGNCCCTCTCCCAACAACATGTCGACGGCTGCCTGTAGGCCCATGAGCAGNTTGGTCGCTGGGGTATACGGGAAAAAACCGGNCTGATTGCTCTCCAGAACCTCCATCCAACTCCAGTATGATCGTGGCAGAGTTGCCTGCTCAGCCGCGGCCAAAGCCTTCTCGCTGACGGCATTAAACCCAAGCCCTGGTGGCAACATAAGGCCTTTCTGGGAACCGGCAACGGTGACATCGACCCCCCACTCATCGTGTTGATAGTCGATCGAAGCCAGGGAGGAGATCGTGTCCACNATCAGCAGTGCGGAGTGTCCGGCCGAATCTATGGCGTTGCGCACTGCCCGAATGTCGGAGGTGACACCAGTGGATGTTTCATTGTGCACAACACAAACAGCTTTGATGTTATGCCCGTTGTCCTCCTCAAGTATGCACTGGATGGCGTCCGCGTCCACGCCGCTACGCCAATNTCCTGCGATCAGTTGAGGATCGAGGCCCAATCGTTCAGCAAGCACACACCATAACGAAGCGAAATGCCCGGTCTCGTACATCANAACTTTATCCCCAGCGGACAATGTATTCACCAGTGCCGCCTCCCAGGCACCGGTACCTGAAGATGGAAAAATAATAATCGGGCTGTCTGTCCTAAATATCAGTGGTAGACGATCAAGAACATCACGCACCATCTGCTGAAAACGTGGCCCCCGGTGATCGATCGTGGGCTGCTCAATAGCCTGCAGTACACGTCCCGGCACATTGGTCGGTCCAGGAATCTGTAGAAAATGTCGTCCGCTTCGNTTTCCAGTCATAATCTCTCGTTCTACACTACACTGCCAACAGATGCCGTGTTGATCGGACATCGGCACCGACACCCTGTTAATCAAACATCAGGCGAACGACTATTGTGCACGGTATGAGTCACTACGACAATTCTCCACTTAAGACACGAATCGGCGATAGCAGGCTCGCACAGAAACTGTCGAGATCTATCAAGGGTGAAGTGCTATTCGATCACTTCAGCCGCGGACGGTACAGCACAGATGCATCAATCTACCAAATCGAACCGATTGGCGTTGTCATTCCACAGGCACAGGACGATCTAACGACCATCATCAACATCGCTTCGGAGGAAGGTATACCGGTGCTTCCCCGTGGTGCCGGCACATCACAAAGCGGCCAGACCGTAGGCTTGGCATTAGTGATTGATGTGTCAAAACACTTAAACCAAATTGTCGAGCTGGACACGGCCGAACGGACTGTTATCGTCGAGCCGGGCATAGTTCTAGATCAACTCAATGCGCAGTTGAAACCTCATGGCTTGTTTTTTCCGGTCGACGTATCAACGGCCAGTCAGGCCACGCTGGGGGGCATGGCGGGAAACAACAGTTGTGGCGCCCGGTCTATACGCTACGGGCTGATGCGGGATAATGTACTGACTATCGATGCGCTACTCGCCAGTGGCGAACAAGCACAGTTTGGCCCGATTGGGCCCGGGAAGACTTGTCCACGTGAACCCGAGATTTATCGTCAGTTGACACAATCACTGATCGAGCTTGCCGATCGTGAATCCGATGAAATTACAACACGATTTCCCAAAGTGCATCGCCGGGTCGGTGGTTACAACATCGATGCCATGCTGCCACCAGCGTTACAGCAACGAGAGCAAAATATGGCGCAATTGCTGGTTGGTTCAGAAGGCACGCTGGCATTTACGCGCCAACTGACACTGCGCTTACAACCCATACCTGCGCACAAGGTTCTAGGAATCTGTCATTTTTCGTCCTTTTACCAGGCGATGGAGTCAACGCAACACATCGTAGGTCTGGCACCAGACGCGGTCGAACTGGTCGACAGGACCCTTATCGATCTGGCGCTGGATATTCCCATATTCAAAGATACGCTCACCCGCTTTGTACAGGGTGAACCCGACGCACTGCTACTGGTTGAGTTTGCAGGAGAGGATCCGACCCACCTGCAAAAACATCTGGGCGATCTATCGACCCTTATGGCTGACCTGGGTCACCCAGGGTCTGTCGTGGACATCGTCAGCCCGGAAGACCAACGGTCGGTCTGGGAGGTCCGAAAGTCTGGGCTCAACATCATGATGTCGATGAAAGGCGACCGCAAGCCAGTGTCGTTTATTGAGGATTGTGCGGTACCGCTTGAACATCTGGCAGAGTTCACCGGTCGACTGACCCGAATTTTTGAAAAGCATGGAACACGTGGCACCTGGTATGCGCATGCTTCAGAAGGCTGTCTTCATGTACGCCCCGTACTGAACATGAAAAGTCCTGAAGACGTTCGAAAGATGCGCTCAATTGCTGAGCAGGCATTTTCCATTGTGAGGGAATATGAAGGGTCTCACTCCGGTGAACACGGCGATGGCATCGTCCGTTCAGAATTTCACCCCATCATGTTTGGCGATCGAATGCTGAGCATTTTTGAACAAGTCAAAGAAACAATAGATCCAGGTGGCCTTTTTAATCCAGGTAAGATTGTTGATCCCCCGCGCA
>PCBE01000033.1 GCA_002731295.1 Acidiferrobacteraceae bacterium | reverse complement strand
AATCGGGCCAACTGGAATGACCGGGTGGCTATCCATCTACGGGACGATGCTGGATTTTATCGTGTAGAGGCGTTTCTGAATGGAAAAGACGTCAGGCCTGATATCGATAGGGAGGAGATGTATGAGTTTGCTGGGATTGATGTGTTACACCTCCAATGCCACTTTGGTCTCGATACGTTGTCGGTGGCGCGTCAGGCTAAATCTGTAGTTGGTGTCGACTTCAGCCCTAAAGCCATTACTGCAGCATGCGATCTGGCCAAGCGTGTTGGACTTGCAGGCCGTGCTGAGTTTGTCCTGTCAGACCTCTACGCGACTCCAATGCAGGTCAATCGCCAGTTTGATCTGGTGTTCTCTACATGGGGCACTACCACCTGGTTGCCTGATATTTGGAGATGGGGCGAAGTCTTTGCAGGTTTCGTAAAGCCTGGGGGGCGAGCCTATTTTGCAGACCTCCATCCAACAATTGCCATCCTCGATGAGGCTAATGGTAGTCTCGTGCCCAGATATTCTTGGCGAACACCATCAGATCGACCGGAAGTATTCGAGGAAGACATTACATATACGGGCGCTCATTCTAGATTGGAAAACAAGAAGACTGTTGAATGGATACACCCAGTCAGCGACCATTTGAATGCGCTGCTCAGCCAAGGTTTACGGCTGGAATACTTGCATGAACACGAAGTCATCCCATGGAAATTGTTCCAGTGCTTAGAAGGCGTCTCTAATCCAACAAGTGGTGCAGTCTGCTATCGAATGCCAGAGGGAGGTGCCCAATTACCTTTGTCTTTTTCTATGATGTTGTCCCGGCCCAACTAGATTGAACTTTTTACCGTTGCCGATCCTGTCCAAAACCATGGATATTTATGCATCCAAATTTCTGTTCGATCCAAAGGAGAGACAACCGGCCCTCATCAGTGCATATCTATCAAAGCGACAACACCCCGTCCCCTCCAATCATAGCATCGCCGGAAGAGCGGCGAGCGACCAACCACCGACGGCTGTGAGAATTACGACAAGCTATGGTGGGACCTTCCAAAATACTAGCAAGGTATAGGCACCGATCGCGAGCCCAAAATCGGAAGGCGATAAGATCGCGCTGGTCCATACCGGATCGTATAGTGCCGCGAGTAAAAACCCAACGACAGCAGCGTTGAGATTAAAACAGCACACTCTCTGTTGGTCTTTGATGGCCGCGAGGTGGTGGTGTCGTACACCCACACAGAACATCAGCAGACCATCAAAGCAGATACATTGATTATGGTTACGGCTCGCCAACCGAACAACGAGTTGTACCAGGCCCTGAATCAGCGGCTCGAAAGTGAGAGTCAAACCCTGTTTCGTTCGCTGCGACGAATCAGCGACTGCGAGGCACCCACCATTATTGCCGCTGCAGTTTACGCGGGTCATCGATACGCGCGAGAACTCGATACCGAGCTCGATCCAGATGTACCTTTCAGGATTGAATAAGACCACATTCAAACATTGCCTTTCAAGGGAAAAGCATGAAGACATTTACCGGGGCTGGGTTCAAAAGGGCATGGCAAACAAACCAAATTCGAAAGCACTGCCAATCTTTTGGACAGTTCACTCCAGCAATTTGCCGTAGCCGTGAATGGGCTGCTGTACACCAGCCTTGAGAAAAGTGGCCCACACAAGCACCTGGTTCGAAGTAACCACGGGCTTACCCGTGCGCTGCTCCAGTTTATCCACCACTTCCAGGGAATGCCAAGCGGTGCCAGCAAGCCAGTCCAGACTATCCCGCCGGATACAAGCAAGCCTTTCCATCGCCCCATTTATTCGTCCTATACTCTAGCCACTCGGAACAGCAAAAGAGGAAGGGCCGATGGCGAAGATGAGCGTCGAGAAACAGCAGCTTCTCGATTGGATCGATGAGGACAGAAGCCAGTTGATCCAGTTTTTCAGCGACTTCGTGGCGGCGGCCTCGCCGAATCCGCCAGGCGATACGACCGTCGCGGTCAAGCACATCACCGACTTTCTCGACCGTGAACAACTGCCTTACCACCTCATAGACCCGCAGCCCACTATGGCCAATGTCGGGTGAGCCTTCAAGCCCCCTTATTTCAACTATCCGGAGCAATGAAGCGAGACCGGCCACAGGCATGGCTGGCCACCAGAAAACACTCTCGAGAAGGAGCGTACATATGAGCGGAAAAGACTATATTTCGACCGGTCAGAACACCATCGACTGGCGGGCACTGGTCGATGATCTCAATCGATTACTGAGGATCCGTGCCACGCCGATCGGCATGAAGCTGTTCGAGGAAATAAGCCAGATGGAGGCAATCCCGCGCATCCGAAGGCCAGGCGCCATCCATACGACCGATCAGATCGTCGGCCAGGCCTGTCGCAATGGTTGGACCGTCGGTATCACCGCCGATGACCTCGTTGGGGCGCAGTGTGCAACCGTGATCGGGTTGCACCCGCGTGACGAGGAGTGGTTGTCCGGCAAGCACATGGTGGGCATCTGGTTCGAAAACGTCGAATCTTCTAGCCGCCATCAACACGCCATGAATGTTGTGGCGCACGGCAAGTACCAGGCTATGGCCGTCAGCCCACTGGCAAGCGGTCGACTCGACCCACCGGATATCGCCCTAATCTATGCAACACCGGCACAGATGATCTTATTCATCAACGGCCTGCAGTGGAGCGGCTATGACAAGCTAGAGTGGGGTTGTGTCGGCGAGTCCGCCTGCGCCGACTCCTGGGGCCGAGCGCTTGCGACCGGACAACCGAGCCTTTCCATTCCCTGCTTCGCTGAAAGGCGCTACGGCGGCGTGATGGAGGACGAGCTACTGATGGCTATCCCACCACATTTTCTGCCCAAGGTCATCGATGGGCTCGAACACCTTTCGCGAAATGGTCTGCGTTACCCGATCCCACCGTACGGCGTCAATACTGACGCCCGTGCTGGTCTCGGCGTCAGCTACAGCGATCGTGGATGAAGTAACCCGCCGATCCAGGAAGGTCAACCGAGGAAAACACTCCGGTTGCTCGGTACCCTTGCCTGGATTACAACCATTTCTTTTTTTGTTATTACTTCAGGGGCGAGTATCTGGTTGGGCCGAGGAACATACTGTTCGACTTAGACACGATTGGCCCTGAAGTCGCATACCTGGCGCGCCCCCCTACCCATTCTGGATCTACCCAGAACTGATCCCAGGCTTTTTGGCGAGCCCCCATATCTTCATAGCCCAGTATGTAGATCAGCGCACTTTCGTCATCACCCACAACCGGAGACCACGCCCCTACAAATGTCATTCCCAATCTTTCAAAAATCGGTATTGCCAACTCTTCCATAAGCTTGTTCAAGTTGCCGATTTGTCCTGGAAAGCAATCATATCGGCGCATTTCATAAATCATTTCGGATCTCCTTTTTGATGTCTCGATTCACTGTAAATAGTGAGGTTCCTGATTTTACTTTAAGGCGGGCATCACCTCTTCGGCGAAATTTAAAAGTGTTTCTTTGTGCTCAGCGACCGTATCAGCAGCGATATGCAAAAGATTAAAATGTTGAACACCCCTGTTCTTCAAGCTGCCCATCTTATCGATGATCTGTTGCACCGACCCGACCCAATTCTGCGCAACGAAAGAATCAAGATCCTGCCGGCCTAGCCGAAATTGGCCGTGCCTGGTTTTTTTNTAGCGNNCAATAGCGGCTTCAACACTCGCACCAATCACGAATTCACCTTCTGCCACCGCGTCNAANNTATCGGGGTCCCAGCCTTCAAGCTCCAGCATCGGNCGAAGTGCCTCGACATGCTCNGGNACCGAGGGAGCAGGAGCTGTAATACCCAGCCCCCACCTGGCGACACGTGGGTAGGCCATGNCATTGCGNCAGGGAACATAAATTGGAAATNTATCTTGTTGTGGCTTTGGATACAGATTGGCACCANCNACAGCGTGNTATCTTCCGTCAAATCTTACATCGACTTCATCGCTGAAAAACCGCCTCATCAGACCNATACACTCATCCATCATNTNNCCACGGTGTGCCTTGATCTGTCTGGGCCTNAGGNCNTCGAACTCATCCCGGCACATNCCAAGACCCAGNCCAANAAAAAGCCGNCCGNNGCAGAAATGATCNATCGTCGCGACCTGCTTGGCCAGGATTACAGGATCCCGAAATGGAGCNAGAATTAACCCNGAGCCCANCCTGATCTTGGTCGTCTGNGCAGCACAGTATGCAATCGTCGCAAGGGGTTCNTACCAATTNGGTTTTTCNCCATCNGGNATNCCGTATTCAGGCGTTGGCGAGATAAAATCTGTTGCCCAAAGAGCNTCGTATCCGAGTNNTTCAGACAGCTGCGCCACNTCAACGATATCTTTGGGTGTTGCNAAATTTGAGGGCACAAATACCCCCTCTCGACAATTGGGTAACTCGACATCGAATTTCATAAAACANCTCCTCTACAACTGNAATTTAAGTGCNTTTTGATCGCGCCCCATGTGTGCCAGAGTCTCCACTNTACTNAAGGTAATCNCAANCCACAATCCNNCGACTCAAGTACNNNATGNAAATTGACAGCAANATAACTTGCCCCGAACCTGCCTCAAGNNNGCNGTTTCTTAGTCCGATGAAGANATCTTGGCCAACGGTAGTGTCGTGAATATCGCTTTNCCTCTNCTCTTCGTGTTCTTGTGGAGTGGTGCATTCATCGCGGTACGGGTGGGGATTCCAGACATATCCCCGATCACGTTTCTGGCGGCCCGGTTCACACTGGCCGGACTCATTCTGTTACCGATAACGTTTCTCTCAGGGGCATGGGGTGGTTGGCGAGATGCTGCCCGAGTGTGGCCGCACCTGGTGGTCGCTGGCNTCCTGCTCAACGGTGCCTATCTGACNGCNGGATATTGGGCTTTGATGGANATTTCCGCAGCNACNATGGCACTGATTGGGTCTNTNCAACCGCTGATGACGGCATTCCTTTCAGGGCCGGTCCTGGGTGATCNTTTCCGTCCGANACAATGGCTCGGGTTTTTCCTTGGCACCGCNGGNGTCGCNCTCGTNGCCGGGATCAATATCNTCGATCTCAATCACACAGAAGGCNTNCTGTGGGGTGTCGGTGGATCAGCATGTTTTATCGCTGGCACCCTTTATTACGCCAGGTTCTGCAANCCTTCCNCNCTGATCACGGCAAACTGTGTTCAACTCNCNACAGCAGCGATTTTCTGCTGGCTCGTCGTATTGGCTTTTGAAGAAGTTCACGTCGCGNTNACCCCGACCCTTATCTGGAGTTTCCTTTANCTGACCCTCGGCGTCTCCNTGGGTGGGATGGGNCTTTATCTGTANATGCTGAAAACAGGNACCGCCGGNAAGGTTGCAGCTAACTTCTACATNACCCCGGGCCTGACNGCTCTCCTGGGCTGGNTGATTCTTGGCGAANCCCTGTCACTCAATGTGCTGGCAGGCTTCGCNTTGGCCATAGTCGGGTTGTGGATGGTNCACCGCCGGGAACTTNCCTGAGTTCCANCACCNGGNAGAAAAGACCTCACACNNCCCTACCGCTGGCAACGACCAANCGTNTCAAAGACCATTAAGGAACTCGAAGACCGTCTGGTTGAACAGNTCCGGCACCTCGAAATAGGACGAATGNCCCGCNTCANCCAATACTTTCNCAGTGGCGCNNGGNACCATCGCCGCCGCACATTTGATCAGTTCGACTGGAAACACCTGATCCTGGTTCGCTGTAATGAACAGTGTTGGTATTATGAAGTCTTCCGGCAACTCTAAAACTCTGGGTTCTAGCAATTGCTCGCGAAGCACTAGCAGATCGAGCTCGGTGTTAAAGAAGCCCAACTGGTTGTACAGGTTAGCTGCTGCGATATTTGTCTCAGAGGCCAAAATGGCGGGCACTTTCATAGAAAGTTATAGACACTCCTCTTTTGTTGGACATCTACTTATTGATAGGCGTCGAACCAGTTTCTGTTCTAAATAATTTCCCATCCTTCAGTATGCCCACATACATCACTGCATCGGTTGTCCCATTGGGGAAAGTAGCAATGGAATGAGCAACCATAATGTCGTCGTTCTCGTAGATGCATCTGACGTTTTCTCGCCTAAAATTGTCACCGGCAATAATCTTACTGAACATTTCTTTCCAGTCATTCAGGTCGAGCACTTTCCCGGTTGAGTGCATCACCATCGTCCAGCCCGGATGCATAAGTTCCATCATGGCATCTAAGTCTTTGTTGTCGATTGCAGCTTCGAATTTTTTAAAAAAACTTATTTCTTCCACTCCTCACTTGTGTGTGGCTCATTATGGCAGAAGTTAATTTGGCCCTAGAAGACCACATGATCATCGACCTTGCCGTTCCAGCGTTAAAAACACTCTGCTCTACTGGCTAACCGAAAATTCAATCGCGCCAATAAGAAATACCTTAAACTTAAATAGAATTATGGCAATGAGTAACGCTGGGATAGAGTTGTTCACATGATGGAGTCAAAGTCAGCACCATGACAGAATCGGCAGCTTACCGGGGTGTATTCCCTATTGTCCCGACCCCCTTCGATGATGCCGGGGCACTCGACCTCGATAGTCAGCGCCGGGTGCTCGACTGCATGATCGACCAAGGCGTCGATGGGCTTTGCATTATCGCCAACTATTCCGAGCAGTTCCTGTTGAGCGATGCTGAGCGAGACCAGTTGATGCGTGTCTGCCTCGAGTATGTTGGTCACCGCGTGCCAGTCATCGTCACTTGTTCACATTTTTCAACACAGGTGGTCGAGGACCGGTGCCGCACTGCGGCAAAACTAGGTGCCGATATGATTATGCTGATGCCGCCTTACCATGGTGTCGGACTGCAAGCAGACGAAACGGCGATCTTTGAACACTTCGAGCGTGCTGCCATTGCGGGCGGAATCCCGATCATGGTGCAGGATGCACCGCTTTCCGGTGTCCAGTTGTCGGTATCGTTGCTGGCTCGGATGGCTCAGTCGATTCCGCTGCTTCAGTACTTCAAGATNGAGACACCACAGGCCGCTGGAAAACTGCGCGCGCTGATTGCTCGGGGTGGTGATGACATCGTTGGTCCATTTGATGGTGAAGAAGGCATCACCCTGATGGCCGATCTGGATGCTGGTGCTACCGGTACGATGTGTTCAGCACTGATGCCGGACTTGGTTCGCCCGGTGCTGGAAGCACACCATGTGGGCGATCGCGCAACCGCGGCACAGCACTATCAGAGGATCCTCCCTCTGATCAATTATGAGAACCGGCAGTGTGGCTTGCGTGCNACCAAAGTCGTTATGAAGGAAGGAGGCGTAATCCGCTCAGATCACGTGCGCCATCCCCTGGCACCGCTCGATCCTACGATACGCATCGAGTTACTGGAGCTGGCTCGTCAGTTCGAGCCACTGGCACTGCGCTGGGGTATTTGATGGAATTGCTCTAGCCGTGGAAACATATGCCAGTTCTAATCAAGTGAGACTGCGTCATCGCTACACCAATCCTAACTAAACAGTTGGTAACTCTCGTTGTTGTAGTCACTATTCAAATGTTTCTTGAGATTCCCCTGTGATTCGTCCGTTTCAAATTGAAGTNCCCNACGAAACGCTTGNGCTGATCCGTAGCCAGGTCGCAAGTTATGCGTGGCATGAGATGCCCGATGATGGGGGTTGGGCTTATGGTACGAACCTTGAGTATATGAAAGAACTGTGCGCTTACTGGCTGGATGAATTCGACTGGCGCGCACAAGAGACCGTCATCAATCGCTTTGCCCACTTTATTGCGCCTGTCGATGGTATCGACCTGCACTTTATTCATGAGAAAGGTAGTGGACCCGCACCCCTGCCGTTGATCATCAGTCATGGTTGGCCTGGCAGCATTGTCGAATTCCTGGAGATTATCGAACCGCTCGCCCACCCAGAACGCTTTGGCGGGAGTTCAGAGGATGCCTTCGATGTCATCGCTCCTTCACTGCCCGGATTTGGATTTTCGGGCCGGCCACCACGCCCGATCGGCCCACGCGAAATNGCCCGACTGTTCGCTACATTGATGACCGACGTTCTTGAATACCCCAGTTATCTAGCCCAGGGCGGCGACTGGGGCGGCGCTATTTCAAGCTGGCTTGGCTTCGAACACGCACCGGCCTGCCGTGCTATCCACATCAATATCTTTACGATGCGTCCGCCCGATGGCCCTCAAGGGCAAGAAGAAGAAGCTTGGGCCACCCAATTCAAACGTGACCAGTCAATGGAAGACGGTTACCGAACCCAGCAGGCGACCAAACCACAAACTCTAAGCTACGCGATGATGGACAGCCCAGTTGGTGTTGCNGCCTGGATTATTGAGAAATTCAACTCCTGGTCAGACACNGCTCGGCGANNNCATTGAAAGNGTTNATACCAAAGATGAATTATTNACCAATATCATGGTCTATCTTGTGACGAGAACTTTTAACACGGCATCGTGGATCTACTACGGGCGCCGTGAGGAGGGTGGTCGCGTGCTCTCACCTGACGGCCAGCGCGTAGAGGTGCCAACGGCAGCGGCCTTGTTCCCAGCTGAATTACTCGCCTGGCCACCGCGATCTTACGCGGAGCGCGTCTACAACATTACTCGCTGGACCGAGATGCCACGCGGTGGTCATTTCGCTGCATTAGAACAACCAACCCTGTTGATTGATGACATCAGAGCGTTCGCTCGAACCTTACGCTGATCAACTAATACCAAAACCCGCAATTTCTTACACAAGNCCCGGGGCAAATATTTGAAAGACCTAGATGACGATACCACCATCTACTCCACTTCGCGAAAACGATAACGAGAATGTCTNAGAACTAGAGCGTTTCCAGCGGTAAGTNTCCACCCCCAACCAGTTGCTCCANACCATCCGTGGTCAGTGCCCAGGTTCCGCCCTGGATGATGCCGATATCTTCATGATCAAGCTGCAGGTAGGCGTGAAGCACGAACACCATTCCCGGTACCAGGCGATCCTCGAACCCCCGGCTTATCTGCAATGTCTCAAGCCACACTGGGGGATAGGCAAGTCCAATCCCATAACCAAATCGCATATTGGCGTAGTCTTTCAGTCCAGCCGCACGAATAGGCTCGAGAGAAGCTTCCTCGATGTCAGCCACCAATGTCCCGGATTGGCATTGGCTGACACCAGCGGCAAGCGAGGCCCGCGCAACCTCATAAAGCTCTGCCGCTCTTGTACTCGGTGTACCACAAGCCATGGTATGAACTGCAGTGGCATGGTAGCGGTGAGAGACCCCGGCAAACTCGAAATGAACGATGTCACCGGGCACAATTACACGATGCCGCGGTGTCGCATGACCCCCGGGTGTTCGAGGACCACTTGAGATCTCCGTGGGTATAGCCCAGTAGTCACTGCCCGCCTCCCGCATCGTACCCTCTACAGCTGCGGCCACTTCGATCTCCGTGGCCCCGGCCCGCAATGCCTCACGGGCCNCGTCAAGGCCTAAATTGGCATAACCTGCAGCCTCTCGCACATAACGCATCTCTGTTTCAGATTTGATAACCCTGAGATCACCGAGCAGGCGAGTCGCATCAGAAATTTCAGCAGGTTTGAGGGCNGAAGCCAGTTCAGCAAACAAGGCAGCATTCAGAGCGTAAGACTGTAGTTCCATCGCGATCCGACCACCCGTCCAACCTTTCTCACGAGCAATNCCGGCGACCAATCCAGGGAAGTCATCCGCAAACAACTGATAATTNCGAACGTCAGAAAGCCAGGTGGTCTCCGTTGCGAGCCGGGTATCGACATTCCGTACGATCAGTGTTGGTTCGGCTTCTCCAGAAATCGAGAACACCAGGGCCTGCGGGCTGTTGACCCCGACCCAGGTGTCATAGCCTGCAAGATAATAGTGGGTTTCGGGTGCCACCGAGACACAAATCTCGAAGCCAGACATCGCCAGCTTATCGCGCGCTCTCGCGAGCCGTTCCTTGTGTTCCGCTTGGGTAAATGAGGCATAAGTCGGAAACATAGTAAGCGCTCCTGCACGACGAACAGCGCTGAATCCCTACTGGGTCAGTGCCTGCCGTATTCTTGCCCAGTCCTCCACAGCGGATTCCTGTCCCGGCGTCAGTTGCACCGTGAACTGGGTATAACCCCCATCGCGCAATGCAGCAATTCGTTCAATCAGCACATCTTCNGTTGCCGTGAAGCTGGTGTCACGAATCAATTCAGCAGTNACGAACGGGCGTTCCTCAGGTTTCACAAACATCAAGTGACCTTCGTGGTTAGTCAGATAGCGGGCATCTGCGGGTTCAAAGTGCCGGGCAAGTTCCACATAGCCCGATACGGCATCTGCAAACGACGGTGAGGAAATGCTGCTGTTCTGCCACCCAGCCAGCGCTTCNTCCGCGGCGCGATGCAGCGTGACAGCCGCGCGCGGGCCTGCCTGGGCCATTGCCCGAGGCGAATCATAAGGTTCATTGGCCTCAAGCACACAGCCCAAGGCAAAGGCTGTGGCCGAGAAGTCGTCGACCTGATGCCCTGCATCACGCCATGCCATTTGCATGGACTCCAAGGCTGAGGTAGCGCTCGACACATCGCCAATGAAATTTAGCCAGCCCGCCTGAAGTTTGGCAGTCAAGGCACGACTTCGTGGCCCGTACGCCGACACATGCAGCGCGATCGGGTCTTCAGTGTTGATCAAGCCATGATCCGGATTGAGAAATCGAATCTTGCGCGGCGAACCCTCCAGGGTGACCTCTATCGTGTCTTTGCGAAGCAATGCGTAGACGGTCTGGATATAGTCCTCCATATCAGCCAGGCGCATTGCACTCAAACCCATTGCGCGTCGAGCGGTGAACCCGGTACCCACGCCGAAGTCGATCCGTCCTGGCGCAAGACGGTTGAGTGAGGCAAATGCGTTGGCGGCTACCGGTGCAATTCGATTGGTCGGTACAAGAACTCCGGTTCCAAGGCGGATGTGCTTGGTCTTGACCGCGGCGGCGCCCATGGCAACGAAACAGTCCGCACTGAGCATTTGTGTGTCGTAGAACCAGGCATGACTGAAGCCCAACTCCTCGGCACGTTGTACCAGTTTCCAGGAGTCGGCAGAGGTCGCCATTGCAATACCAAAATCCATTATGGCTTCCTGTTTATGATTGGGCTGAGCATGTGGCGACTCTATCTAAAGCAGGTACAGTTTAATGCCCCTAGGTCCTCGCATGAGCTCATCATTTAGTCTGGATCAGCACTGACATAACCATCCCGAAGATCGCGTGCGCGCGCTTGAGAATCACGTTCACTGGCATCGCCGTAACCCCCCGCACCGGGAACCTCAAGTAGAATCTGTGCGCCGGCCGGGGCATTGAAACCGCCCTTGGTCAGAAGTGTGCGTATCGAACCATCCGCTAACTTAAGCGCAATGCTTGCACGGGCGCCGGCCTCGCCTCCACAAACACCGAATGGCGGCGACTTGGTGCGCTCCAGGCATACCGCTGCACGTGCATCGTGATCAACAATGGTCCAGGCCCGGCGCGAGCCGCAACCCCCGCGGTACTTGCCACGACCCCCACTATTCGGTGTGATTTCGTAATAATCTATTCGAACCGGAAAACTCAGTTCGAGGATCTCAATTGGCGTGTTCATGGTATTCGAAATACCAGCAGCGACTACGTTGATGCCGTCCTTGTTCGGTCTTGCCCCCATGCCACCCTTAATGGTTTCGTAACTGACGTAGTGCTGACCGTTGCGCGGGTCTACACCGCCAAGCGTAATGATGCCCGAAGTACCCTGACTGCACGCCATAACATTGGCAGGCATGAAGCCCGCCATGGCACCAAAAGTCATGTCGGCAACTCTATGACTGATCTCGTGGTTAGCGTAAACCACGGGTGAGGGAAATTGAGCATTAACCACAGAACCTGCCGGCGCCGTCACCCGAATTGGGCGCCAAGCGCCGGAATTGGGTGGAATCAGGCTATTCGGATCAACAATCATCTTCAACGAGCAGTAAACCCCTGACGCAGTCACGGACAACGGCGCGTTGATAGGCCCAGAGACCGCCGGGTCACTGCCCTCAAAGTCCACTTCGAGGGTATCGCCTGCTTTCAATACCCGCATACGGATGGTAAAGGTCATGTCTTCGTCTTCGCCGTCTTCGATGATACCGTCACCATCGCAGAAGTCCTCGAAAACACCCTCGCCGTCGGGCAGCTCCGACAACATCAGTCGCATCAAGCTCTCTGAGTAATCCATCACCTCCTGCATGATGCGGGTCAATACATCTACGCCGTACTTCGAGGCTAAACTGACCAGCCTCTGGCAGGCCCGGTGATTGGCGGCAACCTGTGCCCGTAGATCCCCCATCCGTTCGTCCGGTGTGCGCACGTTGGCAAGAATCAGATCCTCTACATTGGGGTCGATTTCACCTGCGTGATAGAGCCGAATCGGAGGCATACGCAACCCCTCACCATAGATCTCGGTCACCGCACCATAACTTCCTGGTGTGGCACTGCCGATGTCAGGCCAGTGTGCCCGGACACAGGTCCAGCCGAAGATTCTGCCCTGGTAGAACGCCGGCGCGATGACATTAACGTCCGGAAGGTGTGAGCCTCCGAAATAGGGATCGTTGTGAATAAAAACATCGCCTTCAACCGCGCTGTGTGCGAATTTGTTGATCACGGCAGCAACCGCATCCGGCATCGAACCCAGGTGAATCGGCAGATCTGGCCCCTGGGCCACCATGTTTCCTTGGGTATCGAAGATTCCACAGGAATAATCCCCGGCAACTTTCAGGATGGGGGAATAAGCAGTTTTGGCGAGAACGATTTTCATTTCCTCAGCCGCCTTGTAGAGGGTGTTCTTGACCACCTCGAAAGTGACCGGGTCGGTCAGCCGGTCTCGGTGTGCGTCGCTATTCACGGTTAGATCGCTCCAGGGTGATAAAGCCTTTGTAATCATTGCGCGCTGTCCAACCCGGTGGCACAACCAGGGTACTGTCCAGTGACTCAACGATAACGGGACCGTCGAGACTGACTCCAGCGGCAAGGCTGGAGCGATTGTGTACGCTGCAGTTCGTGGTACCTGTCTGAGCAAACCAGACCGGGCGCCGGGATTTCTCGCTCGCACCGTCTGAACAAATTATGTCGGCAATCTCAAGCCTGCCCAATTCTCCAACTGCTGTCAGTCGAAGCGTAACCAGGTGTACTGGTTCGGTCAGATTCTTGTGGCCATAGGTCTGTTCGTGGCGGGAATGAAAACTCTCTGCCAGTTTAGCCTTGGTCTTGTCGGTGAATTCCCCCGCCGCCGCAGTCACGTTCAACTCATAGGCCTGTCGGCTATAGCGCAGATCAGCCGATCGCCTGAAACGCCAGTGATCCGGACTGATCCCCGTGGATGTCAGCATCTCCTCACCCTGAGCCTGCAACTCGGACCAAACAGCTTCGATATCACTGGCCGCGAGATCTTCGAGCTGTCGGTAGAGCGTTCTTGCATAGTCCCGTCGGACATCTGTCATCACCAGTCCGAGCGCGGAAAAGCCGCCCGGGATGGGGGGGACGATGATCCGGGGGATGTCGAGTTCGTCAGCGAGCGCAGCAGCATGCACCGGCCCTGCACCCCCAAAAGCGACCAAACTGAATTCCCTCGGATCGTGACCGCGCTCGATTGACACGATCCGCAGTGCCTCAGCCATCCCGTTGTTCACAATATCCCGGACAGCTGCGGCCGCCTGCAGAGCGGTCATGTTCATGGGATCGCCGATTTTCTTTTGCAGTGCGTGCTCTGCACGCTGGTAATCGATCGGCAAATCGCCGTCCAGCAGCGAATGCGCATCCAGGTAACCAAGCACCAGATTCGCATCGGTCACGGTCGGTTGATCACCGCCCTGGCCATAACAGACGGGCCCCGGTTCTGCGCCGGCGCTGTGGGGCCCGACACGCAGAGAACCCGCCGGGTCGATCCAGGCAATACTGCCACCACCGGCACTGACTTCGGCGAGGTCGATTACCGGCACACGAATCGGGTGACCTGACCCTGTGACCCACCTGTTCTGACTGCCTGTACCCCCGACCTCGTAGTCAGCGGTCACTTCGATCTGACCATCGCGGATCAAACTGGCTTTCGCAGTTGTCCCGCCCATGTCGAAAGAAATCAGATTGGATTCACCAAGCTGGGCGCCGACCAACTGTGCCGCAATAACGCCGGCTGCCGGGCCCGATTCGACCGAATTCACGGGCATGCGCAAAGCCTCCCGAACATCGAATACCCCGCCGGTTGAACCCATCACGTGCAGTTCTGGCAAGCCCAGGCTATCGGTCGCAGTTTCGAGCCGCTTTAGATATGACCCCAGAATTGGCGCGACATAGGCACAGACCGCTGTGGTACTGGTTCGCTCGAATTCCCGGACCTCGGGTAACACTTCACTGGAGAGGAAAATGGCCACATCGGGAAGCGCTTCGCGCAATGCATCGCCAAGCCGACGCTCATGACGATCGTTAAGAAACGAGAACAGTAACGATATCGCGACCGCTTCGACATCGAGATCCTTGAGTTGCTTGATCAGCCCGGGAATTTCGGGCTCCGCCAGAGGCACTATGACTGTACCCGTTGCATCGAGCCGTTCGGTAATCTCCAGGCGGCGATGTCTTGGTACCAGCACACGCGGCGAATCCTGAAACATGTCGTACAGATCAGACCGGGCAGAACGTCGAAGCTCGAGCACATCACGGAAACCGCGTGTACTGATCAGCGCGGTGCGTGCGCCATTTTCTTCGAGAATCGAGTTGGTCACCACGGTGGTCGCATGAGACAGCAGCGACACCTCATCAGGCTGCACACCATAACGATCGAGCGCACTGTGCAGGCCACTCAACACCGCTTTACCGAAATCACTTGGAGTAGTGGGCGTTTTGGCAATACCAATGGTACCGTCGACATCGTTGACTAACGCAACATCTGTGAAAGTACCGCCGATATCAATTCCGAGACGCCATGCCATCTGGGTTTTTCCTATTCTGTTTGATTCGGGCTGCTTGCTGGAAGAGGCGCTTTAACAATCCTGGTGCTCTGATTCACTGCTATACGGACCGACCATAGCAAACGCATCGATGTCGGTCACTATCGATTCCTAAGCCAACGCAAGCTCTGTTATCCAAATTGATTATAGTTGTCGCAATCCGGTGATGTTGAGATACTTCATCTTCGAATCAGGAAGAACCAATCCACATGCCTAACGCACTACCTGACGACATGATTCTCGAATACTGCAGCCCGATGCTGCCACACTCAAGGAGGATTCACGATGGCACAAACCCAGCCGACTGATGCGTTATCTCCGAACACGCTGTGCAGCAATTTCATGGACTCGTGCGGACCGCACTGGGAAATATTTAACCGACCTGTCCGGTAAAGCCGCGTCCGGTTGGTACTACCCGAAACAATTGGTCGCTATTTCAAAACCAAGATCAAGGACAACTCAGATGAAGAAGATCGGATTTATCGGCCTGGGCACGATGGGCGCCCATTTTGCGACCAACCTGATCAAGGCCGGTACAGAGATTACCGTGCACGACATTCGGCGCGGTAGCGCGGATACGCATCTGTCGGCAGGCGCCAAATGGGCTGATACACCACGGGAGCTGGCAGCTGCTTCGGAAGTGATCATGACCTCCCTGCCCGGACCAGCCGAAGTCGAAGCAGTGGCACTGGACGAGACCGACGGCCTGATTGCCGGTATGGCGCCGGGCACTGTGCTGTTTGATCTTTCAACAAACGCACCAACCACGGTCCGCCACATCCACGAGGTCTTCGCAGCCAGGGGCCTGCATTGCCTGGATGCGCCGGTCAGCGGTGGGCCTAAGGGCGCAGCCTCCGGGAAACTCGCCATCTGGGTCGGTGGCGACGAGACCGTATTCAGCACCAACCGGACCGCCCTGGACACACTGGGTGATCAGGTCCGCTATATCGGCCCAATCGGTGCCGGCACTGTGGCCAAGCTCGTGCACAACGCTGCCGGTTATGCCATTCAAACCGCCCTGGCGGAAGTATTTTCCGCCGGCGTCAAGGCCGGCGTCGAACCTCTGGCATTGTTTGCGGCAGTTCGCCAAGGCGTCCGAGGACGGCAACGAACCTTTGACAGCCTGTCGGAACATTATCTGATCAATCAGTATGATCCACCAGATTTTGCCCTGCGCCTGGCCCACAAGGACGTGGCCCTGGCCGCAGATCTAGGACGAGAATTTGGCGTACCCATGCGCCTGATCGACCTGACCCTGGCCGACATGGCCGAGGCTCTGGATCGAGGCTGGGGTGATCGGGATTCCCGCGTTGCCATGTGTCTGCAACAGGAAAGAGCAGACGTCGATTTCACGCTAGACCCCAAGGATGTTCAGGCTGTACTCGATGCCGATTAAGACGGTGCAGTAACGACCGATCACCGCACTTTGGGCTAAATAGGTTTAAAGATTGTTTATGCCTGAGTCTGGTTCCAGCATCACCTTGAGGTCGACACCGGGTGTGCGCATCGCCTCGAATTTACTTGGGAAATCGGCCAAACCAACAACGCTCGTCACCAGGGCATCCACTGGAATCCGCTCACTACCCAACATGTCGATCACGAACTGAAAGTCTGCCTTCGAGTACACAAATGCAAAGGTGATGTGGAGTTCTTTCACGATGGCCTTGGCAGGGAAAAATGCGTCCTGCGCCATGCACAACCCGACAACCACCAGATGCGCATCGGCCGGTGCCTGGTCAATGCTGAGTTGAAGGCTGCCCGGCACACCCACACAATCAAATACCACAGCCGGTGGCCGGCCTGCGATCTGCCGGAAGCGTGCCTGAACATCTTCATTGACAGCATTGACCGCCGCCGTAGCACCAAATTCGACACAGCGAACTGCCCGCGCTTCGACCAGGTCACTCACGATCACATCACGGGCGCCGAAAAAGCGACACCATAAAGCAACGGACAAACCGACCGGTCCAGCACCGATCACCAACACCGGGTCGCCAGCCTGCAGTCCAGCACGCTTGACTGCATTTAATCCAACCGCCAAGGGCTCGACCAGGGCGCCCGCGTGGAAACTTGCATTGTCCG
>PCBE01000032.1 GCA_002731295.1 Acidiferrobacteraceae bacterium | reverse complement strand
TATGCCTTGCTAATCTATTCACGTTACCAGAGTGTCTGTTGTAATTTAATTCTAGGCATGACTGTTGCTGAACTAAAAAATAGTTTGAAAACCCTGGCGGAGCCGAAGCGGGCCGAGGTGTTACTTCGTTTTTTCCAGACCCAAAAAGGGGGATATGGAGAGGGGGATAAATTTCTTGGGGTCACAGTCCCAAATCAGCGTAAGGTTGCAAAAAAGTTCGACACGCTCACACCCCCCGATCTTAAAAAACTTCTACAGAGTTCCATCCACGAGCACCGTCTTACTTCACTTTTCATTATGATCCACCAGTTTGAGCGGGGGAATCATAAGCAGAAAAAGCAACTGATTGACCTGTACAAAAAAAATCTTTGCTACGTGAACAATTGGGATCTGGTTGATAGTTCGGCGCCATACCTTTTGGGAAAATTTCTCAGAACTAGATCAAAGAACATTCTTTACCAGTACGCCAGGTCGCCCAATCTTTGGCGTCGAAGAGTTGGAATACTCTCAACTTTTGGTTTCATCAAGCAAGGAGAGTATAAAGATGCACTGGCTATCGCAACTATATTGCTGAATGATGAGCACGATCTTATCCACAAAGCCGTAGGCTGGATGTTGCGAGAAATTGGAAAGCGCGATAAAGAGGAATTGGTTGCATTCTTAGATAAACATTACGACACGATGCCACGCACGATGCTGCGCTATGCCATTGAGAAATTGAACCAGAAAGAAAGAGCCCACTATATGAATCTGATGAGTGTGGTGACAGGTTAAGGGCTCGGGACCACTCCTGTGTCATGCGGAATCGAGAGAGCAGACATGAATTCAAATGTAACACTCGAGTCGGTAATTACTTGTCCTGAGTGTCATCATCAGGAAAAAGAGAAAATGCCGACTGATTCCTGTCTGTGGTTCTACGAGTGTGAATCTTGCCACGAGATACTGAAACCCAAGCTGGGGGATTGTTGCGTATTCTGTTCCTACGGTACGGTGCCTTGTCCGCCAATCCAGCAAAAGACCAATTGTTGTTGAAAAGTGGGGTATACCTCGGTATACCCCACTTGATCAACTGCGGATAAACCCCAACCTGGGCGACAAGACTCAGGCGACGGCATCGCCCGCCCAGGACTTCGCGATATTTCTGATCTTATAGTCGGGAACGGATCCGAAAATAGCCAATCAGCAGTAAAGCGGTGAGTACCGATACTATGATGGCATCGTCAAGTACGGTAGCCGCGCCCGCAAAAAGGTGCTGGTGCCATAAATTGAGCAGTATGCCGATTTGTGCGATCAACATAGCAGTGAAGTAGGCGTTCTGACCGTCCGGACCAGTGGAATAAGTCCGCAACAAACTGATCGTCAAGCCGAGCCAGGTAAAGCCCAAAACTCTAGCAACACCAACTGCTTCGGGGCCGATCCCGTTCCCTTCCAGCCATGCCTCAGTCATAAACAGGAGCTGTACGGTATAAAAAAGACCACCTATTAGGTAAATGCCTAGGCTGATTGCGGCAGGGGTGTCGTTGTACTTTCCAAACATTGTAATCTCCTACTGGGCTGTGGAAATAATAGGCGTTCTATTTTACAGGTACGAGAGTTGGTTGGCTAATTTGGGCCGCCCTGATTGTGTATACCCTTTGTATTTAAACTAAGTAAAATGAAACGCTTCGGCGCGACCGGTTCCATTCGCGGGACCACACTCCCCAAAAAAATGACAAAATTATCAGAGCAAAAGCGGATGCAACGCCGATTTCAAACTAATAGGTTGATGTTTTGCGTCCAGCAGTTCTAAGGGGTTAAATGTCTTGTGAATATTTTGGGCAACCCACATATAGATTTTAGTCCTTAATCACTATGGACAATCGAAAAACGCTGGTTGACGACGACTTCGTCGTTCCTTTCGAGCTGGTGACAGATCAGTTCAGATTGCGGATGTTGAGCATTAACGATTTGATCAAAGACTATGATGCTGTGATGTCTAGCGTTGATCATCTCCGAAATACCTACAGTCTGATCTCGGGTTCTAGCTGGCCTGTTGGGCTTACGCTTGAAGAGGATCTGATAGACCTTGGCTGGCACCAGAGAGAGTTTACGCTTCGTTATTCTTTTGCTTATACCGTAATGACACTGGATGAAACGCAATGCCTTGGTTGTGTTTACCTGGAGCCCAGTCGGAAGAGTAGTTTCGATGTGGTGGTTTCAATGTGGGTAAGGGTATCGGAACTTGGTAACGGTTTGGATTCGGACCTCTACGGTACGGTTAAAAAGTGGATCAGCGAGCTTTGGCCCTTTTCCAGGCCCGCCTATCCCGGCAGGGAAATCACAGCCGAGCAATGGAAAAAAATTCCAGATGACCTTTAGTAAATCAACAACCATCGCTGAATACAGAAAGCCCCGCTTCTGCGGGGCTTTTCTCATAAGGTGTTTGAACCTCTACATCGTCCAGATGGCATTCCCTTCTTTAACTTCAGGTGGGCTGGTCATAAATTCAGCCATCTCGCCAAAAATAGCTTGAATTCTTGGCTGTGCGGCCACAGCTGATGCCTCACTATCATAGGTTGCGACGATCATTCCTTGTCCTTCGCCAATGCGGCACGAGTGGACAGATTCAAGCCCGGCAACAGCTTTCAGATCATCTCGCAACGTCGCGTCGGCCTTCACGAGAAACTCATCAAACCGNCTTTCATCAAACCCATAGGTGGTTACTCTCAAGTACATANGTATTCTCCTTTGTGAAGTAGTGAATCAGANATTTGNAGTTTCCCAGATGTAGATTCTTGCCGATCTCACTGGGNGTAGGTAGCNTANGTTGCCTCAGCACCCCTCCAGGAACACAATATCNGGCGGTGACGTAATTACGCCGCTGTCTTGGATTGCCTGTCTATCCGGCGAAGNAAAAAACTCAACAAAAACTTCTTTTGAAGGTGCGGTGCCGATTACGTAGCTGGTGTTTGGTTTATCTGGGTTGCGGTATGCTCTTGCGTTGATACCAGCAGCAACGCGTTGATCCTCAAGCCCGTCGAACTTGGATTTCCACAAATCAAAATCCGAAACTTGGGCTGATATCACCACTGTGATACTCATGCGATGCTCCTTGTATAGATGGTGCGATAGTTGTTGACTGATATCTAGCTAAGCCCCGGCTGGCGGGGCCAATCAATAGAGTAACAGAAGTTTGAAATAAATGAAGTCTGTTTTGGGATGTTGGGTGATGGAAGTAGGCTGGAATCAGGATAAAATATGACAAACAGACTTTTGGTCGGAAATGCCTTGGCAGGCACTATGGTAATGAGTGTTAGATTAGAAAAAGAGTTGAGCTATGAAGAAGAGCGGCAGATTGCCCAGAAGAATAATACCTATTTGCCGAAAAGAAAACTCAATCGGTGGATGATCATGGGCGTGCTCCTGATGGAGTTCAGCGCTGCAGCGGGGCTCTTATATCTGGTGTACAGAATCTATACGTCTTCTTGAAGGCTTTGTACTACCAGGCCATGGAGCATCCAATTAAACATGGAGAAGCTCAACTAAACTGAGAACCTCGATGGTCTATGGGTTAAACTTCCACTTAGAAATCGGCATTCGCATTTTCTACAGCGCTATCTCACCGATAGCCACCACCTTGGAGTGGAAATTATGGCCAAGTTCATGAACGTCGTCAGAACGACTGTGAAAGCAGAGTGTCACGATGAATTTCTTGAGCACCATTCTAAGTTTTCAAAATACGATGGACAGCTCAGCCAATTCTTGATCCAGACGGGTGATTACAGTTATTGTTTTGTGGCCATATGGGAGTCAGAGGGTGATTTGATTAAAGCACGGCCTGTGATGATAGAGTTTCTCAACTCTATCCGTCATATGATGGAGGAGATCTCACCGGAGTTGGGTGTTACAGATCCGGTTTCCGGGCCGGTTGTATTCGAGCGGTAGCTATTGAGGTAGAACTATGGGTACTTTTTTAGGTTTTGTGTTTGCGGTGGCTTGCTGGGCTTCGATCCTGATCGCAATGGCGTATATATTTCCCAGTTCTTAGAGCCATCTTTGTAGACTGATGTAAACAAAACCGCGGTAGAACTTTTGAATTCTACCGCGGCACAATGACAACTAAAGGAGGACAGTAATAATGACAACTGTCCGGCTCAGAACATCCGTAGTTGCGTACTGCGTGCAAATTAAAAATGTTATTTGGCAAGTCGGCTGTTTTTATCGGTTGATTTATCGAGTAGCGTGATCTTTCCTGCCCCTGGTTCTGGAATCCAAGACACATTCCTGTAGTCGATGCTGTCTCAGTCGCTCAACGGCGGTTGCGGGTAGAGGCTGAAATCTAGAGTTATGGTAGGCCGACGACAGCTAACTGTCGTATGTTTGGAATCAACGACTTCGCTCAGCGGCTGATGGTACTGCGGCCAGACGCAGCATTTCAGGTGTCTGTAGCAAAGAGGGATCCTTGAGGTATTCCAGCAGCATATCTGTGCGGTCGAATCCCCAAAATAGCGCATCATTGATCACGAAGGTCGGAATACCATAAACACCTACTGACACTGCTCGTTCAGTATTGTCCCGAAGTGTTTTCTTGACGGTATCTGAGGAGACTAGGTTTTCTGCGTCGCTGACCCCGAGACTTGAGGCCAGCGTCTGAAATCCGAGATCTGTATGTATGTCGTTGCCATCACCCCAGATATGGTCGAAGATCACAGCGACTGCGTTGTGGTTGGCATTCAGCGCGATCGCCAGTCGCAGAACTTTGAGTGGATTAAATGGATGGGCTGGTGGCGTTTTAAAGGGGATACCATTCTGCTGGGCATACCAGTGACAATATCGGTACATCTCGATCCGCTTCGCTGGAATCTCTGCAGGGCCTTTCTGGCCCCAGTGATTCAGTAGCCCGGCAAACAGAACAGGTACCAGTCGAATTTCCAGATTATCGGGTAGCCTACGGAAGTGCTTAAATTGGAGATAAGAAAATGGCGAGATGAAGTCGAAATACCACTCGGCCGAATGAGTCATAACCAGTTCCAGGGTTTTGTGTTGCTGAAGACAATTCTATATTCTTTGTTGGATTGATCCAGTGTGGAATGTTGATCCAGCTTTTGTGAGGTTTCTTTAAGGTGAACGGTGTCGATTTCTATTTATCCGGTTTGATCCGGTAAGGCCGACAATGNCAGCGCAGTCCATAAATACTTTCGATCAGATCATCCGGAACAACGCGCAGATGATTCCGGATAGAATCGCGTCCCGATTTGACGGGAGCGNCGTCACTTATGGAGCGCTGGACCCGCAGTTGAATAGAATTGTCAATGCTCTAAGTGAGCTCGGTCTTGCGAAAGGTGACCGAATTGCTTTCCTGTCTCGCAACAGTCACATCTATATCGAGGGTATCCTGGCAGCAGCCAGAGGCGGCTTTGTACTGACCACGCTCAACTTCCTGCTTAAGCCTGATGAGTTGTCCTACATTCTGCGGCACTGTGGCGCCCAAATTATTTTTTTCCAACCGGAGTTTGCAGAAGCTGTTGATGCGGTTCGGTCAAGTTGTCCTGAGCTTAAGTACTTTATTTCTCTGGGCGACCCGGTAGATTTTGCTTGGGACTACAGCACGTTTCTTGCTGACGCGTCCGACNAGGAGTCGCCGGTGGTGGTTCACGGAGACGATCTGCTGTTACTGGTGTATACGAGCGGCACTACGGGGCAGCCAAAAGGTGTGATGCTGAATCACACAAACGTCTGTACGAACGTGATCGATTCGGCCCGTGGTGTCCAGCTCCGCGANGACACGGTGAATCTTAATGTCTGTCCACTGTATCACGTTGCCGCCATTGTTTTTCAGACACTCACAACCTACTACCTCGGTGGTACCAGCGTTACTCTGGATCGATTCGATCCAGTGAAGGTGTTGGAAACTATTGAGNGTGAAAAGATTACCTATCTGTTTCTTGTGCCGACGATGCTGTTTCGGATGCTGGAGGTGCCCAACGCCGATCGTTACGATCTGTCCAGCCTGTGGCGAGTCGGTTACGGTGCAGCACCTATGCCGTTAGACCGATTAAAGAGAGCTATTNCGCTTTTTGGGTCGANTCTATTTCAGGGATACGGTCTGACAGAAAGTACAGCCAACATTGTCATACTGAGACCTGAAATTCATGATCTCAGCACGCCTGCACGAGATCTGGAACGCCTTAAATCCTGCGGTCGTGCTCATTCGGGCCATGAACTTTCCATCATGGATGACAGCGGTGTTGAAGTGNCTTACAGAGAAATCGGTGAGATTTGTGTTCGAAGTGATAGTGTGATGGTCGGTTACTGGAGAGATCCGGAGAACACTGCCAAGGCAATTCGTGACGGTTGGTTACGCACAGGGGACATGGCTTATATGGACGAGGAACGATATATTTTTATTGTTGGTCGAAAGAACGACATGATCAAACGTGGTGGTGAAAAAATCTACCCGCAGGAGATCGAGGAAATNCTTTTCGATCATCCCGCCGTGCTGGAAGCCGCTGTCTGTGGTGTCGCTGATCCAGACTGGGGCGAAAGCCCCAGGGCTTACATCGTGATACGCCCGGGTCATCAGGTATCCGATAAAGACCTATTGGCCTACTGCGTCGATCGACTGCCGACATTCAAGTGTCCCCAAGANGTTGTGTTTCTANCCGAGNTGCCCAAGACATCATCGGGCAAGATCACGCGCACAGAACTTCAACAGCCGAAAGTCAGTTCCAGTAACTGAACGATGGCCAGTCGTCAGCAGCANCTGCCGTAACGCATGACACTTTTCCAGAGTACGGCCATTGGTTCGCTTACGCTTCGNAATCGGATCGTGATGCCGCCCATGGCAACGTTGTACGGCGCACCCGACGGGAGCGTGTCATCCCAACTCTACGAATANTACAGTCGGCGAGCCCGTGGGGGAGTTGGACTCATCATCGTCGAGAACACAGCTGTGACTCCGAGATCCGCCAATTATCCAAACACGCTTGAGATTCATCATGCGGGGTATGAGGAAGGCCTTACGCGGCTGGCGGCAGGTATAAAAAGCACTGGTGCAGGAGCTGCGATACAGTTATTTCATCCGGGTCGACAGATGCATCCGAAATATACGGGCAATTCGTTGGTGGCTCCATCTGCGATCCCTTGCCCGGTGATGAAAGCTGTACCTTCAGTATTAAGCGCTACAGAAATACGCCGGTTGGTTGCTGACTTTGTAGCAGGTGCAGTTCGGGCCAAGCGGGTCGGTTTCGATGCGGTCGAGATTCACGCCGCTCATGGCTATCTCGGGGCACAGTTTCTCTCACCACTNTCCAATCACCGGACAGATGCCTATGGCGGTAGCAGCGAACGTCGGGCCCGGTTTGTTCTAGAAATTGGCAGTGGCATTCGTGAAGCGGTCGGTGATGCCTTCCCGGTTCTATTGCGTTTTTCAGCGGACGAAAAACTCGATGGTGGGCTGACCTTAGATGCGGCACGTCGCCTGGTCCCNCTGTTTGAGAGGGCGGGATTTTCTGCATTGCACGTGTCCGCNGGGTGTTATTCAAGTATGGAATGGATCGTGCAGCCCTACCTGCAGGAGCATGCGTGCCTTGGTGACCTGGCTAGGGCCATTCGTCAGGCGTCTGACCTTCCTGTGATTGCGGTAGGTCGTATCGTCGATTTGGATGCAGCCGAACGCCTCCTCCAAGATGGATCTGCAGATTTGGTATCCATGGGACGAGCCTTGATTGCAGACCCTGACCTACCACNTAAAGCGACAGAGAAGAACGCCTCGGTAATACGACCGTGCCTGGGTTGCAACGTCTGCATTCAGTTTGTTGGTGTCAAACAGACGCGCTGTGCTGTCAATCCGGAAATGGGCCAAGAAACGACTCAGGTACCGGACCCGGAACCGGGCCATATCGTGGTGATCGGCGGTGGACCTGCGGGTCTGGAAGCGGCGCTCACAGCCGCTGATCGCGGTCGGCAGGTGACATTACTCGAGCGCGAAAGTACTCTGGGGGGGCAACTCAAGCTGGCAGCCGGTTTTGCGTCCAAGCCGCATTTTCAACGATTGTTGGACTACTATTTAGAACAAGTCGATCGTGCGGAAATCCAGATTCATTTGGACACGGTAGTGAATCTGGACCTGGTCCGGTCACTCCAGCCGGACAGCCTGATTGTGGCGACCGGGGGTGTACCAAGGCCGTTGATTCTGGACGACAGCACACCGCACGAGCATGTGGTTCAGGCGACTGAAATTCTTGCCACACGTGAGTCGCTGACCGGTGAAGTGGTGGTTGTCGGCGGCGGGCTTGTCGGCCTGGATGTTGCCGAGGTTCTGTCAACGACCGCTGATCGGATAACCATCATCGAGAAGGGGTCACGGGCCGGCAGTGCATTGGAATGGAATCTGTGCAAAATGCGCCTGGCGTCGCTCAGGCACTACGGTGTGAACATTATGTTGCGGTCACAGCTGATACGCTGCGAGAGATCGGCTGTTATGGTTTGTAACCCATCGGGAGGCGAGCAACGAATACAGGCTGACGTCCTGGTTCTTGCCCTGGGGTCAGTCCCCGAAAACCCACTGCCTCAGTTGGCGGAGGCTTTGTCCTGCCCACAAACGTTTATCGGTGACTGTCGAAATCCGGCCGGACTCACCGAGGCACTGGGTCAGGGCCGGTTGGCTGGGCGGATGAGCATCAGCCACAACGCTTAATCTGATTTCAGAACGACTCGAAAACTGACCAGATCGCCTGATCAGGTGGTTATCAACGTCCGTGGCACCAGTCGTTCGTTGTCCCGAAATTGACGGCCGGTTTTCGACATCGGGGCGCCGTCCAGTCTCACCACGTCTGCGGTGAAATCGAAACTGCCTTTCATAAAGGCAGAGCCAACGCCATAGGCGTCGGTAGGTACTTGTTCCGATTCAAATGATGCAATTTTTTCGACATCAAAACCGCCAGAAACCACGATCCGTACGCGTCCGAACCCGGTATCGTCCAGTGCCTGACGTACATTGCGGACCAGCGCTGGGTTTACACCGGCCTTATTGGTAAGGTCGGTTGCATCTTTGAGTGATACATCGACCATCGATTCAGAGGTATCGAGTCGAACACCCCAGAGGCGATCACCCATCGCATGAGCCACTTCCAGTGAGGTATTGACGCAATCGTTGTCAAAATCAACTAGAGCCACCAGTGGTGTATCCGGAAAGGTCTCCGCGAACGATCTTGTTGCCTCGACCGTGCTCCCGTCGCAAGCGGCGATCAGGGAATGCGGTATGGTGCCTGCACCCTTCATCCCCCACCACTCGCCCTGGGCATCTGTGGAGACAGAGGCTGCACCACCAATCGAGGCCGCATAGCCATCTCCGCCTTGTACAGCCCAGTGGTCGAAACGCGCTGGAAAAAAGAAAACCGGCTTGGTGTTGGCCGCACGGGCAACCTGTGCGACGTTGGTTGAAATTCGTGTCCGTCGTGCGAGTACACCCAGATAAAGAGTTTCCAGGTGTATAAATTCTGAAAGAGGTCCTTCAATCAGCAGTACAGTCTCCCACGGCACAATCGAGTCACCATCACGCAGAGAGCTGACACTGATCTGGTCGAGTTCGCTGACCCATTCTTCATCGAGTGCGGTTTCGATTCGTTTTCGCTCGTCCAGGGCTTCGCGAAGCTGCTCTGGATCAGCGCGATAGAGCGAACGGATCCGTCTTTTCAGCTCTATGTAGCGATCGAACAGTTCAAATGCGTGGTTGGAATCCCGGTAATGGCCAATCCCAAGCATCAGTATCGCCAGTGCTTCCTCGATTCCGCACGCCACGGCTTCACCTTTTTGAAACACCTGTACAGTTGCTGTATTGCTTCGATGACTGGTCTCAAGTGTTCGCTTGGCGCGCCAGAAGTAAACGTCGCTGCGATAACCCCTGCGGATCTCGTGAACCGGGAGGTCGAAAATCTCCGTGGGTATGGTGATTGGCAGCGCTTCAGGAGTCATGATCGGTAAACTCGGGACCGGCGTTACTGCGTAAACCGGTTGCTATCGTGATCAGGCGGTCTGACCGACGAACGTAATAACAGAAAAACTTATCATATGGCGTATCATAGCGTTCATCCACATTCGGTTCATTGGTATCATGACGGTGTTTGTGCCAGCAGGAGGATTTACACCATGATGGTGCCATCGCTGTTTGTGGTCCAAGGGAGATCGACATGTCCTTTTCTTTGACTGGGTTTGTGCAATCCGCACGCTCTGCGGCGGCTGAGACACGGCCTGTGGCGGCTGTTAGAACACTTATGTCGCAGACATTCGCAGATCCTCAGGCCATCGCCAAGGCGGTCGGTTCCTCTATTTCGGAGGATGAAATTCTGTACGAGGATGACGAGGTTTCGATTTACTGGGTGCGTTTTGCACCACACGAGCTGGTACCCCCCCACAATCATCGGATGCACGCATTTCTGGGTGTCTATGAAGGGACCGAGGTTAATCTGCTTTACCGGCAGGCAGAATCAGGCCAGTTGGAACTGGCCAAGCGTCGGGTTCTGAATCCTGGAGATACGATGTCGATCGGTGGTGATGGTATACACGCGGTTCATACCGAGGATGCGATGCCAAGCCTTGGGTTTCATATTTACCTGGGACGATTAAGCACGGTTTCACGTGATCTTTTTGACGCGGAAACAGGCCGCTCCATGCCGTTTACAGATGAAAATTATCAGCTGCTCCTGCGACCCCTGGTGTGACCGCGGCAGGTTCAGGGTCAGCTGACACGATGCTGGGCAATCCAGCGGTATAGCGGGGAACATGATAGACCGAATAGCGACCGAGTTACCGTTAAAGGCTGTGGAGGCCGTTGAGGCGGGTGTTCGAACGGTCTGGAGTGATGGCCGGAAATCGTTTTTCCACTCTATCTGGCTTCGAGACAACTGCTACTGTAGTCAATGTGGTGACGCAACTATCGGTCGCCGTACCACACGGTTGTCTGACATTGCGTTAACCATATCAGCGGATACGGTTTGCATCGATGATACCGGCAGCCTGAGCATCAAATGGTCAGATGGGCATAAGAGCTGTTTCGATAATGGTTGGCTTCAAACACATGCTTACGATGATAAGTCCCGTTGTTGCCGCTCATTTTCATCTCTGCTTTGGACTGGCGAGTTCAGAAAAGCGCCGGTACGGGTGCTGTACTCGAACGTGTTAGACGATGATGGCGCCTTTCTTGAAATGTTGCACGACATTCGGGACCACGGAATCTGTTTTCTGGACGATGTGCCACAGAATCCTGATGCGCTGGAGCAGTTGGCCCGCCGGATCGGACCCCCACAGGAGAGCAATTTCGGTCGAGTTCAGGACCTCATTGTAGATCGCTCAAAGAGAAGTATCGCCAATGATGTTGCCGCGCTGAAACCACATACAGACGAACCTTATCGGGCATCACCGCCGGGCCTACTCATGTTTCACTGCCTGGAAACCGATATAACCGGTGGTGGTGGATCGATTTTTCTCGACGGGTTTGAAATTGCTGAAACGTTACGCGCCGAGGACCCGGAGGCATTTGATTCACTGACCCGAAATCGACAATGTTTCCGCCGACATTTCACTGGTGATGTTAACTTGATTACCGAGTTTCCGGTCATTTCTTTGGATGAGTTCGGTCACATCAATGGTGTGCGGATTAATGATCGTGTGGGTGCACCGTTGTCGATCCCATCACAAGAAGTGCCGCAGTACTATCGCGGCATGCAGCGGTTGCTGAGCCTGTCGGAGGATCCGGCCCGTTGCATTGTGAAGATACTGAGACCCGGTGACGCCGTCATCTTCGACAATCACCGGGTGCTTCATGGCCGTACCGCTTTGACCATAACCGGCCGGCGATGGTTGAGATGGATACAAGTGAAGCGTGGTGATTTTCACAGTACGCTTAGAATCACAGCCGAGAAGTTGGCTGTGCCTTCCGATCTGCGGCCGTTGCACCGGGGAGCTTATGGTTGAGCCTCAAAGCTCGACAACCGGCGGTGGTCTGATCGTCACCGGGAGCAGTCGTGGTATCGGGGCAGAGATCTGCCGGCTGGCCGCACAGCGAGGGTGGTCGGTCTGTGTGAACTACAGGAATTCACATGATGAGGCGGCAGCTGTGGTGGATCAGATCAGAACTTCAGGCGGTGTGGCTGTGGCAGTGCAGGCCGATGTCTCGGTTGAGGCCGAGGTGTCGACGATGTTTGACCAGGTAGAACAAGACCTTGGCCCGGTAAAGGGCCTGGTAAATAATGCCGGTGTCAATGGTGGCGGAACCCGTGTCGATGACCTGGACGCAGACGCATCTCGACGAGTGTTCGAAGTCAATGTACTGGGTACCTTTCTGTGTGCAAAGTATGCCGTCAAGCGAATGGCCAAGCGCCATGGGGGCTCCGGTGGGGTAATAGTGAATGTCTCCTCGGCGGCATCCAAACACGGCGGGCCTGGCACTTATACCGACTATGCCGCATCCAAGGGGGCTATTGACACATTCACTGTCGGTCTGGCAAAAGAGCAGGCTGAGGAGGGGATACGGGTCAACTGTCTAAGACCAGGAGCAACGATGACAGAGTTGAGTGTGGACTGGGCCCAGCAGAATCCACAGTGGTTGGACTGGGTCATCGAACAGATCCCGATGCGTCGGCCAGCCCAGGTCGAGGAAGTTGCCCGTGCCGCGATCTTCCTGTTGTCTGATGATTCCTCTTACGTGACCGGTGCCACGCTGGATGTCTGTGGTGGATGGGTAAGTCCCTGACAGGCCGCGGTCGATCCAACCTATATATCATGCCAGCAACAAATTCTAAGATTAATGTTCGACCAATGTCNGTACACATTGGTGCGCAGATCGAAGGCGNTGACCTTGCTCAGCCGCTCTCATCGGAAACAGTCAGCATGATCCGTCAAGCACTTCTAAAATGGAAAGTCGTGTTTTTTCGAGACCAGCATCTTGACCATTCCCAGCACGTTAAGTTTGCGCGCCATTTTGGNGCTTTAACACCGGGNCACGTTGTCTTCGGCCATGACGAGACCTATCCTGAAATCTATTCGGTGGGAAAGTTTAGAACAGCAACCCTAAATACCGCTCCGCCGGCGAGCCGTCCGTGGTCAGGTTGGCATACTGACATTACTGCCGCAATCAACCCACCAGCGGCATCTATTCTTCGTGGCGATGTCGTGCCGCCCTATGGTGGCGACACTCAGTGGACTAATCTCGTCACAGCCTATGCAAGTTTGTCACCCACTTTTCGGGAGATGATCGATAGGCTGCGTGGCGTTCATCGGTTCGAAGTTAAAGTCAGCGCTGACAGCAAAAGTGTTAAGGAATTTTCGGCACGTGTAAAAGAGCGATTGATGGTCAGCGAACATCCTCTTGTCACTGTTCATCCCGAAACTGGCGAGCGAGTGCTGTACTGTAGCCCAAGTTATATCAAATCTATTACCGGTTTGAATCCCCGTGAGAGTCAACAAATCATGGAACTACTCTGGGAACATGCGGTGCGTCCTGAGTTCACAGTACGATTCAGGTGGGGGAAAGGCGACATTGCTTTCTGGGACAATCGCGCAACCGCCCACCTAGCACCCAGTGATATTTATCAGACGGATTTTGATCGGCAGTTCTACCGCGTTACGCTACTCGGAGCGGTTCCTACCGGGGTAGATGGTTCGACCTCCCGAGCAATTGAGGGGGAGTCGATTGAAGCCGTGTCTTCGTGACCCTTGATGAGTTGATGTTGACGAACACTTAACGCAACCCAAACGGTGGGTGTTTGTCCAGTTAACACGCGTCTTGCCAACCGCCAGCTTCGAAGCCAGTTATTTATCCAGTAGTTCAACAAACGCATGTTACGCGTGTATTGACTAGCTAATTTTCTCTATCCACCTTGAATACGTGGCAACAAAAATACCTCAGCACCTTCGGGAATCTCCTGTGACCAGTTATCACGGAAAATCTCACCGTTGACGGATACCGCGATCCCATCGTCGAGCTGCATCTGCATTTGCGGATATTGTTTGACCAGTTTGCGCAACAATTCTCGTATGGTCGCTGCACTGACCAAAACCGAAGCAGCGCCGTCAGCCGCTGATTTCAGCGGGCCGGATAAGCAGACTTTCAGCATAGTCTCTGGATTCAGGCCTGTTTTTCCTTAATGGCTTTGCGTATTCGGGGTGGTGACATCGGCACATGGGTCATACGAACGCCAGTAACATCAGCAAGCGCGTTTCCGATTGCCGCTAACGGCGGTACGATAGAGGTCTCTCCAACACCGCGAATCCCATACGGATGGTTGGGGTTCGGAATCTCAAGAATCTGGGTGTCGATGAACGGTAAATCGGAGCACACAGGTATTCGGTAATCCAGAAAACCGGGGTTCTGTAGGCGGCCATCATCGCCGTAGATATATTCCTCATTCAGCGCCCAGCCTATGCCTTGGACAGCGCCACCCTGGAACTGTCCCTCGACGTAGTCGGGATGGATTGCCTTACCCGCATCTTGAATGACGGTATAGCGTACAACTTTTGTGGCGCTGGTCTCCGGATCCACCTCGATATCGCAAATGTGACTCGCGAACGAAACCCCTGCACCATCGGCGACAATCTGACTGTGACCGGCAATGGGTCCGCCAGTGTTCTCTGATCCGGCGGCCAAATCGCCCAGGCTCAACGGTTGAAGCTTCTTATGCTTTTTGCCCTTTGCAGTCGCGTTACCATCATGCCAGACAACCTCTTTAACGGGGATCTCCCATGTATTTGCTGCACGTTGGCATAAATCTTCGATGGCATGACGCGCCGCGAAAATAGTCGACATGCCCGAGGAGAAAGTTCCCCGGCTGCCATCTGTCATGTGGTTGTGTCCGAGTGATCCGGTATCGGCGATATTGCACTTCACGCGCTCATAGGGAATGCCCAGTTCTTCGGCCGCGATTAGTGACAGTGACGCTCGTGCGCCACCGACATCGACTGTGCCAACGGTCAGTGTGACCGTACCATCGACTCCAATATTAAGATCAGTACACGTCTCACCGCCAAAATTAAACCAGAAACCGCAGGCCATGCCCCGACCTTGGTTCTTTCCAAGTTTTTCCCGCATGTGCGGGTGTTTCTTGACGGCAGCCAGCGTGGGGCCGATACCGATGGGACCGTAGGTTGGACCATAGGATGACTTGGTCCCTTCTTTAGCGGCGTTCTTAATTCGAAAATCAACGGGGTCCATGCCAATTGCAGCCGCCACTTCATTGATCGTGCTTTCCACTGCAAAGGCAGCCATCGGTGCAGAAGGGGCTCTATAGGCAGCCACTTTGGGTCGGTTAACCAGAACATCGTAGCCGAGCGTTTTCACGTTTTTCAGGTCGTAACAGGCATAAGCTGTCATCGCACCCAGCATCGCCCAAATGCCTGGAAACGCACCGTCCTGGTAGCGCAATTCCGCGCTCGCAGCAGTGATCGTACCGTTCTTTTTGACACCGATCTTGACATCTATGGAAGTCGATGAAGTCGGACCGGTGCCTCGAAACACTTCATCGCGAGTCATCTCCAGTTTCACCGGGCGATTGGCCTTGCGAGACAACGCCAACGCAATGGGCTCCATCCATACGTGGGTTTTACCGCCAAACCCACCGCCGATCTCGGAAGAGGTCACCTTAAGTTTGGCGACATCCATACCGAGCAGCGCAGCGCACGTGTTTCGATAAACAAAATGCCCCTGGGTAGTCACCCAAAGCTCGCCATGGCCGTCAGGTCCAACACTGGCAAGGCAGGCGTGTGGCTCAATGTAGCCCTGGTGAGTCTGCTCTGTTTTGTAGCTTTTTTCGACAACCACATCAGCTGCTTTGAAGCCGGCTTCGACATCGCCGTGGCCAAATTCACTAACCTTTGCTACGTTCGATGGCGATGTTGGCTTGGGTGATACGCCGCGTGTGTACACGCGTGGTTGTACGATCGGTGCGCCAGGTTTCATTGCCGCATCCACATCCGTTACGTGCGGCAGGATCTTGTAAGTCACACGAATCAGCTTCAAAGCCTTCCTGGCCGTTGGCTCATCGATGGCCGCCACAGCGGCAACGGCGTGGCCATCATAGAGCGCTCTGTCGCGCGCCAGGCAATTCTCAAGCGTATCGTACAGTTCACGGTCACCGTTGGTCACATCGGGCAAATCATTGCTAGTGATTATGGCCTTAACGCCTGTTAGCTTTTCCGCTTTAGAGGTATCAATGCGTTTGATTTGCGCGTGGGCATGGGGGGAACGCAGAACCAGGGCGACCAGCTGCCCCGGGGCAAATGTATCTGCACCGTATTTCGCCCGACCGGTGACTTTGTCAAGACCGTCGGGTCGCGGTGGACGGGTACCTACCATTTTGAATTTTCGATCTTTGAACTTCGGGTCATCTGCCATTCCAGGCATCTCCTGCAAATTAGTTTGAGTATTCTCCTGACCGCGGTGATAGCTTCATCCGGTCACAGAGGTTATTTCTTGCCGAGTTCATTTGCTGTCGCCCTAACCGCGCGTACGATTTTGTCGTACCCCGTGCACCGACACAGATTCCCTGCCAAGGCAAATCGTATTTCCTCATCGGTCGGGTTCGAATTTCTATCGAGCAAAGCCTTGCTGGCTATTAGAAAACCAGGCGTGCAAATACCGCACTGCAGCGCTGCATGCTTAATAAAGTTAGATTGCAAAGGATGCAAAGCATCACCGTCTGCGAGACCTTCCACGGTACCCACTTCGCGCCCCTGGGCCTCGACACCCAACACGAGGCAGGAACAGACCAAACGACCGTCTAGCGTAACGCTACAAGCACCGCAATCCCCGGTGCCACACCCTTCTTTAGAGCCGGTCAGACCNAGNCGATTACGCAGTACTTCGAGTAGCGTCTCGCCGGTCTGGCAGACAAACTCGGTCGCATCCCCATTGATCATCGTTGATACCAATGTTCCTGCCATCATTTACCCCTCGCGCGCTGGTAAGCCATTTTAGCCGCCCGCTGGGCAAGGACCCCCGCGACTTCGGTTCTGAATTCGATAGTGCCGCGTTTGTCATCAATCGGGTTGCAAGCGGCACAACAAGCTTGCGCCAGTAGATTGAGTGCAGCTTTGTTCAGTTTTGTGCCAACGATAGCCCGGGCCGCCGCGGGCACCAATAAAGGTGTGGGAGCAACTGCTCCTAGGGCGACTCGTGCACTTTTAATGACCAAGTGACTGTCCAGTGTCAGACTGACACCTGCGCCAACCACGGCAATATCCATCTCCGAGCGCGGTGTAAAACGAAGGTAGGCATCACCCGACTTGGGCGGCCGTTTCGGTAGTGTAATGGCCTCGACCAGCTCGCCTTTACGCAACGAGGTCGTGCCGGGGCCAGTTATCACTTTTTCGACCGCAACCGTCCGTTTGCCCTGCGCTCCGACGACATTGACCTTTGCGCCTGCGGCTATCAATGCCGGTACAGCATCTGCTGCAGGAGAGGCANTACACAGGTTGCCGGCGATGGTGCATCGGTTCTGAATCTGATCAGACCCGATCAGATTGGCAGATTCCACGACGCCGGGCCAAGTCTTTTTCAGCGAAGTGTTCTCACCCATTTCAGCAGCAGAGACCGCAGCGCCAATTCGAAACCCTGTTGCCGATTTCTTGATCGACTGCATGGCTGAGATATGTTTGATATCAACCAACAGATCAGGCTCGACAAACCGACCTTTCATGCGCACCATCAGATCCGTGCCGCCTGCGAGTACAAATGCCTGGCCAGGTTCACTCTGTATGAGGACGGCGGCCTCTTTGCTTGTGTTGGGAGTCTGGTATTTCATCGGAGAACTCGTTTAGTTTTTATTGATGGTGCAACGATCTATGTTGCCGAAGTTTACGGCTGGGGTTCAATAACGTTGGAGTCATCGGGTGACAATCTTTTCCCTTATTATCACTGCCTTATGAAGATGATTCACGCTCGGTCAATAGTGCCATGGTTTCTGACTTATTTTTTTCAAGGAGTTATACCTCTAAATAATACCGTGTAACTTTCGTGTAGGACACTTTCTCGTCTTCGTTATCACCACCACCCACTGCTACAGGTTGTAGATCAATGGCTTGCACAAACATCAATCGGCCATTGTGCAGCGGATATTTATACAACTNATTGATCAGTTTTGTAATTGTTACAAGGTTATAAGCGCAGTGCCAGTTTGGTGAAACTTGCCCATCCCTGGGCGAGTGTCTGCGATCGTCTATGATGGTCACAATGGACCGCAAGTCGACAAATATAGACCTCATTGTACTCGGTGCTGGGGCCGGCGGCATGACAGCGGCGGCGGTGGCGGCGGCAGAGGGACTGAAAGTGCTAGTGCTCGAAAAAACCGCTACGGTCGGCGGAACCACTGCAATTTCTGGCGGCATGATCTGGGCGCCGAACAGCCACCTCACCAAGGCACCTGATAGTTTGGAAAAGGCGAAAACCTATCTCGACGCAGCGGTGCCATCGGACGCGGGACGATCTCAGCGCCGCACTTTTCTCGAGCGNGCGCCGGAGATGATCGCTTATCTCGAGAAGAATACGTCCGTCAAGCTACAAGCGGTGCCGATCTATCCCGACTATGAGGTGGATGCCCCCGGTGCCTCGACACACGGGCGGGTGTTGGAACCCGTGTGCTTCGATGCCCGCGCACTGGGATCAGCCTTTAGGATGGTCCGCCCGCCTTTGCCGGAATTTACACTTTTTAGTGGCATGATGATCGCCCGTCCCGACATTGTGCACTTTCGTAACGCCTTTCGTTCACTGCCCTCATCTTTGCGTGTCGCCCGGCTGATGGCCGAATACATTGGCCAACGCCTGGCCGGCAAACATCGCGGCACCACTCTGGTGCTGGGTAATGCCTTGGTTGCCCGGCTGTTAAAATCACTGCTGGATCTCGGGATCGAAATTCGTTGTCGCTGCGAGGTGAAAAACCTCATCGTTACCGACAATAGAGTCACAGGAGTTCGACTCAAAACGGGGGGCGGCGAACAAACGATTGCGGCCCGTTGTGGTGTGGTGCTTGCCACCGGTGGATTTTCCGCTGACATTCCCTTACGCGAAGCCTATCTGCCGNCCCAGGCGCGAACGCTAACGGCCACTGCTGGCGTCGGCACGGGAGACGGTCTCCGATATGGTCTCTCCGTTGGAGCACAAATAACTCCTGGGCCTTTCGGTTCCGCCTACTGGACTCCGGCCTCACATTACCGGGACACCAATGACCGACACGTCGTTTTTCCCCATACCGTGACGGATCGTGCAAAGCCCGGCCTGATCGCCGTTAACCGTGATGGCCGCCGCTTTACCAACGAGGCTGTCTCTTATCACCAGTTCGTCACAGCAATGCTCCGAGAAAATAACGTCGCTAATGCGATCCCGGCTCACCTAATTTGCGACAAACGCTTCCTGTGGAAGTATGGCCTCGGTGCCATACGGCCGATGACGCTTCGGCTTGGTCGTTATAAAGCGGCGGGCTACCTCAAAGAGGCAGCGACCTTGCATGGACTTGCAGACTCACTATTGATTGATGCTAGAACCTTTGAGGCAACGATTGACCGCTACAACGGCGATGCCCAAGTGGGAAAAGATACTGAATTCGATCGCGGTGGCAACGTTTATCAACGGTTCATGGGCGATGCCGAGAATTTGCCCAACCCGTGTATGGCGCCCATCGAAGCGCCGCCTTTCTATTCCATCGCGCTGTATCCGGCAGACCTCGGCACTGCTACGGGCCTCGATAGCGACGATGACGCACGCGTTCTGGATGGCACCGGTCAGCCGATCGCCGGTCTTTATGCCTGCGGCAATGACATGAACGCAATCATGCAAGGTGCCTATCCGAGTCCCGGCACAACCATCGGTCCGGCGATGACTTACGGCTATCTCGCTGCCATGCATGCGGCACATACAGACACAAATTGATGGGACCTAAGAGCCCCACCCCAAAGCACTGTGGCAGTGTATCTGGCTTAATAGGGTTGACCAGGACACAGTTCATAACACCTGACACACCACGGCCATCGTCTAGAATGATCGAATGTGGAAAACGCACTTAGGCGATGCACCCGAACCGTTGTAAGGGGGAGAACATTCAATGCCGAGCGGAAATCTTTTGAACGGCGGTCAGATAATTATCGACTATCTGATCCGCGAAAACGTGCCCTATATCTTCGGCATTTGCGGGCATGGGAACATTAGCATTATCGACGCTATGTATGAACGCGCAGACGACATAAAAACCATCTCCGTACATCATGAAAGCGTTTCCGGTTTCATGGCTGATGTTTTTTATCGGGTTTCCGGTCAGCCTACAGCGACCTTCACCTCCTGCGGCCCGGGCTCCGCTAATCTTCCCATCGCCCTTGGTAACGCTTTTCTCGATTCCGTACCCTTTCTTGCGATCACCGGCAATGTGCCAACCAGTCAGTTCAATCGTGGTGCCTTTCAGGAACTCTATCGCCATTACCAAGCGGATTTCCCATCCACGGTACAGGCCTATTGCAAACGCGTCTATCAACCGACACGAGGGGAGCAGGTCCCTCTCATGGTGCGCCAAGCCTGGAAAACGATGGTCACTGGGCGGCCCGGACCTGTTGTCCTCGACGTGCCTTTCGATGTATTTAAAGAGGCGGCCGCTGAGGAAACGCCCAGACCCGAAGAATGGAGCCGTAACATTTCCTCGCGTTGCGGCGCGGATCCCGAAGGCGTTGTCAAGACCGTCGATCTGCTGCTCGCCGCTGAACGCCCGGTCATCGTTGTCGGACA
>PCBE01000031.1 GCA_002731295.1 Acidiferrobacteraceae bacterium | reverse complement strand
TCGTCCCAGACATCCATCGGACCACCCATGACCCACAGCGCGTCATACGATTCGAGAGCGGGAATCTCCTCCCCTGCATCGAGTTCGACTACATCCCACTGAATTCTAGCCTCGTCCAGTAACGCACGAAAAATCCCGGGATGCTCACATTCGATATGTTGAAAAACAAGCAACTTCACCGACCACCGCCAATCTTAGTGCTCATCAGCCGCTACCTTCAACAATCCAGCGTGTGGTCTCGTTCCCACTGACTAATAGCTGATGAATAATTTCGCCAGTCCTGATATTTGAGTTTGGAATAACTATCCACTAATGCGTCACCGAGACCTGATCGCAACACCTTACTCTTTTCAAAAAGGCGAATTGCGTCCAGCAAATTAGCGGGCAACCTTCGTAGACCACGAATCTTATGACCATCTGTATACATGTTTATATCAAGACGCTTACCTGGATCTCGCTCATTTTCAACCCCGTCCAAACCAGCAGCCAACACCCCTGCCTGTAGCAGATAAGGGTTAGCAGCACCATCCATCAAACGAAGTTCGAATCTACCCTTGTCCGGTATACGCACCATGTGCGTCCTGTTGTTACCACCGTAGGTAACAGCGTTCGGTGACCACGTTGCACCGGATGTGGTGACCTGAGCATCGATACGTTTGTAACTGTTGACAGTCGGGTTGAAAACAGCCGTAAGCGCCTGGGCATTGTGCAATATCCCGCCCAAAAAGTGATAGGCTGTCGTCGACAAACCCATCTCGTCGCTACTGTCTTCAAACAAATTATTCTGGCCCGTTTTATCCCACACAGACACATGGGCATGGCATCCATTGCCCGTAAGATTCGAAAAAGGCTTAGGCATAAACGTTGCGCGCAACCCGTGCTTCTCGGTAATTGCCTTTACCATATATTTAAAGAACACATGTCGATCCGCTGTCACGAGGGCATCGTCATAATCCCAGTTCATTTCAAACTGGCCGTTGGCATCTTCATGATCGTTTTGATAAGGCCCCCAGCCCAACTCAATCATACTGTCGCAGATCTCACTGATCACGTCGTACTGCCGCATAAGCGCCGACTGATCGTAACAGGGCTTCTCTTGAGTATCATTTGGGTCGNAAATTGACGACCCATCCGCACTCACAAGAAAATATTCACANTCCACACCGGTCTTCATCCGGAATCCCANATTCTCCGCNCGGGCAATCTGCTGNTTNAGTGCAACCCTCGGGGAGGCTTCAACCGGCTTACCATCCATGGCCAGATCCCCNGCCAGCCACCCCACTTCAGGNTTCCANGGCAACTGAATCAGACTGTCCGGATCTGGAATAGAAAACATATCGGAATCGGCNGGCGTCATGTCCAGCCACGCAGCAAAACCGGCAAATCCAGCNCCATCTTTNTGCATGTCAGCAATGGCACGAGCGGGCACCANNTTTGACCGCAGGCTGCCAAATAGATCAACAAAACTGATCAGAAAATATTTAATGCCGCGTTCAGTCGCGACCTTCGAAAGATTTGTAGGCATCGGTTTTCTCCGGATAAATCTTTAGTGATGTCACCAAGTCTGGTGTATGCGGTCAAGTGCTTCGGTCGCTAACTACGGGACAGAACTGAAATCACAATGCGTGTACCTAANTTCATATAGACCTGAAGCTTACTAGGTAGCTAATCTGCGGTGCCATCGTATCAGCTTTCAGGAGACCTTTCGATCTCACGTGTGCCCGCAAGCGGGACTCCCATCATATNGGCGCTGGACAACGTGACAACCCGCAAATCCTCTGGCTCCAAATTATGCAATCGAGTTTTTCCAGTACAACGGGCCATCATCGACGCTTCACCAGCATTAGCCTGCAGCAACGCTGACACTCCAGCCGTGCGTTCATCGATCGACCGGTCCGATGTATATTTAATTGAANTCATATCGATAATGCCACCAGCTGAAATCGCTGCGGCAACACCATAAACGACTGCGGTAGCACCCATCGCGATTAGCTTCGCCGCATCGGTGCCCGAGCGAACACCACCGGAATAAATCAGTGTAACCCGCTCTTCCTGACGCCGTCGACGCAGGTTGAAAACCGTATGCGGCAAGAGATCGAACCGTGGCTGTTGACTGAGTTCTTTCTCTGAATCATACAGACCACCCACACCGTCCAGAAACANAGCGTCGATGTNCGATGCGAGTGCAAACTCCACAGCATCGTCGATGTCTTCCAAACTGCTGACCGCAATCCCTGTGAATGTNTCATTCTTTNGGTCTGCTAAGCGTTGGATCGCCTGGCTCCAGGGCACAACATAACCAGTTGCAGCGGACTCAATGTTCGATTCATCATCGATCCACTGGATCCAGACAATGTCGGCAGCAACANAATTTTTTCCGACATATCCGGTACCTGTGGCTTGTAACGCCCTACCCAGTGACTGTTGGACTTGCGCTGGTGCGCTATCAAATCCGCTGACCAAAAACGGCAGCTGTAGCGAAGGCGTCTCTCCACCCAAAGATATATCGATACGACAAGCCTCACGATACGGGTCGATCACCAAACGCGACAAGTTAGCGGGTANGAATACAATGTCGTCCAATGAAGGCCAGCGACCTTNCGGAAAAGGGTTTTCGCGCGGCTGCAATCTGCGCTGCAACATGGCGCGATTCTTTTCGACATCTAGCGGGTTCGTCCGAGCCATTGAAAAAAGGTCTTCCCGATGTAGCACCGAGTAATCCGCCGAACCTGTCTCTGCATCACAACGATAACAGCGTGCCGCTTCACGCAATGCGACGGCTTCATCGTAGGTATCTTCGATNTCTGGAAATTTGATNGGATTTGCACCGATACCATGGAAAACAGGCTCCTCAAGAGGCAACTTTTCCCACAGCAAATCCTGAGCCACTGGCACGCGACGGGTTCGGTACGGGGTTCGATACGGTATGGGATCAGCAATANCATCTAAGTACGCTTTAATATAGTAAGCTGCCCTTTGGCCATGATGCATGGCCATAACAATCGTCGATCCACCAAACGCACCATCGCCAGCGGCAAACACCTGAGGGTCGGTTGTGCCCATCGTCGAAAAATCAGCTTTTATACGATCACTGTCCATTAGATTGTGTGCGGCCAATTCGTCGCATTCGCCTTTCTGGCCTACTGCAGCAATTACCAGACCACACTCAATCTCATGCTCGCTTTCCTCCACAACACGAGGAGACCTCCGTCCATCCTCATCAGGCTCACCTGCTTCGGTCCGGACACAGCAGAGGCGCAGTCCATCGGCAGAAGCTTTTAGGCCGGTCTGCAGCGTGTTGTAGATAAATTCGACGTTTTCTTTAATCGCGTGATGTAATTCAATTTTCCTAGCCGGAATATCTTCTGGGCCGCGTCGGTAGATTACCTTTACTNTNTTACAGCCAGGCAATCTTTTAGCTACCCTGCAGGCATCCATGGCTACGTCACCACCTCCGATAACAACGACTGTCTCGGGTAAATGAGGTCTTTCGCCAGCATTTACGCGGCGCAAAAAACTCACGCCGTCAACAACACGTTTGTCACCACTTTCTCCAATTCCCATTGNCTTGCCCCACCAGGAGCCAATCGCGAGCAGAANCGCATCGTGACGACCTTTGAGGGTCTCTAACGAAACACCGTCACCCAGTGGCGTGTTCAGATGTATCTGNAGACCTGGACATTTGTGTTCCAGCCTCTCAATNTCTTCCTGGATAATTCCGGGCGGCAAACGGAATTCGGGAATGCCCCAGATCATTGTTCCACCGGCACGGTCTGTCATCTCATAGACGTCGACCTTAAATCCCGCGACACATAGATCGTGCGCGGCCGTCAGTCCCGCAGGACCTGAGCCCACGATGCCGATGCTCTGGTCACGAGTTACAACAGCAGGTTCCGGGTGGAAACTCGGACCCAACTGATCCATCACATAACGTTTAAGGTTACGGATCTGAACTGCACCGTCACTGTTCTCTCTTCGACATGCCGGCTCACAAGGCGCATCGCACACCCGCCCACAAATAGAACTAAACGGGTTCGTCGCTGTAATTGCCTCAAAAGCTTCTTGTGGTTTCTTTTCCCATATATACGCGATATAAGACGGTGCATCTGTGCCAACTGGGCAGGCGACCTGACAAGGCGCAGGCACAAAATGATGATCACCGGTATCATCCTTNAATCCCGGAGGCACAGCCGGGATCGCTATTCGTTCGAGATCGTAAACACTCATATGTTCTGAGCCAAAGGCAACCGATCCCCTTGCCAAGGTTCGTATGGCAAACCGGTAATCGCAGCGGCCTCTGGTGTTAGTGCGACTAAATCATCTCGGCTCAACTCTCGAACATCGGTATAACCTAATCCATGTGTGATAGCCGCTATTTGCCATCGCACACTTTCTAAAAACCGATGAATATTGCTGGCCTCAGACACCGGCTTGTATCGGTGCTCGTGTTCAGGGTCCTGCGTTGCTATACCAGTTACACACTGACCCACATGACACTGCATACAGGCAATACATCCACCCGCAATAATCACAGACGTCCCGAATGCCGCTGCATCAGCACCCAGGCAAAGCGCTTTCACAGCATCTACGCCGTCGCGTAGCCCACCCATTAGAACAAGCTCAATNTTCTGTCGCGCTCCGATCTCTTCAAGGGCTTCCAAAGCCTCAATGATCGCGGGTAACGTTGGTATGCCTACATGATCGATGACTTCAGAACTACCTGCACCGGTAGACCCTTGCATTCCATCGAGCTCAACAAAATCAAAGCCATCCTTTACAGCAATTTTGATGTCGTCCCGGATACGCCCAGCACCNAGTTTTATGCTCACTGGCAACCGATAGCCAGTCGCCTCTCGAAGTTCTTCTACTTTTATCACCAAATCATCAGCGCCCAGAATATCCGGGTGACGAGAAGGAGAACGAAGGTCGATCCCAGAGGGAATACCTCGAATCTCGGCCAGTTCGGCAGTAACTTTTTTAGCCATCAACTGTCCACCCAGACCCGGCTTAGCACCTTGAGAGATATAAATCTCTAGGCCATCTGCTCTACGCATATCATGAATATTCCAACCCAGTCGGCCACCTAAACACTGAAAAATAAGCTGTCCAGCTGCGTCCCGCTGTGCATCACTCATTCCGCCCTCGCCAGTATTTTCGGCAATACCGGACATGGCTGAAGCCATGGCAACCGCTTGTTTAGTNGANCGACTTAATGCACCGTAGCTCATAGGTGCGATCATGACCGGCATCGAGAGCCTCANCGGTTCAGCACCATTGATCCCACCGATCTGAGTTTCCATGCTGACTCGNTTCACAACATCAGCTACATTCCCGGCGTTTGAAAGGTCCCTGCGAAATGCCAGATCAGACAGATGCGGTAACGGTCGTGCACCGCCATAACCTCGGATCCGGTAACGTCCGCTGTTGGACTTGATNTGGATGTCCTCCTGCACCTTGCTATTCCAGTATTCAGACTGACCGGAAAAAACGGTGAATGGCAGGCTACGCATCTGCTCCTCAGTACTCCCATAGCGCAANTTTTTACCGGCGTTGATGACTTTGGTAAACGATCCACTGAAGGAGATTTCATACCGATCAAGGAAGGCCCTAATCTCCTCGTCTTCACCTGACTCCGTATCAACAATCATCGCGTCGGATCCAAGATCCTGAACCTGCCCCCCAACAAATATCTCCCCAGCCGACATGTCCTCACCGACTCGCTCACCGGAATCACCTACGATAATAATGCGCCCGCCGTACATCATGTAGCCCGCCATAAAATTGGCATTGCCTGCACAACACAACGTGCCCGCCTTCATGACCTGCCCTGCCCGAGAACCCATATTGCCGCGAATCACAATCTCGGCACCACGGATAGCGACTCCCGGGATTGCGCCGGAATTGCCACCGACAACGACCGAGCCNCTGTACATGTTGTCGCCTACACCCCAACCGACGTTGTGTGCTATTTTGAAATGCGCCTGATCCGACAGGCCGGCACAAAAATATCCCGCTGATCCGTCAACGTGGACAGTNATCGCGTCGGTGAGNCCTACACCAATATGGTGTCGAGCATCAGGATTACTTATGTGAACATCTTCACCCTCAGCTCCGAATTGACGGAGCTGCTCATTGACCTCGCGAACCGTGAGACTCGCTAGGTCAAGCGTGACCATGTCGCGTAGGTTCCGGGGGCAGGTTCGCGCGTATTGAGGGAACGACCTGGAAATAGCCGATTCAAAGAGACCTCTTCTGAGGCAACCGCAACCAGATCATCATCTTGATACAGAATCATAGGCTTAGCAGCTAACCGGTCTTTGGCATAACCNATCTGGTCTTCTGTTGATACCAGAAAAGAAAATGTACCGTCGAGATCATCGATCGANGTTTCAAGCGCAGCATTTAAGTCACTACCCTGCGCAAGCTTGTCAGCAAGATAAACAGCAATAAGCTCACTGTCGTTGTCGGTCGTAAACTCGAACTCTCGCTGTTCGAGTCGACGACGCATTTTCCAGTAATTTGTGATCTGACCATTGTGGACGATAGCCACGTCGGCAAACCCTGTAGCCCAGAANGGATGTGACGCCTCGGGCTTGACATCACTTTCGGTTGCCAAACGAACATGGCCCAGGCCATGGGTCCCTCGGTAACTGTGCACAGCATATCGGTCATCGACTTCATGGGCACTACCAACATCTTTCACAATCTCAAGGCTGGTACCAATTGAGATGACCTTGGCTGTATGCTCCATTTCGTAAGCCAGCTTCTGCACGTCACCAGCATATCTCACCGTCACCCGATAATTATCACCAATCTCACTCTCATCGAGAATCACCGCCTTGAGCACCAACAAACGCTGACGGATGGTGTCGATTGCAGTTTCGGAATCGGAAGCAGTGCCGAGAAAAAAACGTAGCTTGAGTTCACCAGGAAGGGCCTTGCCATAAAGGGCAAACCCAGTGGAATCAGGTCCGCGGTGCTGACAGCCATCGAGCATCCGAATCAACGCCTCGCCTGTATCAAAGACACCCTCGGCCCCTTTGTACATAATGCCTGCTATACCACACATACGAACTCTTCCCTATGTTAGATGAAGTAACTACGAACCGTAGACTGAGTTAAGCATAACACTAGCCACCACAAACGTTTCTAGTGTTTCGATCACCGGAGGCTACCACTTGGAACATGGTTCATTTAGCCTAAAAACGACTCTGCTGAATCATCCATAGCATCCAGCCAAACTGTGTGATGACTTGGCTGTGCGTTCCCCGTCATCAATGAGGGGTAGGCATTGTCGCGGAACGTCATGATGTTGTCATGTTTGTGATGTTCCCACTCCATAAATGTCCTGTTGACACCTTCGACATCAAAACTGGGGTAGTCGGTCTCATCGATCAGTTCCTGAACATAGTCACCCTGAAACCAGATCATCTGCTCATCATCTTCGAGCTTCTCTTCTCGATCCCGCCAGGTCTGACTGTGTCGACTCATCTCCTCTCTCGATGGCAGAACAATACGACCAAGAATAAAATCTCGCGCATACCANGCCTGGGCATCAAACATATTGAAGGTATAGAACTGATCTTGCATGCCAAGATACATCAACTTTGGGTTCGCCTCCCAGAATACACCTTTGTAAAGATCCAACGGCCACAGTCGATTACCGGTCTGCAGGCGCAAATCATCAGGTAGAAACGGAAAATGNTGCAGGTACCCCGTACACATAATGATGGCATCGACATCACGNCTTGACCCATCCTTGAAGTGGCAAGTATTTTTGTCAACTCGACTTAACAACGGTACTTCTTCAATATTATCGGGCCAATGAAATCCCATCGGCGCTGTGCGATGGCTACAGGTAATGGACTTTGCACCATATTTGTAACATTGAGACGCTATATCTTCCGCGGAGTAACTGGTACCGATAACGAGAATATCCTTATCTTTAAACTCCAGGGCATCTCGAAAATCATGTCCATGCAGAACTCGGCCGTTAAATGCCTCCAAACCTTCAAAAGAAGGCACATTTGGTGTAGAAAAATGACCGCTGGCTACGACGACATAGTCGAACTCTTCGGTATATGTAGCATCCTCCAGCAAATTCTGCACNCTAACCGAGAAATTGCCTTTCGCTTCGTTGTAGTCCACCGATCTTACAGCTGTACGGAATCGAATCTGTTCTCTAACACCGGCCTTCTCGACTCTGCCCATGATGTAATCCCGCAGTACNGCACGGGGTGGATACGACGCGATGGGTCGACCGAAGTGTTCTTCGAAAGTGTAATCTGCAAATTCAAGACACTCNTTGGGGCCATTCGACCACAGATAACGATACATACTGCAGTGCACGGGNTCTCCATATTCATCCGTACCCGTACGCCAGGTGTAGTTCCATATNCCGCCCCAGTCATCTTGTCGTTCAAAACAAACTACCTCGGGCACTTCACTACCAGCAGCAGCTGCCGATTGAAAAGCCCTTAACTGCGCTAAACCGCTGGGACCAGCGCCAATAATCGCAACCCGTGTCATTNAAGACCTCCTTCTTCNTATATTGCCAGAACGATTCTAACGCTCATTGCAACCTGACTGGTACTGTTCAATCGAGCNTTACAACCGACGTTAGCAAATTTCTTATAACTAGGAAACCGATCGCCACATTCGCCGAAGCACGACGCCTGACTGGTATTATTAACACAGTGAATCTCTTGAATTGGCTACTCGTTGCTCAGAATTAAATTCTTGGATCTTTCCAACTGGACAAATCTAATGACGTCAGATCGCTTCGTGATTAATATCTATGACACTCCCTATACACCCTATGATCTAGAAGGGCCCATTCAGGAGGATATGCAACTTCTTAATATCAGCTACAGTCAAGAAACTNGGCGGGGTTGGTATNNGATCCGGATGGCGCCCGGTGCTGCGACTATTCCACATACGCACGANTCTCGTGAGGAGTATCTTATTCTGGAAGGTGATCTGATCGAAAGTGACGGCACCGTATTAAAAACCGGTGACTTCGTCAGCTATGCCCCTGGAACGCATCACAATTCCAGAACGGAAAACGGCTGCCTCCTGATTGGACTTGATCGGACAGCAGAATGAGTTTTCTTCTGACAAAAGAACAAATTGACCGGTTTAANGATGATGGTTATCTAATCGTTGACAACTTACTGGACGAGAAAACAATCACGCAACTGCACACACGATTCGATCGGATGTTTCGAGGGGAATTCGAAACCGGGGTCAGACCCGACGAGGTGAACTGGCAGGAAGGTGACAGTGATCCGGAACTGACCCGTCAGATTTGCAATGCCTGGAAATCCGACCGCTGCGTTGCTGCAACAGTGCTTCGTGAAGATCTCGGACAAGCACTGGCCCAACTGGGTGACTGGCCTGGCACACGGATCGTACAGGACAATGTACTCAGCAAACCTCCCGCAGCACGCGCGCTTGGGTACCACCAGGATAACGCATACCTCGCCTGGTACACACCGCGTGAGATGCTCACCTGCTGGATCGCGCTGGACGATACCTCACAAGATAATGGCACCCTTGAATTTGTGCGTGGATCACATCGATGGCACGGCCAACAAACACCCGAGGGTGCATTTCACGATCCACCCGATTACAGACAGGTTATGAGAACTGCTGCCCAACAGGAAGACCTGACCCCGGAGGTGATCTATGTCGAGGTCCCGCGGGGTGGTGGCTCATTCCACCACGGCTGGACCTGGCATGGATCTGGTGTGAACCGGTCACACAACTGGCGCCGAGCCCTTGTCTTACATGGTATGCGGTCCGATGCTCAGTTCGCACCGGAACATCTCAACCACGGGAATGGTCCCGTCTACAGCCGTTACAAACATCTCGATGACTGTGAACTAGACGAAAACTACTTTCCCATCTTGTGGCGGGAGGATGGGCACCGCACACCGGGGATCAAGTCAATAACAACTTCAACTATGGACTAGTTATAAGACGGCCAAATTTTGATTAGCCGAGCAGATCGTCTACGGCACCACCGAGTTGGCGCATGGCGGCATCCTCTCTGCCTGGTCCTCCAGCACAATGACCCCAGTCCGATTCGATCACCCGCAATTCCGCATGTGACATGTGCTGCACTTCCACAGCACTGTCCTCGGGGGTGAAGTAGAGATCAGTTCTTGATGGCATAATGATTGCCTGTGCTTTGATCGATGATAGCGCCTGTTCGTAACCCCCTTCTAAAGACTGTAATTTTCCAACATCGGCTGACTGCCAGGTTCTGAGCTTGGCTAAAAGATTATTGGCATCCCATTCAAGATGGTCTGTCTCCCAAAAAGAAAGCAGGGCATCAAGCGTCTCAAACCCCAGTTGCCGCCAGAGCGACTCCCGAAAGAAGGCCTGCGAATAAGCCCAACCACAATACACCCGCCCGAAGGCCTTCAGGCCCGCCTCGGGAGGCACATCATAATGGCCCTCAGCATAGACGGGATCTACAGTCAGCGCCGCTTCAACACCAGCGAGAAACACTTGGTTATGGGGGGAGCAGCGGGCAGATCCGCACCAGGGTAGGATCCGCCGCACCAGATCTGGGAATGCCACTGCCCAGTGAAAAGCCTGGATGGCACCCATTGACCAGCCAGCCACCAATTGAATATCGGTAACACCAAACTTCTCAGTCAATAGGCGATGCTGACATAATACATTGTCATAAACATCGACCTGCGGAAAACGTGGGCCTGAGTTCGAGTCAACCGCATTGCTGGGTGAAGTCGACAACCCATTTCCAAAAAGATTCGGTGAGATCACGAAATAGTGATTCGTATCGAAAACGTTGCCGGGTCCGACAAGCGGCGCATATCCCTCGTGCGTACCCGTGTAATAGGTCGGCAATACAATCACGTTGTCTCGCGTAGCCGACAACTGTCCCCAGGTTTTCGCAACCAGAACTGCGGATTTGAGCGTTTCTCCGGACACCAGAGTAACGTCATCCAGTTCGTATTCGATGATCTCTTCCGTCATTTTTTGCTTTCGACTTGAATCGAGCCTGGAATAACTGTAATTACCACAGCTTAAGGTAACGGTCGACTTCCCAGTCACTGACATGGGTCAAATAGCTGTCCCACTCGGCCCGCTTGAATTCAGCAAAGGTTTTAAACATGAGATCTCCCATCACCTCTCGACCCAGATCGTCGGCCTCAAAAGCATCAATGGCCTCTCCGAGGCTGCGCGGCAGATATCCGACCCCCAGTTCGGCCAGTTCCGCATCCGACTTGAGGTACATATTCTCGGTATGCGGTGGACCGGGATCAATCCTTTCGCGCACGCCTTGTAACCCCGCAGCAAGCACCATAGCGCCGCCCAGATAAGGGTTGTTGGCAATATCTGCAGCGCGTAGTTCTACCCGCTCCCCGCCCAGTGGGACCCGAATTGAATTCGTTCGGTTGTTGTTCCCAAAGCAGGCAAAGACTGGCGCCCAGGTAAACCCCGACATGCTGCCTGTTTTGATCAGCCGTTTATAACTGTTCACGGTGGGTGATATGACTGCCGACAATGCCGGCAAATGCTTCAGTATCCCACCAATAAACCAATAGCCAAGTTCCGTAATACCGCAACCTCGCGGATCATCGTCAGACTTAAAAAGATTTTCCCCTGACTGTATGTCTGCAAGAGACATATTGTAATGAGCACCGCTGCCGGCACGATCTGAGAATGGTTTAGGCATAAATGATGCGAAGTAGCCCTTGCGATGTGCCAGCTCTTGTATCAGGTGCCGAAAAAACACGAAACGGTCTGCCATAGTGAGACCATCGCGATACATAAAGTCGATTTCAAACTGTCCGTTTCCATCTTCGTGATCGTAAGAATAAACGTCATATCCAACACTGTTTAATGTGTCGACGATTTCCTCCAAAAGCTCGAAACTGTCAAGCGTAGATCGAATATCGTAGGCGGGTTTCGCGAGATCATCGCGTGGACCAATGGGGCCGAATCCGCCATCGTCCGTATGTTTGAGCAGAAAAAATTCAGGCTCAATGCCAAAATTAAAGGTGTAGCCCATATCCGCCGCCTGCGCCAGTATCGCTTTAAAGATGTTCCGACTGCATGGCTCGAACGGCTTGCCTTCACACCACAAATCGCTCGCGAACCAGGCCACATCTTTTTTCCAGGGCAAAATAATTACGCTTTCAGGGTCCGGATGCGATGAGACCTCCTCATCACTGACATCCTGCGGAACACCATCGAGCGCCGCGCCTGTGCACAATTCTGAACCGGCCATCATCCGATCGAAGTGGGAGATCGGTACAAACTTGGATTTCGATACGCCATGAATATCGACGTAGCTGGGAAGGCAATAGCGAACGCCCTGCTCTTCAAGGGAATTCTTTAACTGGCGCAAGGAATCGTTGGTCACGTTCTGTTTTCTCCTCGCATAATAGTTGGTCAAAACATCCAGCCGATCATTCCCGGGACCGCGAATAGTACAAAGTTCTGAAGTATTATTTTTGATCGTACAGAATTGGTTGATTCTAATCCAGACTAAACACACGTAATTTCATAGTATTAGGACATTCTTTTAGATTCCTAAACAGCAACCCGTTTTAGAGTAATTCCTTAGTATTCAGTGTATTTTTCCTGTAAACTGGTTGTCCATCTGCAGCCAGATTTGGCTCGGGTGCACCCATCTGCAAGGTGCTTCATTAGTGGGTCAGGGAATATTAGAGACACCCGACCGCTTCTGTTTCGGCGCCGAGTGTACAAAGCAGTAAATTCCCTGCGGGATTAACTCAACTCGGAGGAGTTGTTATGAGCGATGAAGTCGTTGCATTAACCAACGCCATGGCCAACGCCAGTGCAGAAGCATATTACTGGTGGGCAACCGGCATCATGGTAGCTATCCACGCCGGTTTTATGATGTATGAAATGGGCCAGTCACGCGTGAAAAACGTGCTGGCGTCCGGCGTGAAAAATATCCTAGCGTTTGTGTTTATTATTCCGACGTTCTTCTTGTTCGGGTGGTGGCTCTACTGGGCTTACGCGATGAACAATATTTTCCTACCCGTTTTCAGCGCTGAATCCGGTTCTTACGCCCAATACGCTGTGCCGTGGAGTAACTTTATGGGCCCGAATCTTGGATTTCCTGGTTGGGGCGTATTCTGGTCAGCATTCGCCCTGTTCTCAGCAACGACAGCGTCCATCGTATCCGGTTCAGTCATTGAACGAATCCGGATTAGCTCCTGGATCATACTTTCAGTACTCGTCGGTTCGGTCGTCTGGATCATCGCTGCCGGATGGGGCTGGTCACAAGGTGGCTGGCTGGTCGTACGGTGGGGTTTCCATGATGTAGGGGCGGCGGGTTGCGTCCACATGATCTCTGGATTCTTTGCCCTTGGAATCCTGATCAATCTTGGGCCGCGAGTCGGAAAATTCAATGCTGACGGTTCGGCTAATGATCTTGCGGGACACAGTCAGCCAATGACCATCGCCGGTCTGATGATTATAATCATCGGCTTCTTCGGCTTTCTCGGCGCCTGCCTTCTTTATCCGTCACCCTTAGCGGAAATCGACATAGTTGGCGGCTGGAAAAATATCTACGGTGGTCCTACTAACCTGTCGACGTTTGCTTTCAACACGCTGATGGGTTTCAGCGGTGGCGTCATCGGCGCATATTTCATCACCAAAGACCCGTTCTGGATGATGTCAGGCGCACTGGCAGGTATTTTCTGCGCGGCAGCAGGTCTCGACCTGTGGTATCCCGGGACTGCATTTGCATTGGGCTTCTTAGGGGGCGTCGTAATTCCATACAGCCACAAGCTCATTACCAGTTGGGGTATTGATGATGCAGTCGGTGCGGTGTCCGTGCACGGTACCTGCGGATTCATTGGTGTCATGGCCGTGGGTGTTCTGCTCGGTGGCTATCCCGCTGTGGGTGATGGCGTAGCAATCAGCTTTACGGGTCAGTTAGTCGGTGCCATAGCCATGGGATTAGGTGGATTTATCCCAGGTTACGTCGTCTCGTGGATCCTGAAACAGTGTGGGATTCTACGAACCTCTGATGCGGTCCAAGAAATTGGCGTCGATGCGGAAGTGCCCGCTGCAGCTTATCCGGAAGGCATGCAATCCCGCAACTATAGCTAACCGTGGTTTCGAGCGATTTAATCAAGGAGAAACAATATGTTTAACTCAAGCCCAATCACCCAGTGGGAGGGTGCTGAGCACGTCTTCAACAGCGCGGGGAGTGGTGGCGTGTGGATCTGGTTCCTGATCGCATGCGTGTTGTGCATCATCCCGATCATCTCGGCTATTCGACACGAGAACGAGACGGAGAAAAAGCACGGATAGACCCACCTATTCTCCGTAACCTTATGTAGCTAAAAGCGGCTCGGCACCTGTCGAGCCGCTTTTTTCTTTACAACTGCATCCTATTGGTGACAATAGCTGCTTGGATTTTTTATGAATGGATGACTGACCATCATGGCTGCCTTAAGCATCACTCCATCGCTGCTTGAACCCGGACTCTGGCGCAGCGACCCTAGTTTAGAACGCTACCAAGTACAGGGAGGAGGTTCAATTGTTGTCCGATTACAGGCAGGAGATACCATTACCATCCACGATCCTCAGGGGCGACAGGTCGGTGAAGTTATTGTCTTCGATAGAAACGGGCGCCCAGCCCCAGGCGCTCTGGGCAACTATCCTGTACAGAAACCAACAGGCCTTGGTTCTATCCTCGCCAATCGAGACATGAACACAGGATCCCTGGCTCAGCGACTATCAGCATTAGATATCACGCTGGACAATGCGCTAGCAATACCACTATTTAGTTCAGATAGCGCTCCCGGTGAAGAGGTTGAATTTACGGCCAGTGATGACCTGACATGCCTCGTCTGTGCACCGGGTGCATCAATGAGTGTCGAAGAACANCACCCACCGACACCCCTTATCGTGTGGGTNCGGCGGTCAGACTTAAACGGTGAAGCGGATCCAGTTTTGCCAGACCCCCTGGCGGAGCCCAGATTAGATTTTCGCATCGAGCGATGTACAGCACGCGACTTCATGGTTCGAGCCGGGGAGTTCATCCAGATTATCGATGTGGCTGGGCGCGAGTGCTCCGACTTTCTTGCGTTTACAGAATCAAAACTAAATCAAGGCATCGAACGCGGGCTGGACCCAACCGCCACCCGTACCCTGATGGGTGCGGCCTATCCTGGTCCTGGTCTTTTTTCGAAGTTTTTCGACCAGGATATGCAGCCTCTGGTCGAAGTTATACAGGATACCTGCGGACGACACGATACTTTTGGGTTTGCTTGTAGCTCAAAGTACTACGAAGACATGGGCTACTTTGGACACCCCAACTGCTCGGANAANTTGAGCNATGTTCTAAAAGACTACGGNGTTGCAGCTCGACGAGGCTGGCCGGCTATAAACTTTTTCTACAACACCAGAATNGATGACCACAACGCACTTTATCTCGACGAACCCTGGTCACGATCTGGTGATTATGTNCTGCTTCGGGCGCTCGACGACCTGGTATGCGCTTCCTCAGCCTGCCCTGACGANACNAGNGCCGCCAANGGTTGGAATCCAACCGATATCCATGTTCGGGTATATTCTCCCGACAATNTCTTTTCNAAAGCTGTTGCCTATCGTATGACACCAGATGCCGAAGCTGAACTGACTCGTGAAACTGGATTTCATCCACGTTCATCGCAGCTAACCCGAAACTTCACTGAATATCGTGGATTCTGGCTCCCGACTGTATTTACTAACGCTGGCGCAATAGACGAGTACTGGGCCTGTCGGGAAAAAGCCGTCATCATGGACCTGTCACCGCTGCGCAAATTNGAAGTGCTGGGTCCGGATGCCGAAGCATTGATGCAAACNGTCCTAACGCGAAATATACGAAAACTGGCTATCGGTCAGGTGGTGTATACCGCCATGTGCTACCCCCATGGAGGAATGATTGACGATGGCACACTGTTGCGACTGGGGCCAGACAGTTTCCGCTGGATTGGCGGTGATGACTATGGCGGAATCTGGATGCGAGAAAAAGCTGCTGAACTCGGTTACCGAGTNTGGGTGAAATCGTCAACAGATCAACTGCACAATGTCGCGGTTCAAGGTCCTAACAGTCGAGACATACTCAAAGAAATCATCTGGACACCACCCGCACAACCAACTGTTGAAGAACTNGGCTGGTTNCGATTTACCATTGGCCGATTGCATGATTTCGACGGCCTGCCCGTGATGGTCTCGCGAACCGGCTACACAGGTGAGCTCGGGTTCGAAATATTCTGTCATCCCAATGATGCGCCCACCGTCTGGGACACTGTATTTGCAGCTGGAGAGCCTTATGGCCTGTCACCGCTGGGCCTCGATGCCCTCGACATGGTCCGGATTGAGGCAGGCCTCGTCTTTGCCGGGTATGAATTTTCCGATGAAACAGATCCCTTCGAAGCAGGTATCGGCTTTACCGTTCCTTTGAAATCAAAAGAAGAAGACTTTATCGGGNGAGATGCTTTAGTCCAGCGAAAAGAAAATCCACANCGCCGGCTGGTTGGCCTTGAGTTGGCGGGAAATGAGCCCGCGGCACATGGAGACTGTGTCCACATTGGTGGTGCCGGCCGTGCCCAAGTGGGTGTCATCACGAGTGGCACACGCTCACCGATTTTGAAAATGAATATTGCGCTTTGTCGAATAGATGTAACCCATAGCGATGCTGGAACCTTGGTTGAGGTGGGTAAACTGGATGGCCATCAGAAACGTATTCCGGCAACGGTCGTACCCTTCCCTTTCTACGACCCCAAGAAAGAACGNGTCAGGGCATAGTTAACGATCGACGGTCTTTCTTCTACTGACCGTCATTCTTACCCCTGGCGCCCTTCAAACCGGGCCACTAAGGCGTTTGGCCTGCCGTATTCAGCTCCCGTAGTCAGGACAAACCGCGCCATACCGGGTTCATCTNGCTTACCCATGAAATTGGTTTAGATTTGGTCGTAGGGNTATCCATTGAACTGGACTAGACTGGTCTCGGCACGCGAGGGATTGACCTAACCCATTACAAATANACGAAATATTTATTTTGGCCCAAGAAGAACGGNTCAGAGCATAGCTAACGCCCCGCGGTCTTTCTTCTATTGATNGTCATTCCTGCCCCTGGTGCCCTTCAAACAGGAGGNTTTGGCCTGCCGTATTCAGTTTCANGCTAGCCAGGCGAGGCTGCCCCCATACTGGATTCACCTGTTTTGCCAATCAAATTGGTGCAAATTTGGTTGTGGGGCTATCCAGTGAACTGGACTAGACTAGTCTCGGC
>PCBE01000030.1 GCA_002731295.1 Acidiferrobacteraceae bacterium | reverse complement strand
CCAAGGTCTCACAGTAAAACGCTGTTTGAAAAAATATTTGACCGACACGTGATCACCACGCGTGAATCGGGTGACGCACTGCTGTTCATCGATCGGCAGCTTATCCATGACCTTCATTACCGCTCGTTCGAAGAACTACAAGCCGCCGGACACACGATCCGTTATCCCGATCAGCTTTTCGCAACGCCGGACCACAGTGTACCCACCACGGCCAAGAAACTGACCGACATTCCACAGGGCGAAATGCGCGATGCGGTTGCCGGTCTTCAGGGGGCGGCCGAACGGATCGGCTTTACTCATTTCGACATGACCGACCCGCGCCATGGAATTGTCCATGTTATCGGGCCCGAACAGGGTATCACCCTACCGGGTCTAACGCTGGTCTGTGGCGACTCTCACACCTCTACCCACGGTGCACTGGGCTGTCTCTCATTTGGTATTGGCTCAACTGAAATCAAACATGTGTTGGCTACCCAGACGCTATGGCAACGAAGACCCCGTAATATGCGAATCACCGTAGACGGCACACTCAGCCCAGGAGTCGCTGCAAAAGATATCATTCTGGCCATCATCAGACACATCGGTGCATCTGGCGGCACCGGTTATGCGATCGAATATACGGGATCAGCTATACAACATCTAACGATCGAAGGCCGCATGACCATCAGCAATATGACCATTGAAGCAGGCGCCCGATTCGGCATCATTGCACCAGATGACAAGACCCTGGCGTACGTTTACGGTCGACCCCACGCACCCACTGACGAGAAATGGGNAGAGGCCNTGGCGTACTGGAGAACCCTGCATTCTGACGAGACGGCAGTCTTCGANAAAGAAATCAACATAGATGCTGCTGCGATAGANCCGACTGTAACCTGGGGTAACAGTCCGCAATTCTGTGTGGGCATCAGCGACATGATCCCAGATCCTNNCTCGGAGACCGACCCTGCAACCCGAGCCAACATGGAATCTGCGCTCACTTATATGGACCTTTTACCCGGCACGCCGGTCAACAAGATCGATATCGACAGAGTATTCATTGGTTCATGCACAAACAGCCGAATTGAAGATCTACGGCAGGCTGCAGATGTCTTCAAAGGCAAGTCTGTAGCCGTGCCCACACTTGTCGTACCGGGTTCGGGTCTGGTCAAGAGAGAGGCCGAACGTGAAGGACTGGACCGTATATTCACTGATGCAGGGGCCGAATGGCGAGAACCCGGCTGCTCTATGTGTGTGGCTATAAACGGTGACGTGATTTCACCNGGTCAGCGCTGTGCATCCACCAGCAACCGAAATTTTCAAGGCCGCCAGGGCAAGGGTAGCCGTACTCATCTGGTCAGCCCAGCAATGGCAGCAGCGGCCGCTGTGACTGGACACTTCACGGATTGCCGACAGTTGGGTAAGTAGAAGCTATGCAACCATTCGACAAGTTATCAGCTATCGCCGTCCCGATAGATATCCCTAACTGTGATACCGACCAGATTATTCCAGCCCGATTTCTACGCCGTGCAAAGGATGATCCGACTTATGCCCGCTTTCTACTTCACGACCTGCGCTTTCAGGCCGACGGTAGTGAAACCGACTTCATATTCAATCAGGTCTTTTACAACGATGCACAAATTCTGGTGTGTGACATTAACTGGGGTTGCGGTTCATCCCGAGAAGCTGCTGTCAGCGCATTGATCGCCAATCACATCCGTGCGGTAATTGCACCAACTTTTGGTGATATTCACTACAGCAACTGCATCAAAAACGGTTTGCTNCCTGTCAGGCTCTCTGCTGCGAATTGCAATCACATCCGGATACAGCTGCACGAATCNCCTGGCGCGTCCNTAACCATAGACCTCGAGAAACAGACTGTCTCAGGCCCGGATCGGAAAGNGTACATGTTTGATATAGACCCAATGGACAAGATCAGGCTGCTTCACGGGCTGGATGACATCAGCATGACACTTGAACATCAGGCCGAGATCGAAGCATTTGAACGGGACTATCGTAAGAAAAANCGCTGGATTTTNTGAGTCCTCNCAAAGNGAACTNAACTGGNCAGCAGTACNGNCTGGNGATCTACTCAGTCAACCACCAACAANTCNNTGAGTTTTGATTGAAACCAGTGTACACCCGCTTCCTGCTTACGNCTCAANGGCCCCGGNACATATCCATGTGAGTCGTAGTTTTTATGCGTCTGCACACAGATTTCAAAGTCTTGCTCTATAACAGCTAGATTCTGAGCGATGACCTCCTGGCATGATGATTCGTCTAGCCGCTTCTCATCACAGAAATAGAACCCGTAAATCAGTTCAGTCCGTGCAGTTCCGAGTGGATTTATTCGGGAGGTGTTCATACCGCCGTCGAACACAGATAAGGTCCAGTTGGGCCACATCCACAACCATCTGCCTCGATAGAATAGTTCGTCTTGTGCCGGTGCGGACATGCGCACCATGTTGTCATGCACAGTAGTCTCGAACTGTTCAAATTCGATGGCTTCAAAGAAACTGGGGTGTATGGTGGGAATATGGTAACCCTCTACAAAATTGTCTGTGTAGATTTTCCAGTTCGCATCAAACACCAACCGATGTTGTGCCACAGGTCGGTAAGTTTCAATCGGTTCCAGGGCAAGCTCGCCGATGACAGCTGCAAGCTGGCTCTCCAAAGTACTATCCGTACCCAGGGCAACAAATACCAAGCCGCGCCAGACATCGACACAAATTTCATGAAGCGACCAGTCAGCTGGATCAAATTTCGGATCGTCACCAAACCACGGCGTACGCTCTAGGCCACCGTCCAGACCATAGACCCAGCTATGGTAGGGGCATCGGATACGCTTACAGTTGCCCCGCCCCTCCGGCAACAATCGAGCACCNCGGTGACGACAGACATTGCGAAATCCNCGCAGTTTCAGATCATTGTCACGGATGACGAATACCTGGGCCCCCGCAATGTCTATAGCCAGATAATCCCCAGGTGACGTCAGGTACGAGTNCGGTCCCANCAACTGCCAGGTATTCCAGAAGACCCACTCACGCTCGCGCTCATAGAATGCGGGATCCGTGTAAAACTCGGGGCCGAGATTCTTCATCTTGCTAAACCGCCCCACGCGTAAACCGTACAGTAACAATCACGAATTTGCGTTAGGTGCCCCAGGGCCTGATCTGGTTCTTAAGTTCGGCGTATCCTTCTAGGAATCCAGGTCTGTCGCCGGCATAAACACTGTCGAACACGCTCAGATTTTCATCCAGCCAGTCATGAAGTGCAGCATTGCCAGGATTTGCGTCTATGTAAGCATCCCGGATCAATACAAAGTGAATTCTNGGGTCGTAGGGTTCTTTCGTCCCACCCATCGATTCATCACCNTCTAGCAGGCGGAGTAACATGGCGTCCGCTGATCCGAGTGTCTGTTCGTGAATGGGGGGACCTTCCATCCTGTACATAATAGACGTCATATCCCGTCCGTTACCGGTGGTGTAGCCAAGCTCACCCCACAAGTNATCCATGTNAGCTTCGGANCCCAGCTTGTCGATCACAATTTGACCGAACCGNCGCAAAGGTTCAGATACATCGGCCAATAGGTCGGTTAACCGATCACCATCGAGGTCGGTCGCCAGCACAATCACTTCACGGTNTTCGATCAGGTCCCAGAGCAGCAGTCCATAGTTTGTGTCAGCGATATGCAATTCGATCTGACCGCCCCAAGACTCCATACCCGCCTTGAAGTCTTCTGGCAACAGCGCCACGATCCGATCAACCCGCTCACGATGTTCAACGTAGCCGTCAACTGCGAAACTCCGGCCAATTTTGAATTGCGTGTCCTGCAGCATCCAGGACAGCAATCCGGCGTTGATCCCGTCCTCCATTGCCTGGGTTGGTTTCATGGCAACCCGTCCAAGCGAGCCTGTTTCATGGACCATTCTTAGAAATCGGCGGTTGGCATACGCCATCTGGATGCCTGGTGTGTTCATCTCCGAATGGATGACACCAGTTTGAGCATCGACATGAAACNCAGCTCGATCTTGGGAATACGGAAGACACGGCATGCAGCGTACAACTGTAATGCAACCGTAGGGCCTCACGTTACAGTAGACCCCAGCCTGTGTCCGCAGCGGCGCATTACCTGACTTTCCCATAACCACAACTTTGCCACTCCGGCCGTCGTTAACGTAGGCNTCGCCAGCTGTTGACCACTTAATCGAAGTACAGGGCATGTTTCCGAACCAGGCCAACGGCTCAAGATTATGGTCGTGACGGTACTGCGCCCACATCGGTACTGCATAGTACGGAAGGCCCAAAACATCTATNGCAGCAATGGTNCCAATCATTGCATAGGCATCCGTCAGGGCGTGTGCNACAGGATTAATCTTCCCATCGTGCAGTCCACCCTGCCAGATCAACGCATTGGGATAACCGGCTGGTCGAACATCACTGGGCTGAAACAATGACGATAACACCTCCAGAAGATCACCGCCATCTGCCTCAGTTTGCGCAATTTTAAGTAAATCAATCATCTCATTCTAAACCTGTCGAAACTAATTTCAGACGTCGAACACCTGCATTTTTTACACTACCTACTGACTTTCCTCGCGGATGCCTTGGCCAACCCCCTTCGTTCATTATGATTCGACTTATCGACTGATCGCGCCACCCATTAATCAATATATAGAAGGGTTAACACAATACATAAAGCCCCGACCCGATGATGATCAGTGAGCCTCCCATTGTATTCACATCTGGCGACTCGGACCAGACGAGATAGCTCAGCAGAATGACCGACAGCAACATAATGCACTCAAACGGTGCAAGTTTGCTGCGGCCAGTACCGCAACGGCATGGGCCAACACGCCGAAAAACATCAATCGCGTAATGCCGTATCGATCTTTTTGATGAGAGTGCTGGGGGACCGGCGCGACCCAAAACGTGCCAGTACATCGCCTTGACGCCCGACCAGAAACTTTGTGAAATTCCACATAATTCGTCGCGTACCGAGAAAGCCACGGCGGGACTGTTTAAGCTGGTGAAAAAGTGGGTGTTCTCTCTGTCCGTTGACACGAACCTTGGCACACATCTGAAAGCTCACATCGTAGTGACGCTGGCAGAATTCCATAATCTCTACACCAGTACCAGGCTCTTGCCGACCAAACTGATTACACGGAAAACCGAGGATTTCCAAGCCCTTCTCCTTGTGTGATCTGTAGAGCTGTTCCAATTCTGCATATTGCGGGGTATAGCCGCAGTGGCTGGCTGTATTGCAGATCAACAGCACTTTGCCACGAAACTCGGACAGATCTATGAGGCGACCGGATATCAACTCGATGGTTGTGTTGTAATCGATCTTCACCTGTCGATTACACCACCCTTGTTACAAAATATGTCTTCAAAATAAACCTCATCTTCTTCAGCGGTTCGAACCATCCTGTCGGCCTCAAAGACTCACTATTCAAAAAGACGCACATACTACCACCTGGAGATTTAGCCTGGAACAAACCGGTTGTCCTTACGGCAGCTTGATGGACATCACTTCCGCCGTGTGTGGTAACGTTTCAGCCACCTAACGATCTTGATTTCAGAGAATACTCCATGGCATACATCAATCCACACTATCTTGTAGATACAGATTGGTTGGCTTCACATCTGGCTGAACCCAACCTGCGTATTTACGATTGTACAACGCACCTGATTCACCAGAATGACCCAGCACTGCCCGGGCCCTACCGGGTACAGTCGGGTCTTGAAGATTACCTGCAGGAACACATCCCTGGTGCAGCCTTTATAGATCTCCAGGACGACCTGTCCGATACAGATAGCGACCTGCGCTTTACCTGCCCCAACAGCAGCCAGCTGTTGTCAGCATTTGCCACACTTGGTGTCGGGGATAAATCTCAGGTGGTTCTTTACAGCCAAACGTCACCCCAATGGGCAACCAGGATATGGTGGCTGTTGCGAATTGTAGGGTTCGACAATGCGCGTGTACTAGACGGTGGGTTAACAAAATGGAAACTAGAGCAACGGTCCGTCAGTGACCAGCAAACAACCTATACGCCGACTCAGCTGACAACCACGCCTCGGACAGGTCTGATGGCTTCCAAGGAAGAAGTACTCACCGCTATTAATAATTCCAAGGTCTGCACAATAAACGCTTTACGACGCGCACAACATGCCGGGCAGGACAAGGGGGAATTTGGCAACTATGGGCGCCCTGGGCACATTAGTGGATCGGTTAACGTACCCACCGCAGAACTGGTTGACAGCAATACCACTACGTTTCTGCCTGCTGAACACATCGCTTCGGTGTTCACTGAGATTAGCGTGGATAAGGCAGATCGCATATTGACCTACTGTGGCGGAGGGATCGCTGCTAGTGCAACAGCGATGCTTTTAGTTATGCTGGGGTTCGATAACGTCTCCTTATACGATGCCTCCCTTAGCGAGTGGGCTCCCGACAAAACACTCCCAATGGATGTGTTGAACTGAGCGCGACACAATCAAACAACTGAACGTTTCTTGTCAAACAATATAGAGACTGCTGTACTCATCGTTGGTGCTGGGCCTGTCGGCCTGACCCTGGCACTGGATCTGGCCTGGCGTGGTATCGAGGTAGCAGTGGTGGAAATCAGAGGGCATGGGGTCCCCCCGCCTGCAAAATGCAATCACGTTTCCGCACGCACGATGGAGGTTTACCGGCGCCTGGGGATTTCCCAGAAAATCAGAGCCACTGGATTACCGGCTGACTATCCCAACGATGTGGCATTTCGCACAACCTTTACAGGCATCGAAATCGCGCGAATTCCCATACCCTGCAGACGTGATCGCTACACCACAACCGAGGGGCCTGACACCGGATGGCCAACACCGGAGCCACCCCACCGTATCAACCAGATCTATCTCGAACCTATCCTGTTTGAACAAGCTGCTGCCACAACCGAGATATCCATTCACTGCCGATCCCGGTTCATAGCCCTCGAACAAAGCGATAATGGCGTAGTTGCGGTCATAGAGGACTTGGACACTGGCAACACCCACCCTATTTTTTGTGAATACCTGATTGGCTGCGACGGTGGCTCATCTGCCGTACGCAAAAGCATCGGCAGCCAGTTTCACGGTGACTCTGTTTTACAACGTTGCCAGTCCAGCTTCATTCGTACCGCTGAGCTGATCCACTTGCAGAACGAGAAACCGGCCTGGAGCACCATATCTCTGAACCCTCGACGTTCCGGCAACGTCTATGCGATTGATGGTCAGTCACTGTGGATAATCCACAATTACTTACGCGAAGATGAATCCGACTTTGAATCGGTTGATCGCGACAGCTCCATAAGAACCATTCTCGGCGTAGATGATGAGTTCAAATACGATATCCTGGCACGGGAAGACTGGTTCGGAAGACGCCTCGTGGCTGATCGTTTTCGCAAAAACCGGGTTTTCTTATGTGGCGATGCGGCGCACATCTGGGTGCCTTATGCTGGCTACGGCATGAATGCAGGCGTTGCCGATGCCGCGAATCTGTCCTGGTTGCTCAGCGCCACACTGAACCAATGGGCACCTGAATCCATTCTGGATGCTTACGAACGGGAGCGCCTACCGATTACCGAACAGGTTTCCCACTTTGTAATGAATCATACCCACGCCATGGTAAAGCAGAGACGCACCGTACCTGGAAACATCGAGGCACTAGGGCAAGAGGGAAATCGAGTACGACAGCAAACGGGTCGCGACGCGTATGAACTGAACGTTCAGCAGTACTGTGCCGCAGGACTTAACTTCGGCTATTTTTACGACGACTCACCCATTATCGCTCACGAACCAGAACCACCCCCCGCTTACACGATGTCTACCTTTACAGCATCAACACTGCCCGGCTGCCGCCTGCCACATCTGTATCTAGAATCAGGATGCTCGTTATACGACCGCCTGGGCCCGGAATTCACACTATTGAGACTCGACCCTGGTCTAGATGTCACGGTACTGACTGCAGCAGCCACACACAGGTGCTGTCCACTTCACATTCTTGATATCACCGTCCCACCGGACAACAGTGAATACACGCACCCGTTGATCCTGGTCCGACCCGATCAGCACGTTGCCTGGCGCGGACACACTTGTCCAATTGACGGGCTCTCCCTGATCGACCAAATCCGAGGGTGTACACCGGCATAAATGTCCCCAGGACAACCTGTTGAATCAAGTCGGTGCGATAAAAGCAGGTCGACCATATTGAACTGATCATCCCGTTAAATGTTTCGAACCAGGTCAACTGTTTATCAGCAGTGAAGCGTAAGCTTTTCTCAATTTGAAACAGCTTGTTTCCGAATCACCCTGCCAGTACTGGGTAACCAGAACGCACACAATACTGCGACCAAAGCTGCAGCAGAAAAGAGCAGGTAGAGCACACCAAAAGTTCCGGTCCGATCAAACAGATCGCCTGCCACATAAACCGTTAAACCACCGATGCCCAGGGCGAGGACAAATCGGGCACCATATGCCACCGAACGCCATCTGAATGGCGTGTACTGTGCCACCAACATATTCTCTGCTGCTGCGAAAGTCACCAGAAAAGACATCGCTAATAACATCGCCCCTATCAGGCGGTAGCCAGACGCGTTCGCAACCAGAATCAATGCCGGTACCAGCAACATCCAGAACATGAGGTAGATGGTTCGTGGAGAATAGCGATCTGCAAGCCAGCCACCGATAAAGCTACATACTGATGATAACCCGATGACAGTACCGGTGAGCATCCCGATTCCTGTATATGAATCCACTAAAGTGACTGTTAAACCTACTTCGAACACCTTCGGCGCTGTGTTCATCATTCCAGCGTATACAAAACCGTTACAAGCCATGGTCACGAGCAACACCAGGAATACACGACGATAGTCGCCATGCGCAGGCGCTGGTACCGGTATACGATCAGCACTTCGGTCCGATACCCAGCCCCGAGCCCAAGCAACCCATAGCAAGGCCCCCGTCAGAATAGCTATTGCCCCAGGCAACACAAAGGCCGCTCTCCAGGAGACATAATCAATCATTAACCCAACAAACACCGGTGCCACAGCACTGCCGAGGTGGCCAAACGCACCGTTAACGCCCAGGGTCAAACCCTGCCGACGTGCGCACGCGACCAGCCAGGCAATCCCAACCGGATGGTAGATCGACGCAAAAAGCCCAATCAGTGACAGCCCAATAAATAGATGAGTCGTATTCGTCGATAAGCCGGTGAGTACTGTGGAAACGCCGATCCCAATAAAGAAAATTACAAGCATTCCCACCTGACTCCACCGGTCACCAAACCAGCCTGCGGGTAGCGAGCCCACGCCAAACAGGATAAGGCCCACGCTCGAAAGACCCAACATCTCACCATAAGACAGATCAAACTCACCTGGCAAATAAAGCACAGCGGTGGCATAAAGAATAGTCAGCATGTGTGTAAACACATGACCTGCATTCGAGAAAGCCATGGAAATCAAGGGGCCGGTATCATCTCGACTAGTATTCATATTCGTTACTGCCCGGGANAACGACTTTTCATNCTGNGGGGAGACGGTCCACAGCCTCGAACAGACGCTCCACCTCATTTGCCTCGTTGTAGAGATANGGACTCACCCGCATCGCATCCCCACGTTTGCTGACATAAACTCCCATTGAGGCGAGTCTTTCCTGGAGATCCTCTGGCCATCCCTGCTGTCGACGTATACCGATGATATGCGCGACTCGGCGATCCTTAGGTGGCATCAACATACCTCGATCCAGAGCAGCGACTTCTACAAGATCTGTCAGTATCTCGACAGACCGGCCAATTCGTTCTAGTCGCCATTCAATCAATTGCTCCAGCGCGCTAATAGCCATGGCGGGCAGTATCGGATTATTGCGTTCACCCATATCAAACCGACGCGCACCAGAAGCTCCATCCATATCATCTCCCCGCATCATACCCAGTGGGGGGATATCACTAAACGTCCAAGTGTAATGCTCGATTGGCTGCGCTGAATGATGGCGGGGTGCCGCGTATAAAAAACTAAACGCATAGGGGCACAACAGCCACTTATACCCGGATGCAATCATGAAATCAGGATCAATCTCGTTTACATCCAGTTCCATTGCACCTGCCGACTGCGTAGCATCGACAACCAGAGCAGCACCGACCTCACGGCAACGTCGACCCAGTGCAACCAGATCGATCGAACTGCCGTCAGTCCACCGACAAGGTGCAGTGGCAACGATCGCGGTGTTGCAATCGATGTGCGTAAGGATCGCGGTGGTCCAGTCCCAGTCATCAGGCGTGGGGACGACAGTAAGTTTGGCGCCAACCTCCCGTGTTTTAAGGTGCCAGGTGTGGAAATTAGAAGGGAATTGGTCTTCGATGACAACTATATTCTGGCCAGGAAGAACCGGCAGTGACTCAGCCGCCAGTTTTATCCCATAGCTCGTTGAGTGAACTAATGCGATGTTGTCAGCCTCACTCCCGATCAGCACGCCATAGGCCGACCGGCACCGTTCAATCTCGTCTGCAGTACGATCCCTATTCTGGGCATCCCATGGTTGGGCCTTTCTCATCACACTTTCTTGACCCGCACGACAAGAAATTTGCAACAGAGGTCCCTGAGACGCACAGTTGAGATAAACAATATCCTCTGGTATGTCGAACATCGCCCTTTGATTGGACAACCGGTCTGTCATGTGCGTAATCCCTGGCTCATCGTACGCTTACCGATGTCTAGAAGCGTACGCTATAAGACCCGACGGTATACCTGCTTTTCAGGCGCGCGTGCATCGGCTTAGTCTAACCTTAAGCCTGCATTGCAGAACTGATTGTATTCGCTATCCGCATGGCATAATGCACAATAAGATCTGACTCGTGACGAGTTGGTTGGGTCTGATTCGGATCAGTCATCGAAACTGGCCTGGACTCTATATCCCATGTACTTATGCTTGAGCGCGTAAATGACAGATAGCAGCACCTCTCATTTTCCACAACTCTTCTCACCTTTTAGGTTAGGTCATACGGAAACACCGAACCGTATTGTCTCAACCAGCCATGGCACGAACATGGCCAGCGAAGGCATTCCGACACCGCAACTGATTNCCTACCATGANGCCAAGGCACGAGGAGGTTGTGGCACGGTAATGATGTTCGGCAGCGGCGCGGCCTCACCGTTGACACCGATCATGAACAATCACGTGAACCTTTGGGATGATCGTGCTAAAAATGGACTCCGCGGCGCGGCACACGCAATCAAGCAACACGGCGCACTGGCTATCAGCCAGGTCACCTCAATGGGTCGTCGAACCAATCTTCACGCTGACATCTTCGGTCGGGGCCCTTCAGCTACGTCGTGTGAACTGTCCCCGGCAATTCCTCATGTCCTGACAATCGGTGAAATAGAGCAGATCACCGCCGATTACGCTCAAGCATGTNCCACGCTTGAAGACTGTGGCTTTGATGGAGCCGATCTTGCCTTTTACGACGACCAGCTACCGGATCAGTTCTGGAGCCCTCAAACCAATCATCGACGTGACCGTTACGGGGGTGCACTGGAGAACCGACTGCGATTTTCTCTCGATGTTCTGGAAGCGATCCGNGGCGCTGTAGGCCGGGATTTCATCGTTGGCGCCCGGGTATCCGGTGATGACCGACTGCCGGGTGGGCTGTCACCCGAGGAACTCCTGGAGATCATCCAACGACTGGATCGTACGGAGCAACTCGACTATTTCACGGTGACCGGTGGTACGATCTCGACTTTTCGCTCACGCGGTTGGAACATCCCATCGGCCTACTACGGNCTGGGTACCTTCGTCAGTCTGGCTGGTCGGGTCCGATCTGCCGTAAACACCCCGGTAATTGTGACCGGCCGAATCGTTACCCCTGATCAGGCTGAACGGATACTTGAGAGTGGCGCGGCTGACCTAGTCGGTATGACCCGCGCACTGATCGCTGATCCTGACCTGCCAACAAAAGCCAGGAACCAGCAGCCCGAACAAATTCGTGTGTGCATGGGCTCAAATGAAGGCTGCATCGACCGGCTGTATTTCGGACTGCCGATTGGCTGTGTACAGAACCCAGTTGTCGGCAGAGAACAATCCTGGGGAAATCTCAACCCAGCTACAAAATCTCGACATGTTGTGGTAATTGGTGGGGGGCCGGCAGGTATGGAAACCGCCCGGGTTGCTGCCTCCCGACAGCACCAGGTAACGCTTCTTGAACGTGACAATAAACTGGGCGGTGCTATACAGATTGTAGCCCGAGCATCCGGNTGGGAAAGCTACTCACAGTGCGTCACCTGGCTTAAGAATCAGCTACTGGACCTTGAGATCGACATTCGACTCGAGACTGATGCCACGACTAACTTGATCCGTGCACTGTCACCCGATGCGGTCGTTGTGGCAACTGGCGCCGAACCAAGAAGACCAAATATAGCTGGNGCCAACCTANCTCATGTTGTTACGGTTTCGGACATCCTCAGTGGNAGCGTTGGCCCATCGGGGCGCTGCGTGATACTGGATGAAATCGGGTATACCCCTGGTGCTAAAACNGCTGATACCTTAAGTCAACTCGGGTATGACGTTGAGATCGTGACCCGCCAGTATGCATTGGGCGAAGACATTGGTACGACTGTCAGAGCCGTCCTGTACGAACGTTTGTTGCGCGCTGGTGTCAGGATCACCACTTTGCATACACCCGTCGAGATCACGACTTCCGGGGTTCGCTTGATGCATGTGCTTACAGATGAAGAACGTTTTATTGAAGCAGACACTGTGGTCCTTTCTTCCAGTGGTATCGGGCGCGATGCACTCCACCGTGAACTGGTTGAAGGAAACAAGTATGAACTCCATCTAGTTGGGGATGCTTTTGCGCCGCGTCACTTGAGACATGCCATGGTGGATGGCGCCCGGACCGGACGGGCACTGTAGGGACNTATGTCCTGGCCTGATCAATCGTCGCTGTCGCAAGCNCTGTTCACCNGGGCNCNGAAGGTTCTCCCAGGTGGTATTTCAAGGCTNCAAACGCTGGTTNANCCGTTTCCGATCTATGCCATCGAGGGTCANGGNGCAACGATAANAGANGCGGACGGTGTACCNCGCACAGATTTTATGAATAACTTTGCCTCTCTGATCCACGGACATGCACANCCAGANATTCTCAGCTCTGTCACTGAGNCNATGCACAAAGGCACCTGCTTTTCGATGCCCACGGAGCTNGAAATTCAGCTNGCCGAATTAATTGTAGNCCGAGTCAANCGGGTCGAGAAAATCCGTTTCTGTAACAGTGGGACAGAAGCTGTGATGCTTGCCATCAAAGCAGCGCGGGCGCGGACGAACCGACCCTGCATNGCTAAGATTGAAGGTGCCTATCACGGGATGTATGACTATGCAGAAGTCAGTTTAGATTCTTCGCCGGATAATTGGGGTGACGTGCCTAACCCGTTAGCCTATACCCGCGGTACCCCTGTGAGCGTCTTAGAAGACACTATCGTCATACCGCTCAATGACAGCTACACCAGCGAGCGGCTATTGCGTGACTGTGGCGACAGATTGGCTGGCGTACTGATCGACCCTGTACCGTTGTCCTGCGGGCTGGTACCGATGGCCGATCATTTTATCGACATGCTGCATCGCGTAAGCCGTGAACTCGGTGCGTTGATCATTGCTGACGAGGTCATCGCATTCCGTCTTGACTATCATGGTGCACAGTCAAGGTTCGGAATCAACCCAGACCTCACAACCTTTGCCAAGATAATTGGAGGCGGCTTCCCTGTTGGAGCCATTGGGGGAACTGAAGATGCCATGTCTGTTTTTAGCCATAATCAAGGCAAGCCCCCCAACTCTTCTAGTGGAACATTCACAGCAAACCCAGTATCGATGGCAGCGGGGCTCAAGACACTAGAGATGCTAGACACCAAAGCCTACGATTACCTCGAAGATCTAGGCACTTACGCCAGACATGTCGTGGAGAATACATTTGTTGCGGGTGGATTCAAGGGACAAGTTACCGGGGTCGGTAGCATGTTTCACTTGCATCTTCATGATCGTGAAGTGACTGACTACCGGACATTCTTCCGGACTGAGGCTGAAGCTGGAGCGACCAGCCGGCTTCATCTTAGACTTCTAGATGCCGGATACATTCTCTCACCTAAATTGGGTGGTTTTCTGTCTACCGCGAATACACGAGACCAAATCGACGGATTCGGCAATGCGCTGGCCACCACCCTCACCAGTGAGATGCCTACACGTTGACGCGTTCGGTGCCCGTCGGGGTCCAACTCTACGACACTATAGGTTTAGGCTATCGCACATAGATTCGAATTATCACAATCCCAGCGCGCTGCTTATAATCAGGACCGGCAGTTCCAATTGAAAACGACTGCTCGATAGATCATCAACCATTCAATCACAACGGAGGAAAATATGGCTAAAGGATACTGGATTAGTGCTTATCGGGAAATCAACGATCCTGCAAAACTGGCAGCCTATGCGGAACTGGCAGCACCAGCAGTAAAAGCCAATGGTGGAAATTTCTTGGTTCGAGGAGGGGCAATCACAGCCAAAGAGGCTGGTGTGGCCGAACGCACAGTGGTTGTCGAATTCCCCAGTTATGATGACGCTCTGAGCACGTATCAAAGTGATGCCTATCAGGCGGCACTTGAAAAACTTGCAGATGGTGTGGTGCGAGATTTTCGAATTGTCGAGGGCTCTGAATAGGTACTCACGACATCAGTTGCACTACTCCACCTGATAACGTGCTACAGCTTCGTCATTCCATTCGATACCATTACCGACAGTCGTCGGTACTTGCACCTTGCCGCCTGAAGCAACTGTAGGCTCACGAATAATTGGGCTGGCCCAGTCGACATACTCAAGCCAGTCTGCGTTGTTGGTCGTGGCCATCAGGTGAATGCTGATCTCTGGGAAAAGATGCGTAGATACAGGAATGCTTTCAGCCTCCGGCAGGGTGACGGCTGCACGCCAGCCAGAGACACCGGCTATTCGCTGTACATCCAGCATATAGAAGTCAGCCGCTTTGGCTTTCAAAGCTTTCTGGAATTCAAGTGGGTTGAGTAGATTCTCACCCGTCTGGATTGGAGTATCTACTGCAGCTGCTACTGCGGATGAACCGTGGTAATCATCATATCGAACAGGCTCCTCGATCCAGTACAACCCCTCTCCATCCAATGCCTGACAACGACTCAGAGCCTCTTTGCGGTCAAGTCCCTGATTGAAGTCGCTCATCAGATCGATCGCGTCACCACAACTGCGCTTAACTGCACGAACCGCAGCGAGATCCTCTTTAAAAGTCTCATATCCCAGTCGCAACTTGACTGCNCTGAAGTCACCCTCAGCGAGTAATTNCTGGGCCTGGTCTGCGAGTTTCTCTGGATCCCCCTTTTCGAGCCAAAGCCCACAGCTGTTATAAGCCTTCACGTATTCTTTTGGATCACCCAACACCCTAGCTAACGAAAGCTCTTCAGATTTTGCCCGTATATCCCAGAGTGCCATGTCTAGCCCTGCGAGCACTTGGCCGAGGATACCGTGAATATCCAACAGTCGAAGCTGCTGTCGNAGCAACGGGTCAACCTGCTCTGGGTCAGCGTCCATACCCCGCACCAGTTCTTCNATCGCAGCCACACAACTCATGGTTGGCNTTAACATCGATTTTAGAAATACAAACAGATAGGCATGACCCGTCAACCCTACATCAGTTTCCACATCAAGAAGAACTAGGGGTAGTTCGCCAATGGCACCACTGGCTGTCACTGGTGGATGCCTGAAAGGAACGAGAACCGGCGTTGTCTTAATATTAGAAATAACAATGGCCATATCACAATCCTTATTGGGCGTGCTGAATACGTCGAGGCATCAGCTACAGGCCCAATGGGTCAAATACTGAGGTCAAGTAGATTGTAGTCGTGGATCGCTTGTTTCACGTCTTCGTTCCATTTCAGCTTCTCACCGCTCTCGACGAACGGGGCGTAAGCATAGGGTGATTCATCTGGAAACCGTTGACGCCTGGCATCGGTCCCGTACCCGATCATTCGCGAGCGTTTGCGAATCCGTGCATCGTCATAAATCGCCGGTGCATTATGAACGCCGCCGCCCTGAACATCCATTACGCTGGAGCGCCGGTGATATCCGAGCGTAAAAGAAACACGCCAGTCTGGACTAGTATTGGCAAATGAACCGTGTACCAGTTGCCGGTTATGGATCACGACGTCTCCCGGATCACAGATGTACGGGACAGCATCGGGGAGCCTCTCTGACCCGTTGTCCGCTACCCAATCCGAAATATCAACCTTGCCTAAACGATGCGAGCCAGGTACCGCCCAGACAGCATTGGCTGCAGTACAGCCATAAAGTTGCGCATGAAACGTGTATCCGTGAATACTGCTGTCCCATTCAGGGTTGTCCCAGTGGGTCACGCCGTCTTGATGCCACGCCACGGACGCTCCGAGCCCAGGTTGCTTGATAAACATGGCCTCATTAAATGGGACAAAATCCTCTCCGTTGAGACTTGCGGCCAGCTTAAGCAAATCCGGATGTGCGTAAAGGCGTAAAAGAGCCTCTGAATGCTGAAGTACCCCCAAAATCAGATAAACGGTTTGTTCGGGCGAATCGGCCGACGGCTGGGGCTCTACCATCTTTACCGGGTGGCGGCCTGCAGCGCGATCGGTTCCACCAAAAGGATCTCCCAGAGGTCGGGACCAGAACAGACTCGCTCCTTTACAGTCAACGCCCAATGCCGGTCGGTCCTGTTTATCGACAGAAGACCCCTTAGTAGTTGGTAGTCGTTCGAGAATGTCAAAAACATCTGTTTCGATGTCACCAAGTTCATCGGAACCAATCAAATTTTTCAGAACATAAAATCCGTGTTCATCAACCGATGATTGAATGTCGGGGTGAAGATCACCATTATCCAAAAACTCCAAAGATCCCCGGTTTGGTAACGCCAACGCACGCGCTCGACCAGTATTGAAATAGGCCTGCATAGCCGTTTCGTGCTCGCCATAGTCGGCTTGGATACCGTCTTGCCCAATATTGATAACTAAGGGTTCTTTCATGATGGCTGTATGGTCAATTTACAGCATCATTCGTTTCAAAAACAGTATAGAACAATATGCCTGGCCTTACCGACATTATTGAAGTCACAGGCCCGCTTACAGCACGGGTTAGCTGTCGCCGTGTGTATCGATTAAATGTCAATGCGTCACAATAACGTACACTGCTGTATCTAACCCCGATAGTGAAAGCCTGTGATTCCCAATTTTGAGTTGCTACTTCCTGTGCTACTCGCACTGCTCGCCGGGGTGCTTTTTGCGTTTGGCAACCAGTGCTCACGGATCGCAATGCGATACACAGATTCACAGACTGCCTCACTATTCCAGATCGGTGTCAGTACGGCCTTGTATTGGCTGATTGCGCCGTTTTATCTTGAATCCAGCTTCTGGAATTCCCCGGTGCTTCCACTTCTTGCCGCTATTGGGCTGATTCGACCTCTGCTTTCAGCAAACCTTGGTATGGCAGGTACCCGGATACTTGGTCCAACAATCTCGAGCACCTTGGCGGCTACTGCCCCGCTGTTTGGCGTTGCACTGGGAGTTGTATTGCTTGCAGAAACGCTATCCTGGGAGGTTGCACTCGGAACAGCTGGAATTGTTTTTGCTGTCGCCATCTTGTCTTGGCAACGCGACTCGGGTCGAACCTGGCCACTGATTGCCCTGTTGCTACCTATAGGCGCCGCTATGATTCGAAGCCTGGCACATGCGTTAGCCAAAATAGGTCTTGAAACGCTACCCAGCCCATTTTTCGTCGCGCTGATTGCTTACACCGTATCCTTTCCGATCGCGCTGGCCAATGACCTTCGAATCCGGCGACACAATCGGCGGCGACTATCCACAGCTGGGCTGAAGTGGCTAGTCTTTACAGGGCTGATCTATGCTGTATCCGTGCTGGTTCTGAACACTGCGCTGATGTCTGGGCGGCTGATCATTGTCAGTCCAATTGTCGCCTGTTCACCGTTGTTTACGTTACTCCTGGGTCGGTTCGTGTTTCGGGAGGAAACCCTGAATCGCAAGGTTACTGTTGCTGTTCTGCTCGTGGTTCCCAGCGTTATCCTGATTGGTCTACGCGCCTGAACGTTTTAATCTGACAGAATCTGCCAACAGCTTTAGGGTGTNGCAGAAGTTTATTCGGAGATTTGAAGATTCACTCGTCGCAACAGNCCCTCCAGTGGTAAGTCNTGAATCCCGACATTTCTTAAGGCATCAATCGTGTTCACGAGGTAATCGCGGCACGAACCCAGTTCGCCTACTGCAGACCCGATCATTACGGCCTGAGNCTCCTCAGAAAGATCACCTGCACACTGTGGATGAAGTTCGTCGACCACAAAGGTCAATGCTGTNGTGATTNTGGAATCTACCTCTACGCTGACCCACTTTGGCTGATACACCGCCGTGAGCATTTCTCTTTCCCAGATAGATGTCAGGGCCTCAGATCTGCCGTCCTCAGGAAGCGGTATAAGAACACCCTGACAANACGCAGAATCAACGCGAAGGCCCAAACCGAGGCCAGGGCTATCCGGTGCACCCCGTGCTTCAACAGTGAAAACACAAAAATCGCGTCTATAACCATGGAGTATGGCTTTACATCTTGACTGCACTTCAAAACAGGGCCGCCAAATCAGTGACCCNTACGCGAACAACGAAATCGTTTCCGGGTCTGGTGCTAATTCAATCGTGCGTTGAAGTGATTGCCCCCGCTCACGAGTGGTTAGATGGTCAAAACGCTTCATGATATTACNCCCCTATAGTTTCACCCATACCCGTTCAATGTTTTGAACACTCCCGTAACTATGGCCATCGCTACCGAACAGCGAACTGAAACCGTATAATGCGCTGCNGCCTTGATATGCCTTATCGCCGACTATTCACCAGCTTGACCATTNTTTCATTTCGATTGCACATCAACAACCGCTCCTCAACATGCTGATCTTTGTCTACGATCGTGGCATTGCGTCAGCAATCNGCACTGTNGTCATACCAGTCAAAGCAGCGAACGGATGAAGCCAAACCCGTCCGATCAACCCTCACGTGCTGAGGAGTATCGCTCCGCACGGAAACTGGACATCGAGATACTCGCTAGGATCATCGCTAGCGTATTGCATTACCCCTCCCGCGTTGCCATTGCAGTCACCGCCACCCTTCTATCATCCTCGTTCCAGCTGTTTATCCCCCGCTATGTCGGACAAGCTGTAGATCACGCACAAGGGCTACTCGGGGAGCAGGCGACAACATCCGGAGAGATTGAAAATGCCCTATTATTTGCCGGACTGATGATCATCGGTCTGAGTATCCTGCGTGGACTGTTTGCGGTCGTACAGAACTATTTTGGAGAATCGGTCGATCATTGTCTTGCGGCTGAACTTCGCAAACGTTTCTATTATCGCGTTCAGCAGCTGGACCTGTCCTTTCATGACCATGCCCATACTGGCGACCTGATTACGCGTGGCATGCTTGACCTTGAGGGTATCCGATATTTTCCCAGTACAGGTCTGATCCGAACCTTGATGCTGCTGGTACTCGTNACTGGTGGCGCCGTAATACTGCTGTCGACCAATTTTGTGCTGGGTCTGGTTGCTCTTAGCTTCGTTCCGGTGATAGCTGTGCGCTCGGCGGTCGCCCGGTTACAGCTGCGCTACCTATGGCTCAAGCAACAGGAAAAACTCACCCAGCTGACCAATTTTATGGAAGAAAATCTAACCGGTATTCGTATTGTCAGAGCATTTTTCGCTCGTGATCACGAAATAAGTCGCTTCCAAAATCGTTCGGCAAGCGTACTGGATGTTTCTTTTCAGCGACTGATGGCGAGGGTTCGGAACATGACCTTTATGGGNCTGGTGTTCTATGCCGCGATGACTGCCGTATTGTGGGTTGGCGGAAACATGGTCCTTAGCGGACAGATCACGGTCGGCCGGCTTACAGAATTTCTAGCNTTCATGATGATCTTGCAGATGCCAGTTCGCCAGATCGGTATGACCGTGAACTCCTACGCGCGAGCATCAACCTGTGGTGCAAGACTTTTTGCTGTACTCGACGAGCCGAGTCTCGTCGACACCAACACTGGCCTTCCACACCTTAAAGTCACCCGAGGTGCAGTAAGGTTTGAAAATGTTGATTTCCAGTATCCGCTCAGCAAATCCGGCGAAAACATAATTTCTGACATCAGTTTCGAAGTTGGATCGGGTCACACACTGGGCATTGTCGGGCCACCGGGCAGTGGCAAGTCCACCGTTGCCCGTCTGATTCCACGTTTTTATGAGCCAACCGCCGGCAGAATACTCGTTGATGGTCAGGACATTACCCAGGTATCTATTGCCTCACTTCGACAGGCGATAGGTGGCGTACAGCAGGACCCGTTCCTATTCACGGCATCTGTCGACCACAACGTGGCCTATGCTGACCCGTCGACAAATCTGGATCAGATCGTGCAGGCCAGTACAGATGCCCAGATTCACAGTTTTATTGAGGAACTGCCCCGGAGCTACCAGACACTGGTGGGTGAGGACGGCGTGTCACTATCAGGTGGACAGCGACAGCGAGTATCCATCGCCCGCGGTACACTGACCAATGCGCCTATCTTTATTTTCGATGACGCCACTGCAGCAATAGACGCCGGTACGGAACAGCGTATCCGCCGAGCACTTAAAGCACGGGCCGGCACGCATACCACGATCATCATCTCTCATCGTCTCGTCAGTCTCATGCATGCTGACGAGATTCTTTTTCTCGACGAGGGCTGCGTGGTTGAGCGCGGCACCCATGAGCAGTTGCTCGCGCTGAAAGGGAGATATTTCGAACTTCATTCTCTACAACTTACGGATGAACACCGGTCACCCCGTCTGACTGAGCACATAAAGCCGGCATGAGACTGATCACCGAAAACCCCGGAGCTACATCGGGAGCCCAGCCTGAACGTGCTGTAGTCGGCGCCCAGATCAGTCACGATGAAGAGATGTTCGGCCGTGCATTCGATGGCCGTGTTATACGGCGTTTTTTTGCATTTGTATGGCCGTACCAAGGAACCGTGGTGCTTGCACTATTGGCTGTACTGGTATTCGTCTGCACGCAGTTGGCCATTCCGCTGGTCATCCTGTTTGCCATTGACCACACCTTGAGCCCAACGACTGTAGCGACCACTACGCTCGGCACCGTGGTTATGGTGTTCGCCGGTGTGATTCTGGTGAACTTTCTGGCCAACTACCTACAGGAATTACTGGTCGGGCGTGTCGCAGAGACTGTTATTGTCGACCTGCGACGAGCAATGTTTTCCCACCTCCAGCGGGTTGCCTTGTCTTTCATGGACAAAACTGAAGTGGGTCGAGTGATGTCGCGACTTCAGAGCGATACCGGCACGCTGCAGGAGTATCTGGAGAGCTCAGTATTTGCAATTGGTGATCTCGTGCTGCTGGTGGGGATCACGATTACTTTACTGGTGCTCAATCTTGAACTGGGCGCACTCACGCTGTCCATCATGCCTGTGCTGCTGTTAGTCAGGTATTTCTGGCTCCCGCATGCTCGTGCAGCTTTCCGCCGCGCAAGGGAAACCAACTCAATGGCGAATGGTGCCCTCGCAGAATCGATTCGGGGCATTCAAACCATACAGGTAATGGTTCGCGAGTCGGTGAATTTCCGGCTGTATTCCAAGTTGTGCGACCTCAACCGCGGGGCTCACCTGCGGGCTGCCAAACTAGCTCAAGTAAATATCCCTATAGTCGACACGCTCACCGGCGTCGCGATGGCCATCATCATTGTTGTTGGAGGCCGCATGGTATTAAATGATGAACTTGCGCTGGGCGTCATGGTCGCCTTTATATTCTATGTTCAACGATTTTTTGATCCAATCCGGTCGTTGACCATTCAATACAGCATGATGCAAAGGGCAATGGTGTCGGGCCAACGGATCCTTGAAGTTCTTGACGTTCCTGAAGCAATCAAAGACAGGCCCGATGCACTGGAGCTCAAGTCCTGTGCGGGTCACGTTGATTTCAGCCACGTAGATTTCGCGTACGTGAGTGATACCCCTGTACTGACTGACATCAGCTTTTCGATCAAAGCCGGCGAAAAAATCGCGCTGGTNGGACCCACTGGATCCGGCAAAACGACAGTCGCNGCGTTACTGCGCCGGTTTTATGACGTGTCNTCGGGCCAGNTACTGATTGATGGNCACGATNTACGCGATGTGTCGCAGAGATCGCTGGGCACACATATGGCGATGGTGCTGCAGGATCCCTACCTGTTCTCAGGCTCCATTTTCGAGAACATCCAGTACTCGAATACCGACAAGGGATTGGCTGATGTTGAGGCCGCTGCCCGCGCTGTCGGCGCCCATGAATTTATCACCCGTCTCCCGGGCGGCTATGAGTTTATGGTGGATCAGCGCGGTGGAAATCTATCGCTGGGACAACGCCAGTTGCTGAGTTTNGCCCGCGCCCTNGTGGCTGATACAAAAATCCTNATACTCGACGAAGCNACTGCCAATGTCGACAGTTACTCCGAGATGAAAATTCAGAAGGCGTTGAATGTTCTGCTTCGAGGGCGAACAGCCATTGTTATTGCACATCGGCTGGCTACAGTAAGAGAGTGCGATCGAATTCTAGTACTTCACCACGGGCGATTGGTTGAACAAGGGAGTCACGATCAGCTGATTCTCCAGAACGGTCTTTATGCCGGGCTTTATCGGATGAACTACGGATCATTCGATGACCTCGCGATTGGGCAAAACGACTGAGGAGATAGCGCTGCCAGTTCCTTATTGCGGTACCTTCAGTCGTTGTAAAAAGAGGGCTATTCCCCAGTAAAGTTTGGGAGTCGACGTTCAGCCATAGCTTTGATTCCTTCGCGAAAATCAGCGGTTTTGCGTAAGCGACTCTGCTCCGCCAGTTCGTGCTCAGTTGCCTGAACGACTGCATCAGCCAGGCCACCGCGTAGGGTCGCTCGAATACTCTGAACCGCCAGGGGACCGGATAATGCGACCTCGGCCGCCAGTGCCTGCGCAGCTTCGCGTACCTCATTCTGGGGTACAAGCTGATCAGCCAAACCGATTGCTACGGCATCAGTGCCGTTCACGCGTCGTCCTGTCAGTAGAAGCAGGCTGGCCTGAGTCTCACCCACGAGTCGCGGTAGCGTAACGCTGAGACCGAAGCCCTGGTGAAATGCCAACCGTGCAAAGTTCGCAGAAAACCGGGCTTCGGCACAGGTGATCCGGTGATCAGCAGAACAAGCGAGCCCCAGACCCCCACCTACAGCTGCACCCTGTATTGCCGCTATCACCGGTTTTCGGGCACTGAAGACCCGGGCAGCCTCGCGATATAACTGACCCGCTTGCGCATCGAGTTGTGCCTGGCCCCACGACTCGCGCGCCGAGAAATCTGCCCCTGCGCAAAAATGCTTTCCTTCGGAACACAACACAACAGCCCGACAATCGTCGTCAGCATCCAGCATCTCGTAAGTATCAGCGATCGCTCTGATCAGCTCGTAATCAAAAAAATTGTTTGGCGGGCGGTGTATTTCTACTATTGCCACATGACCATCTAATTCGACTGTGATGTCGTTATCCACATTGTTTGCCATCAGGGGTTTTCTCCAGAGAAGTCAAAGTGTCGGTTAGAAGAACCCGTTCATTAGGAGGGTTCGATCAACACATCCGCGATCGTAATGCCGTTACCGCGAGGATGCACGATCACCGGATTAAGATCCAGGGCACGAAGTGCATCCCCCTGGACTGCAGCAAAATCTGACACTTTAACAATGAGCTCTAACAGCGCCGGTACGTCCGCCTCGGCCCTGCCTCTGAGACCCTGGAGCAAGGGCCAGCTGCGCAGCTGCTCGACCATGCGTTGTGCCTGTCTGAGAGTCAAAGGAACCGGCAAACTGATCACGTCGTTGATCAGTTCGACCAGGATCCCGCCACTGCCCAGGGTGAGTATTGGACTAAATCCAGGTTCTGTGGTGACACCGATGAGAATTTCTTCACCCGCCGATGCCATGGGCTCGATGCGGACACCCTGGATTTTGGCAGTTGGTGCCTTGCGTTTCACCGCTGTCATCATCATGTCAAATGCCTGGCCGATAGCCGCATCGTCAGAAAGACCAAGCGCAACTCCACCAATTTCTGTTTTGTGCGGTACCTCCCTGGACTGCAATTTCATTGCCACGGGCCCATCAAATGTCCGGGCAGCATCAATGGCATCGGCCACTGAATTAACCAGCATTCCCGGTAGACAAGGGATGCCCCAGGCCAATAGATGTTCTTTAGCTTCATGCTCACTGTATGAATGCTGTTTCATCGGTGGGCCTGAAATCGACGGCCTTATGCCGGGTGTTGCGTAGAGATCCGGTGCATCCAGCGATAGAAATAAATGGTAGTCAGCCATTGCTGCCAGCGTCCGCGCGCTGTTGGACATGCTGGTCAGACAAGGGAACCCTGCCTGTGCCAATAATTCAACCGCACGAGGATGAGCACGGGTATACGCACAAAAAATGATGGGCTTGTCTATCTCTTCCCGCAGGGTCACCAACTCGTCAAGGTCCCGCTCGATATAGGTGGGATGGGCAAGTGAACCAGAAACCAAAATAGCATCTATGCTGTCAGAGTCAGCCATTATTTTCAGGACTGGGGCGTACCCGACCGTAAAAATCACCTGGGCTGTTACATCAACCGGATTTCGCGATGTTCCATAATCTGGCAGCAGGGGATCAATACGACCTCGTGTTTGATCATCCAGTACGGGCACTTCGAGACCGTTTGCCTCGCACAGATCCGCAAACCACGCACCAGCACCGCCTGATGGTGTCAGAATACCGACCCGATGTCCCCTGGGCAGGTGATCCCGGAAATATTTAAATCCAGCCGCGACATCGATCATATGGTCACTGTCCAGACCATTGATCACGCCACATTGTCGAAACAGCGCTTCGTAAGCCTGATGAGAGCCAGCCAGGGAAGCCGTATGGGACGCTACAGCGTCGGTCGCTGCCTGTGAGCGCCCGACTTTTGCAACGATCAATGGTTTTCCCTGACGCGCCGCCTTCACTGCTATCGGTACCAGCCTACTGGGTGACCTGACTCCCTCGATAAACATCAAAATGACCCCGGTACCGACATCATCGACCAGATAGTCAGCAACATCCAGAGCATCCAGAGTTGCCTCATTACCCGTGGTGACAATGAAGCTAAACGGTAACCTTTTGGGTATTCCTCTGTGAAAAAAGGAAAAACCGACGCCACCGCTTTGAGAGACCACGCCAAGACCATCGGCATCGGCGACACGGGGCAGATCCCCTGGGTCCAGGTCTGAAACAGTGGGGCTGAATGTTGCAGCGAGGTCGTGTGCTGAATTAAAGAAACCTTCTGCGTTGGGTCCGATCAAGGCCATGTCGTAACGCTGGGCGATTTCTCCGAGGGCTAGCTGCCGAGCACCACCCTGGTCTCCTTTCTCTTCAGCGAAACCCGAACTGATTACGATAGCGGCCTGTATGCCCTTCCTGCCGCATGCATCCAGTGCAGCAGCGACGTAGTCGGCAGGTATGGTGATGATTGCAAGGTCGACCACACCGGGCAGTTCGTCAACCGAGGCATAACATTTCAGATTCCCGATCATCTGATGGGATCGACTGACTGCGCAGATTGAACCGGTATAAGGATAACGCTGGATAGCTTCCACGATCCGGCCACGTATGATCGTCTTATCAGTCGACGCTCCAACCAGCACAATCGATTGTGGCCAAAAAAGGGCCTTTACATTGGCCATGTCAAATTTTCTTACTAGCGCAGGCCCAAACCACGGGCAATAATGCCACGAAGAATTTCCCGGGTTCCGCCTTGGATCGTCAGTTTGGGTGCGATCAGTATGGCCTGCTCCAGAATCGCTTCAAACGCCTCAAAGGCTTCCTGATCGACTGAATCATTCGTTACCAAATTCCGGGCCTCGCCGGGCAAGCTCTGCTCCCAGTTGGTCCCGAGATCTTTCACCAGGGCCGCTTCGACTTGCGGCACCTTCCCTGCACTGAGCATGCCAGCAACAGATACCGACATCTGTCGCAGTGTCGACAGTTGTGCCACCAGTCGTCCGATACCTTCAGACAACCGTTTGTCCGGGTTCTTTCCGGCAACACGAATCAAGGCCTTAAGCACGGCGAGGGTCTCAAGAAATCTTTCCGGACCGCTTCGCTCGTAAGCCAGTTCGTTGGTAGCCTGACTGGAAGCCATGTCGACCTCACCGATAAGATGGCTATCGGGCACAAAAACGTCGTCAAGGGTCACTTCGTTGAAGTCATGCGCGCCGGTGAGATTGCGGATCGGGCGTATGGTAATGCCCGGTGAATCCATGGCAATCAGAAACTGAGTCAAGCCATATCGACGGTTCTCGCTCGTGGCTGGAGACGTTCGCAGCAGCGCAATCATATAGTGCGACCGGTGAGCATTGCTGGTCCAGATTTTTCGACCGTTGACCCGCCAACCACCCTCTACCGGCTTTGCTGTGGACCGCAAGGAAAACAGATCCGACCCCGAATCAGGTTCACTCATTCCAATGCAAAAATAACACTCTCCAGCAACGATTCTCGGCAACACGTCCTGTCTGACTTCATCTTTGGCATAGCGAATCAGAACCGGGCCGCTCTGTCGGTCAGCAACCCAATGTGCCCACACCGGTGCGCCAACGGCAAGCATCTCCTCGGTTACCACGAACCGTTCTAGAAAGCTCCGTTCCTGACCGCCATAGGTGGTGGGCCAAGTCATGCCAATAAACCCGGCCCTCCCACAGCGCTGACTGAACTCAGGCGAGTGTGTGGTCATACCGAATCCGTCAGCTTCAAAATTTCCAGCGGCAATTTCTGCCGCCAAAAAATCGCGAACAGTCCGTCTCATTTCCTCCGTCTCTTCCGGCATCTGGACGGAGTCAAACTGTATTCCCTGTGACATAATTGTAAGAAGGATTTGCGTGTCGAATTCCAATTGTGCGAAATTCCGTGCTCAAGTGCCAATTTTTGTTGCTCATCACCTCGGGACACACACCCTGATGCCTACAGTTGACCCCCTGATTCTTGACACATGTTCCCGACTGTTCACAGAACAGTGCTCAGCGGCCGTCGTCAATGCCGCCGAGGACGGAGACTGGCCTGTTGAACTTTGGACGGCAATTGAGGCCGCCGGTCTGTCATTGGCCTGGGTGCCTGAAAAGTATGGCGGTGTCGATGGTTCGCTTGCCGACGGTTTTGCGATCTCTCGGGCTGCAGCTGCTCATGCCGCCCCGGTTCCACTGGCCGAAACTCTGCTGGCCGGCTGGTTGCTGGCTGAGGCCGGCCTGGATTGCCCCACCGGCCCGATGTCGGTCAGCACAACGGTACTGACACTGGATTCAGAACAACGATTGAGCGGCTCTGCAAAACGTATTCCTTTCGCTGCCAAGTCAGAATATCTTGCAGTCCTGGCATGTACTCAGCGGGATAGCCTGTGTGCAGTACTGGTGCCTTGTTCTGATCTGAATATCAGCCCCCACCCGAATCTCGCTGGCGAGATGGCCGCTGATGTCGCGTTCACTAATAACATACCCATTGCGGTGATCAACTGCCGGCCTGACCAATCTGCTCGCTTGAGCCAGATGGGAGCCGTAATGCGCAGTCAACAAATCGCAGGGGCTCTCGCACATATTCTGGACCAGTGTATTGAATACGCTGGCGACCGACAGCAGTTCGGTCGTCCAATCGGACGCTTCCAGGCAGTTCAGCATAGCCTTGCAATGCTGGCGGGTGAAGCCGCAGCGGCCAGTTCGGCCGCTGATGCGGCTGTCAGAGCTATGGAGCAACATGGGCTGGATGATCCAAGAACACGAATCGCTGTTGCCAGTGCCAAAGTGCGTTCGGGTGAAGCAGCCGGTGCCGGTGCAGCCATCGCCCATCAGGTCCATGGCGCGATGGGGTACACACACGAATACAGTCTGCAGCATTACACCCGCAGACTGTGGTCCTGGCGTGATGACTTCGGGTCAGAAAGCGTGTGGGCTGTACAACTGGGTAATCAGGTCGCGGCAGCCGGCCACCAGTCACTCTGGCCTGTGCTGTCGGATTTCTAGGAAGTTATACCGATCGCTCAGTAAAACTTCAGTTCTACCACATTCTGGTCGGGATCATAAATATACAAAGAGGTGCCATCTCCTCGTGCCCCCCAACGGGTTCCTGGAACAGTGTAGTTCTCTTATTTGATTTGATATAAGTCATTGTTTTTATTGACTAATATGAGTATTCGTTCATACAAGATATATATTTTCTACTAATTTTTCTACTATTATCAGATAGGTAAGTCATTGATATTAGGACTTTTTGAGTTCCCATCAAAGACCCTGTATTCGTCTGTGTCGTATTTTATCCCTCTACTGATACAAACACACTAACCCCAATGGCAAACCCTTCCAGACCTTTCTAAACGTCATTCTAAAGTTGTTATTTGTTGATCCGTCTTTCTTTCTTGCCTCTCAAAAAGGA
>PCBE01000029.1 GCA_002731295.1 Acidiferrobacteraceae bacterium | reverse complement strand
GGCTTTACCGGCATGCCGGGAACTATTGCCGAAAGCATTATAACTTTGGATATATCGCCGACGCTTGTATTGATTCTTATCCTATTGCTTTATCTTTTCCTAGGCATGTTCTTGGATGGCATCGGCATGCTCTTACTGACTGTGCCGCTGGTGCTGCCCACAATACACCACCTCCACGAGTCAACGGGAAACGAGTTATTTAATCCAATTGTTTTCGGCGTACTGGTGATCAGGATGATCGAGATTGGACTAATCACTCCACCCGTAGGTCTGAACGTTTACGTGTTGAAGGGTGTGGCACCCAAAGTCAAAATGGGCGATATTTTCAAGGGCTGTGGTTGGTTCGTGGTGGTGGATTTAATCAATGTTGCCATTCTGATAAGTTTTCCGGCGATCATCTTGCTAATTCCCACAACGATGATTAGATAACACCGCGTAAAAGACTCACTAATATCCGTTTTTGTTACAGAAGTTGCGGTTGTCGCGCTGTTTATTCTTTTTCCAGAATTGCNATCATTCTTCTGCACCTNATGGTCAAGGAGCTTTAGTCGTTTTTGCTTAAGGATTGATTCCGNTTCGAAANCCGACTGTGACCTGGTTTACAGATTCGACACCGGAACCGGATGTAGGGTCAAGTATCTTGGGTTCACGGATTCGGCAGAATGTCCTTAGCGATCGTACGTACACGTGCCAGCTGTGGTCTCGCGGCGCCCGTAGTTACTGTAGAGGTGCATCTGTCCAACGGGTTACCCTCATTTTCGATTGTGGGCCTACCTGAAACCGTGGTGAGAGAGAGTCGAGAGCGGGTGCGTAGTGCACTGCTCACCTCTGGGTACAACTTTCCGGCTCGACGGATCACGGTGAATCTTGCACCTGCTGACCTGCCGAAAGAGGGTGGACGATTTGATTTGCCAATTGCACTGGGTATTCTGGAAGCGTCTGACCAGCTTCCTGTCCGATGCCTGAATGCACTGGAGTGTGTCGGGGAGTTGGGCCTTGGTGGCGAGTTAAGACCAATTCAAGGTGCACTGGTCCTCAGTCGAGCAGTTTCGCAGGAGGAGCGAACTTTGGTTCTTCCTGCTGCTAATGTCGAGGAAGCACTGCTGGTGGCTGGTGCCAAGGTGCTGTCGGTCAGCCACCTGACTGAGCTCACGGCTCATCTGTCCGGACGTCGTGTTTTGCCATACACACGCCCGGAGCCATCTAGAACGTTCAGCATCACCGGGCCCGATATGGCAGACGTTCGGGGTCAGTATCTGGGGCGACGTGCACTCGAACTGGCTGCAGCCGGTGGACACCACCTACTGCTGGTCGGCCCACCAGGATGCGGCAAGACGATGCTTGCACAACGTTTGCCCGGCCTGTTGCCATTGATGACTGAGGAAGAGGCACTGGAGAGCGCCGCCACCTTTGCNTCATCTGCNGGAGGCGTTAATCCAGACCTCTGGCAGAATAGNCCCTTTCGTACTCCGCACCATGGTGTCTCTGCCGTGGCCTTGGTGGGCGGGGGTGCTAAAGCTTTACCCGGCGAAGTATCTCTTGCGCACCATGGAATTCTTTTTCTGGATGAGTTCTGCGAGTTTGATAAGCGAGTACTGGACCAGCTGCGAGAGCCACTGGAACAGGGCTCTATCACGATTTCGCGGGCACGCCGGACAGTCCGCTATCCCAGCCGTTTCCAGCTGGTGGCAGCGATGAACCCCTGTCCGTGTGGTTATTATGGAGATCCTTCAGGTCGTTGTCGTTGTACTGCACAGCGGATCACACGNTACATGGATCGAATCTCCGGACCGTTAATTGACAGGATAGACTTACAGATCTACCTCGGTCCGGTAGATTCCGCCGCGCTAAACCCTAAGATTCCCTGTGGTGAGTCGAGTTCGACTGTTCGCTGTCGTGTTAAGCATGCCAGGGCAGCACAGTACTCCCGATTTGGAGAGATCAATGCGAGGGTGGCTATCGATGTGCTTGAAAAGAGATGCCAGCTCAATCCAGATGCACATCAGTTTCTAATTGAGTCGATGCGTACGTTGCGATTTTCTGCCAGAGCATACTATCGCATCTTACGCCTCGCTCGGACCATAGCCGATCTGTCGGCGTCTGACTATATTGAACCTCAGCACATTACCGAGTCTATTCACTATCGATATCTGGATCGGGTATCGGTATGATGCAGATGGTTGTTGCCGAAATNGGTAATTGTCAGAACTGATGTCAGGATGCGGTACTACATTTNATAAACAATCTCTGTTACCGTGCCCGTAACACCCAAAAACTGTGAAGCATTGCCACTTGGATAACACAAACGTTCCAGCGCTCAAGGTGACTGATCTGCACAAGCAGTTTGGTACTGAGTCGGTGCTAAAAGGAGTTCACCTGGAGGCAGCCGTTGGTGACGTGATTTCCATGTTGGGTTCATCGGGTTCTGGCAANAGCACGTTTCTGCGTTGTATCAACTTGCTGGAGATTCCTGATGCCGGTACGGTGACCATACACGGGGAGACCATAGGTATGACTCGTGATAAGTCAAACAACCCGATTCCGGAGGATATGCAGCAGGTTATCCGACTGCGTTCCCGATTGGGGATGGTCTTCCAGAGTTTTAACCTCTGGACGCATATGACGGTGCTGGAAAATGTGTCAGAAGCCCTGATTCATGTACTGAAAATGTCCAGGTCCGAGGCGCGTGAGCAGGCCGAAGCCACTTTGAACAAGGTGGGTATGTATGACCGAAAGGACTACTATCCGGCACACATTTCCGGTGGGCAGCAGCAGCGAACAGCGATTGCGCGCGCACTCGCAATGGAGCCCGAAGTGATGCTGTTTGATGAGCCAACGTCCGCACTCGATCCGGAACTGGTCGGTGAGGTGCTTCGGGTGATGCGTTCATTAGCAGATGAAGGGCGAACAATGATCGTTGTGACGCACGAAGTCGGGTTTGCCCGGGATGTCTCAAACAAGGTAATTTTTCTCCACGAAGGATTGATTGAAATAGAAGGCGCCCCACAAGAAATGTTCAGCAATCCTGATTCGGAGCGGTTCAGGCAGTTTCTATCGAATGCGGTGCACTGAGCGGTTGTCGCAAGAAATAATCCCTTTAGAATATATAGGGACAAACCACCACGAGAAATAGGAGATTAGGGTAATGAAACTAAGAAGGTTAATTCACGTTTTTGTCGCAGGAACGCTCTTGTTGGTAGGGGGCACTGTACAGGCTGGTGATGCGCTTCGGGTCGGTGTTGAGGGTGCGTATCCNCCNTNTTCNTNGAAAGANNCTGANGGNANGCTCNNAGGNTTTGATATCGACTTTGCGNATGANGTNTGNAAACGNCTGGGNAGAGAATGTGTGCTGGTNGANCAAGANTGGGACGGTATGATNCCNGCNTTGCTGGCGAAAAAATTCGANACNATCATNGCGTCCATGTCAATAACTGAAGAACGCAAGAAAAANNTNGANTTTACCGTCAAGTACTACNACACACCNGNNAANNTNGTNGCNAAAAANAACCCNGGGTTTGAAGGCACNGCNGCNGGNCTCANCTGGTAANCGNNTGGGCGTACAGCGGGCCACAACGCACCAGTGNTCTGCCGANAAACTCTANCCCGGNGCCGAACTGGTTCTNTATGGAACCCAGGAAGAAGTGTGGNNAGACCTNGCATCNGGCNGACTNGANGNCCAGNTGTCTGATTCNNTACANGCGTNTGANGGNTTTCTNGNNTCTTGANGCNGGNNAGGNTTTTGANTTTNTGGGNGGTGCNNTTGANGANNNCGAGTGTCANGGCGTAGGTGCGGGNTTTGCAGTTCGTAAGGAAGATTCGGCNCTGCGCGATGCGCTCAGTAAANCNATNCAAGACATACGNGCAGACGGTACCTACAAGANTATGAANGATAAGTACTTCNCANTCGATATNTACGGNGNCNANTNGANATCGAAAAGTTNNAGNTGACGATANTNATGGACGGGCCCCTTTGATGGGCCCGTCCCATTTTTCTAAATCANATTATGGAGTCGGTCTGGGAGTACCGGGCACTACTGTTGTCGGGTACGCTGGTGACAGTCCAGCTGGCGNTCGGTTCNCTGCTGTTATCAGTGTTGTTGGGCCTTGCCGGGGCCTTGGCTAAGCTGGCACGAAATCCTGTTTCGCAACGTCTAGCCAATGCTTACACCACCCTGGTCCGCGGTGTCCCCGATCTTGTTCTGATGATGTTGCTGTTCTACGGTGGACAGCAGATATTCAATGACCTCGGTTCGGTAACAGGGCTCTGGGACTACATTGAGATTAACCAGTTTACAGCCGGCGTCGGATCGATAGGATTTGTATTTGGCGCCTACATGACGGAGACCTTCCGCGGCGCGATTCTTGCTATCCCAAGAGGTCAGATCGAGGCAGGTATTTCCTGCGGGATGACACCGCTCACTATCTTCCATCGTATCACCTGGCCCCAGATGGTACGCCACGCGATGCCCAGTTTTACCAATAATTGGCTGGTACTGATCAAGGCTACTGCCCTCGTCTCTGTGATTGGCTTACATGATCTGGTGTGGAACGCATCCACTGCCGGCCGTTCGGTGCGCGAACCGTTCTCATTCATGTTTGCCGTTCTGGTTATCTACCTAATACTCACTGCCTTTTCAGATGTTGGCCTGCGTTGGTTGGACAGGCGCTACAGTGCCGGTGTGCGACAGGATTAATCTTATGGCCCAGCCTGAGCGAACACTTGTAGAGTATCTTGTTCATGTCAGCGAGAATTATTCGCCGCTGGATTTCATGCTCATCGCTGATCATATCGACAAGTTTCTCTATGGTTCGTTGCTCACGCTTCAAATCACAGCGTTATCCTTGCTGATTGGCGGTGTAATGGCGGTGCCGCTGGCGGTCGCCCGGGCCTACCGCTTGCGTTGGTTCAATGGACCAATCTGGGCGTTCACCTATTTTTTTCGAGGTACGCCGCTGCTGGTACAGACCTATCTCATCTATTACGGCCTTGCTCAGTTTGACTTTGTACGCGACAGTTTTCTGTGGCGGCCTATACTTTCCAATGCCTGGTGGTGTGCTTTGATCACATTCAGCCTCAACACGGCCGGCTACACCACTGAATTTCTTCGTGGTGCCATTGAGAACACACCCCACGGCGAAGTTGAAGCGGGTCGGGCATGCGGCATGTCGCCAGTAAAGTTAATGTGGCGTATCGTTTTGCCCAGCGCTTTCCGACGGGCCCTGCCGGCCTATTCGAATGAAGTGATCTTCATGTTGCACAGTTCGGTGGTGCTCAGCACGATCACGCTGCAGGATATTTTAGGCGTGGGCCGCTGGTTGAACGGGCGCTATTATTTGGCCTATGAAGGGTTCATCACCGCAATGCTGTTCTACATGGTACTGGTGTTTCTCATCAGTCAAGGCTTTCGGGTCTGGGAGAAATACTGGTTGGGTCACCTGCGTCCTCGAGAAGAATAAATCAAAAGAATCGAGCTGGTTTTGGCTGACAAATAACGGTATGCCGCGATCTACTCAGCCCCATGTGGTGTCGTAGTCACGGCCCAGCATATCGGTCTGTGAGCCATCACTGTTATAGAAGCGATTGGGTTTTAAGAAGATTGCAAGTATCAGTGCACCGTCCGGTGCGTGAGCGGAATGGCGGCTTCCAGAGGGGCGCCAGACAAAATTACCGGACGTAACTTCACCATCTTCATCTACCAGACGCCCGGAAAGAATGTAGCTCTGTTCGATTTCTACGTGTTCGTGGTCAGGAAGGACAGCACCCGGTGCCATCCGCACCAGAGCAGTGAGGATGCCAGTGTCCGGATCAATCAGCAGTGTTTTGAATTCTACGCCATCGAATTTAGACGGCTGCCATGCCAAAGCCTCGACATCGACAAAGCGAGACGCGAATTGGCTTAGGTCCTGGTGTCCGGCGATGTTTGGAGTCAGTGCGGTCATGGGCCTCCTTCAGGTTGAAGGTGAGTGATTGTTTTTGGAAAGTTGAAAGCGATCGAGAATATGTCCCGGGCCGCTGGTGTGCTCGACGTAGTCTTTGCCGTCAAACACCTCAATACCATTCACAAAAACGCTGTGTAATCCTACGGGCCGGCGGATGGTTCGTGGGCCACCACCAGGTAGGTCGTGGGTTCTTTCTGCAGAGGTAACGCCCACCTTTTCGGGATCAAATAACATCATATCGGCGTGTGCGCCGGGTTGAATCCGACCTCTGTCGATCAGACCGTAGAGATCTGCGGGATGACTGGTCAGTCGCTGAATCGCTTGGGCCAACGAGAAATCACCCCGTTCGCGAACCCATTTGCCCAGAAAGTGCAGTCCAAATCCGGCATCACACATAAATACCAGATGTGCGCCCGCGTCACTGAGTGATACGACGCCTGACTCGTGCCGCAGCAGCTCAGCGACACCGTCATCGCCAACGTTCAGAAACTGGCCGATAAAGGTTGTCTTGAGATCCTCTTCGAGGCTCAAGTCCATAATCACATCCAGAGGGTCAGTACCCTGATTGCGGGCAATCGACTCAATGGTCTGATTCGCAAGATGGGCATTCTTCTCTAAGGCCGGTATAGCAACCGTAACCCGATTCCAGTTGCCCTGGAATATCATCCCTGGCCGGGGATTTTGCAGACTGCTTCGGAAACGGTCACGAAAATCGTTATCAGAAAATATGTTTTTTAATTCATCTGGATGACAGGCTTTTATAGCTCCGAAGGCATCGTGGCTGTAAAACGGATAGGCATTGGCCATCGTGAAATCGAACGACAGTGGCTGACAGGGAATCTGGACGTAAACCTGTTGCCCTCTTGAATTGGCAGCTTTACAGGCTTCAAAGATCTGAATCGCCCGATCAGGTTCCTGTTCGTTGAACATGGCCATTCCTGTGGACTGGAACACAGCTCGATTGTGATTGACTGACAGTTCTTCCAGTTCATCCACAGTCCGTACGCCAGAAGCGAGTTGAACGATGCCATGGTCATGCTGAGACATCGCACCAACCAGCGTATCGAACTCAGACCACGGTGTAATGGTTGAGGGCATAGGAACACCAGCATAGCCGGAATGATTCAGAGAATAGGAACTCGCGAAACCCACGGCTCCTTGGTCCATAGCCTCTCTAACCATCGAACACATGGCCGAAAGTTCTTCTGTTGTCGCTTCACTTCGACTGGAGGCATCTTCGCCCATCACCGCTGTGCGAATCACAGAATGTCCAGCCAGTACTGCGACGTTGATGTAAGGCGCGATCGAGCGCAGCGCATCCATGTAGCTGCCGAAACTCTCAAATGCCCAGTTGACGCCGCTACGAAGAGAATCCAGGTCCATACCTTCCACAACGGAGAGATTTCTCAGAATAAGGTCGCGCACTGCCGGTGGGGAAGGCACGATCCCGAACCCGCAGTTACCGATGACTGCACTGGTTACGCCCAATGACGGTGATGGGGATAGAGTTGCGTCCCAGGTGATCTGAGCATCGTAATGGGTGTGCAGGTCTACAATACCCGGCGCCAGTGTGAGCCCTGCTGCATCGAGTGTCCGGGTTGCTTCACCCACGATTTGTCCAATCGCTGTGAACCGTCCATTGCTGACAGCAACATCAGCAGCAACAGGATCGTTACCGAGTCCATCCACGACATTCGCATTTCGAATCACCAGGTCATGCATGTGCAGGGTTCTCCTTCATGATCTTTTCCAAACTGAGTGCCTACAACGGCGGGACCATGCGTGTTTCTGCCATTTCAGTCAGTATTCGCGAAAACATGTGTTCGCTGTCCTCAAATGATTCAAATCCATGCTGCCGGGCCTTGGTAGTGCTGGCCATGATATCCCAGTCACAATTAAATATGTAATTGCCAAAGGACCAGTTGACGGCCTTTTCAATATCTCGTGTCACCAGACTGTCATCATTAATGTCATTGGGTTTCAGTATTTCAGCTAAACCATCCTATACTGTCTTGATCACACTGGCACAGTATAGCCCCAGCCGATTTGTGTAACGATCGGGGTCTACCGTGTTATCAGCCACCATTGGATGGGGCCGCGATAGAAATGACAGAACCAGTTTGTTTGACGAGTACGCTTGAACTCGATACATCCCAGACCACGATTCTAAACAGCGTACGGGCGGTCGTTGGTCAGTTTGACGACGACTACTGGTTGCAGTTGGATCGTGCTGGGGAGTTTCCCCACGCGTTTTACGACGAGATGGCCAAAGGTGGTTGGCTCGGCATCGCCATGCCCGAACAAGTGGGTGGCGCAGACCTTGGTATTTTTGAAGCAGCGCTGATGATGTATGCGGTTGCCAATTCACCTGGTGGAATGTCGGCAGCATCTGCAATTCACATCAATATATTCGGGCCGCACCCCATTGTGGTCCATGGTACCGAGGAGCAGAAACGTGCATGGTTACCAGATCTTATTCAAGGTCGGAGTAAATGCTGTTTTGGTGTAACTGAGCCTGATTCCGGATTAGAGACCGGCAGTATCCAGACTTTTGCTCGGCCCGACGGCGATGGCTATATCATCACTGGTCAGAAAATATGGACATCTACGGCACAGCATGCCGATAAGATCATGCTGCTGGTACGGACTACGCCGAAAGAACTGTGTCAGCGTGCGACAGATGGCCTGTCTCTTTTTTTTACAGATCTCGATAAACGTTTTGTGGAGGTCAGGGAAATTCCGAAGATGGGGCGCTCAGCGGTAGATTCCAACCTGGTATTTATCGACGAACTACCTGTGCCGAGGAAAGATCTGATCGGAGAAGAAGGCCGGGGTTTTGAGTACATTCTTCATGGCCTTAATCCGGAGCGGATCCTGGTCGGTGCAGAAGCTTTAGGTATTGGGGTGCAGACATTGAACCGGGCTGTGGACTATGCTCGTAATCGGGTCGTTTTTGGTCGACCCATTGGGCAGAATCAGGCGATTCAGCATCCGTTGGCTGAGAACTGGATGGATCTGCAGTCCGCGTTTCTGGTCTGTATGGAGGCAGCGCGCCTGTATGATGCGGGAAAGCCTGCAGGTGCGCTTGCAAATGCTGCCAAATATCTGGGTGCAGAAGCAGGGTACCGTGCCGCAACGCAATCGGTTATGACCCATGGCGGTATGGGCTATGCCAAGGAATATCATGTTGAACGGCTACTTCGAGAGGCTATGATTCCGAGACTGGCACCGGTCAGTGCACAGTTGATCTTGTGCTACATCGCTGAGCGTGTACTGGAACTGCCCCGGTCATACTGACGGTACCTGAGTAGTACTGCACATAACGCACAACCATCCGGTTTCATAGTAGGTAATCTGATGCTGCCACTGACAGATCTACGTGTTCTTGATTTGACTACGGTTATTTTTGGACCGTACACGACGCAGATGCTGGGTGATTTTGGTGCTGATGTCATCAAGATCGAACCCCCCGAGGGTGATCTGACCCGGCATCTGGGGCCAGGCCGAAGTCCGGGCATGTCTTCACTTTACTTGGGTTGCAACCGGAATAAGCGCAGTGTGGTTTTGGACCTCAAGCGTGAACCGGCAAAGCGTGCATTGTGGCGACTGATCGAGAGCGCAGATGCAATCGTTCATAATGTCAGGCCACAGAAAATGGCTGCTTTGGGGTTTGCTCCGGATCCTGTCATGGCCTGCAATCCAAAGATCGTCTATGGGGGCTTGCATGGTTACTGGGAGGATGGACCTTATGGGGGACGGCCGGCTTTTGATGATGTGATACAGGGCGAATCTGGCGTTGCAGGTACTTTCATGGCTCGAGGCGGTGAACCGGAACTGATGCCGACCATCGTTGCGGACAAAACTGCAGCACTACTTGCCAGTACCGGGTTGATCGCGGCGTTGCTTCAACGGTTTCGCACGGATAAGGGCGTTTATCTGGAAACTTCAATGTTTGAGGGAATGGTGGCCTATACTCTGCTCGAGCATCAGCATGGCACGATCTTCGACCCGAAGGTAACGGATAGCGGTTACCCACGAGCCTTGTCACCCTCCCGGCGTCCTTATCGCACGTCAGACGGTTATATCTGCATGCTTGCCTATACCGACGACCAGTGGCAACGCTTCTGGCCTCTGGCAGACAAGGTCGAATTGGTGACAGATCCCCGATTCGATTCTCTGTCAAGCCGCTCAAACAACATCGACGCTCTTTACAGCCTGGCCGGAGAGGTACTCAGTACTCGTAGCACGCAGGAATGGCTGGATGTGCTGGGAGACGCCGATATTCCGGCTGGACCGGTTAACCGACTGGATGACTTAAGAAATGATTCTCATCTTAAAGCCACTGGATTCTTCAGATCCTATGAACACCCCAGCGAAGGACGACTGGAGGTACTCGACACGGCTTTTCGATTGGACCGGCAAGCGCTACCGGTTCGACAGCATCATCCGAGACTGGGTGAACACAGTCGACAAGTTCTGGCTGAGGCGGGTTTTTCTGATTCAGAGATGGACGAGATCCTCGCCCGCTGATCTACCGTTGTAGCCCTAGGAGTTTAACCAGTCGGGTTCGCGTTTCTCGATGAAAGCATCGATGCCTTCGCCCGCATCTTCAAACATCATGTTGCAGGCCATGATCTCACCCGCATCGCGATAGGCCTGCTCCAGGGAATGTTCTAGCTGCCGGTAGAACAAAGACTTGCCCAGCCGAAGCGTTTCCGCCGGTTTTCGTGCGATGTTTTGCGCAAGCGTCATCACGGTTTTGTCCAGGCTCTCAGGGGCTACAACGCGATTGACCAGCCCATATTCAAGCGCGGTCGGCGCATCGATGAATTCTCCGGTCATCAGCATTTCATAGGCCCGTTTCCTGGACAAGTTACGGCTCAGCGCAACACCGGGTGTTGAACAGAACAGCCCAAGGTTAACCCCTGAGACGGCGAATTGTGCAGTGCTCGAGGCAACGGCGAGGTCACTGTTTGCAACCAACTGGCAGCCGGCGGCGGTCGCAGTACCATGGACTCGGGTGATGACCGTTTGCGGCATTCGAACCATAGTCATCATCATGAGGCTGCAGCGTCTGAAAAGATCCTGGTAGTAGTCCTTGTTCGGTGTCGCGCGCATTTCTTTAAGGTCATGGCCGCTACAGAAGGCATTCCCAGTACTTGCAATAATAACCACCTTGATGTCATGCCTTTCGCTTAGCTGATCGAGTAACAACTGCATGTCGGCCAACACCTGTTCTGACAGGGCGTTATACTGGTTTGGACGATTGAGCGTAACTGTGGTGATGCCATCACCATTCTCTGTCAACAATACGACATCGGTCTGTTCAGAAAATTCAGGTGATTGTTTCATCTGGCGTATCTGCTTTTGTTGCGGCAACATACGTTACTCTCAAAAAGGTTTGAAGTAAACCGAAATGGTCGATATCACCGTTGAAGAAATAGAATTGCTGACGCTGGAATCGTTGCCATTCGCTGTTGATTATGGCTTCAGAGTCGATTCATTGGGATCGGGTACTTCGACCGTACGTGCCCCCTACCAAGAATCATTCCTTAGACCTGGCGGAACGATTTCTGGACCGGTGATTATGGGTCTGGCTGATTATGCGTTGTACGTCGCTATTCTGACTAAGATTGGTCTTGTCGAACTCGCAGTCACGACTAACTTTAATATTAATTTTCTAAAACGCCCTGAACCGGGTGATCTGCTGGCGGTAGCCAGTGTGATCAAGATCGGAAAACGGCTTGCGGTCGGAGAGATCGAGGTCTACTTGGATGGGGAAGAGAGTATGATCGCTCATGCTACTTCAACTTATTCGATACCTCCTAAAACATAAACTGACAAATTCTGCATGACAACAATTCAAATGGAACAATACAACTTTTTGACTGCACACCTTAAGTGTCAGTGAGGTAGCGGCAACTCTGTCGTGTCTTTGATCTGTTCCATTACAAAGCCGGCCGTAACATTCGATAACGGCAAACGATCGATGAGTCGTATATAGAAGTCGTTATAGGATGTAATGTCGGGAACCATAACTTTCATCATGTAGTCGACATCCCCTGCCAGCCGGTAGAACCCCAGGACTTCTGGCATCTCATCGATAGTCGCCACGAACTGGTTGAACCATTCTTGGGTGTGTTCATTGGTTTTAATTGAAACAAAAACCATAATTCCACCGCCAATCTTGTCGTAATCCAGTAGCGCGACCTTTTTTTTGATAACCCCGTCATCCTCTAAGCGGCGTATTCGTTTCCAGCAGGGGGTGGATGACAGATTCACCTGACCGGCAATCTCATTGATCGAGAGACTGGCGTCGTGTTGAAGCAGGGAGAGAATTTTTCGATCGATATTGTCCATAGGAATTTATTCCATATTAATCGTATTGATTAGATAATTTAGGATTAAGTTTTAAAGTTTAGCATGAATTTAGTATTATTTATCTGTTTGATATTGTGCTCCGGGAGTCAAGAAGTTAAATTTCCTGACTCTAAGTATGTCCTGTTTCCACCGTTTACATGTCGAATTGATGGGAAAAAGCAACCCCCAAGTTTGTGGTGTATCCCGGCTAACCGCGGAGCCGATTTCTATCGGCGCGAGACAGGCCTGGTCCCTGATGCAGGCTGAGACATCAGCCAAACTGATCGATACCCGGTCAACCGTGGAGTACGTCATGATTGGCCACCCGCAAGGGGCTGTTCATATACCTTGGCAGGATGATCCTGATTGGGCGTGCAATCCCAGGTTTACGGAAGACATCAAAACTTTGATTGCAGATGACGAAGACAAGACAGATGGCGGGCACTCGCCACCGATCCTCTTGATCTGTCGCTGTGGGGAACGCTCTCTCGAGGCAGGCAAGCGTTTGATGGCAGATGGGCTTGAGAACGTTTACAACGTTGAGTTCGGGTTTGAAGGGCCACTTGATGATAAGCGGCAAAGAAGCTCTGTTTCCGGCTGGCGGTTCGATGGCCTTCCCTGGCAACAGTTCTGATGGGCACTACGTTCGATTTAACTTGCTGGCGGGAACGCTTTTGTTACCGGGCATTATCTCAGCGATACTCGATACAAAGGTCAAGTTTCAGCGCCTCCCCGTAGTCTCCTTCAAACAGATGTACTGGACGGGTACCCAGTCAAAGGTGTTGTAGCCATTGTCCGGGGCCGGTCAGCGGATAGTCACCATTTCAGTATCGATGATGAGTTTGTAGATGCACCGTTAGGGTGAGGCTGCTTCATCGAGTTGTCGTTTTTTTTCGCGTGTGCGGACCATGCTCTGGTGTCTGGCTGTGCACACACTGCAGGCGGCATTCTCTCCTAGCCCGGCAGGGCGCCACGTGTCAGGAGGAATAAAGCCACCCCGCCACAGGCCGAGGTTGTTCCGTTGTGCTAGACGCTCGTCTGCGTGATAGACACTCTCGGTGTCGCCGACGGTCAAGGCCCAACCGGATTCAACCAGCCAGCGATTCAGATTGCGTTCACCGATCCAGCATTCCGCAGTCAGTGTAGTGCCCCCTGAGGAGCCCAGCAGCGGCAGATAGACACAGTCGAGCTTGCTGTTTAAGAGGTGTTGGTCAAGGGCCTGCCAGGCGATAGTTCCACAGGGCCACGGGACGTCATCGTCTTCACACAGCTGACCCGGCGCCGGAAGGCTGACGCCGTACAACGAGATCAGCTGATCACCAGTGCGGAGCAAGCCTTTGTCGGGAAGTGTATGGACAGGTTCCGCCGCCTGGCCTGTTCCGGTCATCAGAACAGCGAGAACTATTGCTGCCAAACCTGTCCGTTGGATTGTTGGTAATCGAGACATCAGTGCTGTACCCAATCGAGCGGATGGCCTGTGATGTCGCCGTCAGAAACAGTTGCGTCCAAGTTCGACCAGATAGAAACGGGTTGGCAATTCAGTTGCGCGGCAGCACCACCACAGCATCGGAAGACCAGGTCAGCCAGACCGGCTGGTTTGGTCGCGAGAGACTGTCGAGTGAACGCTCCAGATTTTGCAGTGCTACAAGGACCGGTTCGTCTCGATGATCGATATGGACATAAAAATGACTCCGGTCACCGAGGTAAGCCGACGGTCCCATTCGACCCTCAAGATAGCCGGCTTGATTTTCAGGGCTTTCAAATTGGGGCTGAAGTTTCTCCGGTCGGATAGCAATCCAAACTGGCGTGCCGCTAGAAAATTCTTGTTCGGCCTCTGAGGCGACAATCGTACCGAGAAGTTCACTTGCGACGGTGGTATTCCTAGCTTTAGAGTCAACCACCTCTCCCTCAAAGAAATTCATACTGCCGATAAAGTCGGCGACGAACCGGGAACTCGGTGACTCGTACAGCTCTGCCGGTGTTGCAATTTCGATGACCTCGCCATCAGACATAACAGCGATACGGTCCGACAGTGTCAGAGCTTCTTCTTGGTCATGAGTGACAAATACAAANGTAATGCCGAGTTGCTGTTGCAACTGCCGCAATTCGATCTGCATCTGTTCACGTAGTTTCTTATCGAGTGCGCCGAGCGGCTCATCAAGCAGCAGNACTTTGGGTTGCTTAATCAGTGCCCGAGCCAGAGCAACACGTTGCCTTTGACCACCGGACAGTTCATCAGAGCCGCGGGATCCGTATCCTGGCAATTTGATCAATTCCAGCACTTCGTCAATCCGTCTATTCAGGTCTGTTTTAGACAACCCTGACTTGCGCATACCGAAAGCAATATTTGCTCGTACATCGAGATGCGGAAAGATTGCATAATTCTGGAACACCATATTGACCGGTCGTCTATTGGGAGGTATTGCTGACATTGGTTGATCGTCTATGAAGACCTCTCCCTCAGTNGGTATTTCAAACCCGGCAACTATCCTGAGTAGTGTCGTTTTGCCACAGCCTGAAGGGCCCAACAAAGAAAAAAACTCGCCACGATGGATATCGAAACTGGCTTGGTTTACCGCGGTGACGGTGCCAAAACGTTTACTGACCTGGCTGAATGAAATGATGGATTCGTTCATATCAAATTCCTGACGTACTTCCCGATTTTACTCCCCGTCGTCGTAACCATTCAGCAAAGGAGACGACGAAGAATGATATGACAAATATACTTGCGCCCAATGCCAACACGGCAGGTAGCTTGGTGGGGAAGCGCAATGAACTCCAAATATAGAGCGGAAGTGTGGGGTCGGTGCTCGATAGAAAAAATGCCAGGACAAATTCGTCAAAGGAAATTGTGAAGGTCAGCAAAAGGCTGGCGACGATTCCTGGCAAGACAATCGGGAAGGTTACGCGCCAAAAGGTCATCCAGCCGCTTTCCCCAAGATCCAAAGCCGCTTCTTCAAGACTGTTATCAAANCCCTCCATTCTCGAAATCAGCACTAGCATTGAAAATGGTATGCATAGCAGTGAGTGTGAGAAACCAACTGTCCACAGTGACAAGGGNATGTCGACTTGACTGATAAGAATCAGTAGTGAAATTGCCAGAATAATTTCGGGAATTACGAGGGGAATCATGATAAAACTGATTATTGGTCCCCGTCCCGGTAATCGGTAGCGGGTGAGTGCTTTGGATGCTAGTAAACCGAGGACGGTGCTGACGATAGCGACAATCAGACCCACCTTTACACTATTGAGTAGTGCTTCCAACAGATCGGGACGGTTCACCATCTGGTAGTACCATTTCAGAGTAAATCCTTTTAGTGGAAAAGCGATGTACTTTGAGTTGTTGAAGGAGAACAGTGGTAGGAACAATACTGGTAAGTAGATAAATGTCAGGTAGATAATCGCGTAAAGTAAAAAGCCGTCTGGACGCCACCAGGGTCGTTGGTCACTCATGAGACCCGCCTTCGGAAACTGTGTGTTCCCCAGAGAAATAGACTAATCATTAGGGCAACTGTCAGCATCGATATGACTGATATGGCCGCCCCTAAAGGCCAGTTGAGCGCTTTACCAAACATCGACTGGATAATGTTACCAATCATGATGCCACTTGGCCCGCCGACAAGAGAAGGTGTTACATAGTCACCGACTGTTGGTATGAATACGAGCAGACTTGCCGCAATTACACCGGGTAGAGATAAGGGCAGCGTAACTCGTACAAAAGTCATGAACGAGTTCTCTCCCAAGTCGCGNGCAGCTTCAAGAAGAGAGCGATCTATTTTCTCCAGTGACACATAGATCGGCAGGATGGCGAAAGCAGCCCAGGCATGCGCCAGAGTGATCATAACAGCCGCCGGGTTATACAGTAGAAACTCAAGAGGCTCAGAAATAAATCCCAAGGTTTTCAGCCCTGAGTTGATCACGCCGTTGTAGCCCAGCATTACTTTCCATGCGAATACCCGGAGAAGATAACTGGTCCAGAACGGTACTGTGATCAGAATGAGCCAAACCAGTTTGTTGTGCTGAATTCTAAAGGCAATGAAGTAGGCCATCGGGTAAGCCAGTAGCACTGTAGCTAATGTGACTAGTCCCGACATACGAATAGACTTAATCAGGATCTTTCCATAGATGGGTTTCTGGAAGAAGTCTGTGTAGTTCTTCAGTGAAAAAGTTCGGATGAAATCCAGATAGTCCTGGATCCAGAAGCTCAGTGTAAACAACACGGCCAATGGCATTGCCAGTCCNAGCAATAACGCAAGTAGCGTGGGCGACAACAGGGTGTAACCACGAACTGCNTCGCTGGTTCGAAAAATTCGGGCTAGGCTGAATCCGAATTGGTGATGGGACGCAGTAGTGCTTGAGGAATTCATGCTCTAGTCGAGGCTTGGTCGCTATCACACACTAAATAGACGCTGCCTTTCTAGATCGACAGATGCCGTATTGAATTGCAAAAAATACGGACAGGGACAACNNGTTGNCCCTGTCCGTGACTATATGCTTACTTAGAGGCCTGCTTTAACCTCTTCGAACATGGCCTGTAGAGCAGGCTCGTTACCCATTGGGGCTTGGAAGATTCCTGCATCTAGAGTCGCGTTTACATCGGTGGAGTAGCCAAGCTCTTTGAGCAGTCCAGGTTGATCTTTCTCGACTTGCGCGAATGCCTTCACGTTGCCGTGGCCATAGCCGTATTCGGTGAGTGCAAATACACCTGATTCCACGCTAGCGTAGGCATCGACGTACTCATAGATTTTATCCAATTTGGCTGGATCATGGTCAGTCATTAGGCAGAAGCCGCAGACCCAAGTCATTGCGCCTTCCTTTGGACTGGTATAGCGCACATCTAAACCCTCTTTTTTGAGCGCCGCGTAAGATGAATTCCACGCAGATGTTGCGATCAATTCTCCAGAGGCTAGTGCCTGTTCGATATCGGCGGGACTGGTCCAGTAATAACGCATCAATGGCAGTTGTTCTTTGAGTGAGGCACGGGTTTTTTCCATTTCAGCATCGGTCATATTGAAGGGGTCTTTCGCTCCGATGTAGATCGCAGCAACCATGACACCATCAATCAGGCTGTCCGCCATTGACAGACGGCCCTTGTACTTGGGATCCCAAAGCATACCCCACGTCTCATTACCGACATATTCTGGTGCAAGGTCAGCCCTATATAGGACTGACGTAAGCCCCCAGTCCGTTGGGATAAAGTATTGTTTGTCGCCGTCGAAGGTGCCGGGGATTTTTTTCAGAGCTGGGATAATGTCGGACCAATTCGAAAGACGGCTGGGATCCATGGGCTGAAGAATGCCTGCATCTTTCCAGATGGGAACCTTGTACGAGCATGGCTGCGTAAGGTCAACCTTGAATCCGGCCCGCATCTTGGCGAAAGCCTCTTCTTCGTCACCGAAGATGGCAAAGTTGGGAGATTGACCGTGTTTTCCGATATATGGTTGATGCAACTCAGGTACTTCCCAGCCTTCCCAAGTAAACACA
>PCBE01000028.1 GCA_002731295.1 Acidiferrobacteraceae bacterium | reverse complement strand
TATATCGATATCTCCAGACAACATAGCTTCCGTCATCTCCCCACCTGTTGCAAAGTTCGTCCATTTAACTGGAACACCCAGAGCTTCATCAAAAGCATTTTTAACTTTATCTTCCTGGTTTGGCGTCGCCCACTCCAGGAAAAACGCGACCCTAACTTCATCAGCAGCTGCATGTGCGACCGTCATACCCAGATTAGCCGCTAGAAAACTTCCTAGAACAAAAGCAATAACTTTTTTCATTTTCACCTCTCCATTTTCGGTTCTTAAATCTTCAATAAATTAGTAATAGGGGTTATTTGGAAGAGCAATTATCGGCCCCAGACTCTGTTATATCACAGCTAACTAACGATGGTATTAATATTCTAAAAGCGTCTGACGCAGAACCTCGCACATACGATCGACATGTTTAGGTTCGGCGATAAGTGGTGGTGCCAGCAAGCCCGCATCCCCGGTCATTTTGATATGCAACCCGTTACGATAAAGCCGTTTCTGGAAGTCCAGCCCTCTGACACCTGCGCCACCCTCCGGTGATATATCGAAGCCGGCAAATAGCCCATAACCGCGGATGTCGGTGATAATCTCTAAATCGCTTAAGGCAAACACCTGATCCAAAAAATAGGGCGAAAGCGCCTCGGCCCTTGCGACCAAATCCTCTTTCTCGAACAGGTCCATGGTGGCAAGCCCAGCCGCACAGGCTGCCGGGTGTGCTGAATAGGTATACCCGTGGAAAAATTCAACGGCACCCTCCGGCGCTGCCTCCAGGATAGTTGAATGAACTTTGTCACTCACAGCCACGGCTCCCATGGGTTGNGCAGCATTGGTCAGCGCCTTCGCCATAGTCATCACGTCAGGGACAACACCAAATGCCTGGGCACCAAATGGTGCCCCAAGCCGGCCGAATCCACAAATGACCTCGTCGAAAATCAAAAGNATCCCGTGCACATCGCATATTTCACGCAGCCGTTCCAGGTACCCCTTCGGTGGCACCAAGCAACCGGTCGATCCCGCAATCGGCTCAACAATACAGGCGGCGATCGTGTCCGGCCCGTAATTCATTGCCACTCGTTCGAGATCATCCGCCAACTCGATCCCAGTATCTGGCTGTCCACGGACAAACCGGTTTTCGGGCAGCCAGGTATGGCGCATATGCACCACGCCGGGGATGCCAGGACCAAAGGCTTGCCGGTTCTTGATCATGCCGCTCAACGACACCCCCGCCATGTTGACCCCGTGGTAGGCCCGTTCGCGGGATACGAATCGCTGACGCTGCCCTTCACCGCGGGAATAGTGGAAGGCATAGGCAATTTTCATGGCCGTATCGACCGATTCCGAACCCGAGTTGACGAAGAAAATATGATCCAACCCCGCTGGTGTCATCTGTGACAACCGTCGAGCAAGTTCAAACGCTAAGGGCTGACTCAACTGAAAGGGGGGCACATAGGCAGCCTCTTTCAGCTGGGCATAAACTGCCTCGGCAATCTCCAGTCGGCTGTGGCCGGCGGCGCAGCAGAACAGACCAGACGAGCCATCGAGTATGCGTTCTCCATCGTGGCTATACATATACATCCCTTCTCCACGTACCACGAGTCGGGGGTCAGTCTTAAATTCCCGGTTTGATGTAAACGGCATCCAGTAGTTTTCAAGAAACTCAAGATCGTATTTCATGATTGGCCCTGCCTGTTGTCTGTGCTGCTATAGTCCACAAATAGTTACGTACGACATTAACAAATTCTGAGACAGAGAGAGATTTTATGCTGATTGGAGTCCCTAAGGAAATCAAGAATCATGAATACCGTGTAGGCCTCGCACCTTCCAGTGTGCGAGAAGTGATAGCGCACGGTCATGACGTCCAAGTCCAGGCAAACGCTGGAGAGGGAATCGGTGCAACAGATGATGATTATCGTTCTGCTGGTGCAGCCGTCATTGATGACCCATCTCATATTTTCAGCGAAGCCGATATGATCGTAAAAGTGAAGGAACCGCTGGAACCAGAACGCAAACTACTTCGTGAAGATCAGGTGCTGTTCACTTACCTTCATCTGGCACCAGATCCTGAGCAGACCTCTGATCTGGTTGAATCTGGCGCTGTATGTATAGCCTACGAAACCGTGACTTCTCCGTCGGGAGGTTTGCCGCTGCTCGCACCCATGTCAAAAGTTGCCGGGCGTATGGCTATTCAGGCAGGTGCCCATTGCCTAGAACACCCACACGGTGGACGAGGCATGCTACTGGGCGGTGTGCCCGGTGTTGATCCGGCCAAAGTCGTGATTCTGGGGGCAGGCATGGTAGGTACCCACGCGACTCACATCGCGGTGGGTATGGGAGCGGACATCTGGGTTATTGATCGCAATACAGATGTGCTCGAGTCGCACTGGCAACAGTTTGGCCGCTCGACAAATTCAGTCTTCTCGACTCGCGACGCCGTCGAACACCACGTGCTGGAAGCCGACCTTGTCATCGGCGGCGTACTGATCCCGGGTGCGGCTGCCCCAAAACTNGTTACGGCAGACATGGTCCACGGCATGAAAGCAGGTTCAGTGATCGTGGATGTTGCAATTGACCAGGGCGGATGTTGTGAAACATCCAAGCCCACAACCCATGCTGAACCGACTTACGTGGTCGACGGCGTTGTTCATTACTGTGTTGCCAATATGCCAGGTGGTGTGCCACGAACCTCAACCTATGCTCTCAACAACGTCACCCTTCCCCATGTTCTAANACTCGCCGATGCCGGATATCGTCAGGCGCTCAGGGATGATCCGCATCTTCGAAACGGACTTAACGTACATGGTGGGAACATTACCTGTCAGGAAGTAGCTAGTGCTCTCGGCTATGATTTCACCGATCCAGTGGAAGTCCTAAAGAACTGAGGATCGAACTACCCAATAAAAGAACGGCCAACTTTTCTTAATTGTTAGCAACTTGGAGATAAATATGAAGATGACCACCGAAGAAGCATTTGTGAAAGTCCTGCAGATGCATGGCATTGAACATGCCTTCGGCATCATCGGTTCGGCGATGATGCCGGTATCGGATCTGTTTCCCGCTGCCGGGATCAAATTCTGGGACTGTGCGCATGAATGTAACGCCGGCATGAGTGCTGACGGGTATACGCGGGTCACTGGGAAAATGAGTATGGCCATTGCACAAAATGGGCCTGGGATCACAAATTTTGTGACACCCATAATGACCGCGTACTGGAATCATTCGCCGTTACTGCTCGTAACACCACAGGCTGCCAACAAGACTATAGAACAAGGCGGTTTTCAGGAAGTCAAACAGATGGCTGCGTTCGAGAACATGGTCTGCTACCAGGAGGAAGTACGCGAACCTTCCCGTATTGCCGAAGTACTGAATCGTGTGATTGAAAAAGCACATCGCGAATCGGCACCGGCCCAGATCAATGTCCCACGAGACCACTGGACTCATGTGATTGATATCGAACTGCCGCAAATCATTCGCATGGAACGCTCACCGGGCGGAGAAAACGCTATAGCCGAAGCAGCGACATTACTATCCGGCGCCGAATTTCCCGTAATCCTCAANGGTGCGGGCGTGGTTCTCAGTGGCGCGATTGAGTCCTCCAGAGTTCTAGCGGAAACACTTGACGCGCCAGTGTGCTGTAACTACCAGCACAACGATGCCTTCTATGGCTCACACCCACTTTTTGCCGGTCCACTCGGTTATAACGGCTCAAAAGCCGCTATGGAACTGATATCCAAGGCCGATGTCGTACTGGCGCTGGGGACACGTCTCAACCCCTTCTCAACACTGCCGTGCTACGGCATTGATTACTGGCCAACAAACGCTCGCATCATTCAGGTAGACATCAACGCGGATCGTATCGGACTGACCAAGAAAGTCGACGTTGCCATCCAGGGTGATGCACGTCGGGTTGCCGATCAGATCCATGAACAACTCTCCAACAACGCAGGGGACAAAGATCGTGATGCACGCCGCGCGCTGATTGCTCAGTCCAAATCAGACTGGCAGGAAGAACTGGCATCCATGGTGCATGAAGATGATGATCCAGGTACCAATTGGAACCAGCGTTCACGTGATCGCGAGCCGAACTGCATGTCCCCCCGCGAAGCCTGGCGAGCCATCATCTCGGCACTTCCCAAACAAGCAATTATCTCTTCTGATATTGGTAACAACTGTGCGATTGGCAACGCCTATCCGACTTTCGAGCAAGGTCGCAAATACCTGGCCCCCGGCCTGTTTGGNCCCTGTGGGTATGGCTTTCCCTCGATACTCGGTGCAAAAATTGGCTGTCCAGATGTGCCCGTTGTTGGTTTCGCAGGGGATGGTGCCTTTGGTATTTCGATGAACGAAATGACTGCCTGCGGGCGCAATGAATGGCCACCAATCACTATGGTCGTTTTCCGCAATTACCAGTGGGGNGCTGAAAAACGAAANACCATCCTCTGGTATAACGACAACTTCGTTGGTACCGAGNTGAACGTCGGTGTGGAGTACGCCAAGGTCGCCGAGGCATGCGGCTTGAAGGGAGTGAAGGTCCGAGACATGAAAGAATTGACCGACGCTCTGAGAACTGCCATCCAAGAACAGATGAATGAAAACACAACCACGTTTATCGAAGTTGTTCTGAACCAGGAACTGGGCGAACCCTTTCGGCGAGACGCCATGAAAACACCGGTTAAAGTGGCTGGAATAGATATGGCTGACATGAAACCGCAACAGGTCNGCTAAGCCAACTGACAGCTGCTGATCGGGTAGGCGCCTGTTCAGTCGTTGCACCCCTCGTGTGCAGGTTTGCGTGACTCCCGNCCGACTCAGACCACGCGGCGATACAGTATCAGCGCACCACCAAAAAACAGCAGTGTCGGCAGCGTCGCACCGATAAAGGGGTGTACACCGTAAACAAGTACGATATACCCCAAAGCCTTGTTCAAAACAAAAAACCCCAGCCCGACCATGATTCCCAGGAAGAGATTCCGTCCAAGACTACCGGCACGGGCATTGCCGAATACAAAAGGTACAGCGAGTATCAGCATCACAGCCGTAGACAGCGGCAAAACTACTTTACCCCAATAGGCCAACTCGTATGCCCTGGTATCCTGAGCGTTTAATTTCAGATGCTCGATATACTTCTTAAGTTGCAACAGGGGCAACTGTCCCGGCTGCACCAAGAAAACCGACATCATCCCCGGCGTCACTTCTGTTGCCCAGGCCGACTGAACAGCATGAAGGACATCAGCACGGCCTTTCTCATCGATGATCGTCTTGCTTACGTCGTTCAGCTGCCAACGATCTTGGTCGTAGTGACCACTACGCGCATAGGTCAACGACACCAGTCGATCATGGTTCTTGCGATCAAACTCAAAAATCTTGATCCGTAACAGACGAAGATCGGGCATCACCTCCGCAACGTTGACAAACGTACTCTGGTCGCGCATCCACAAGCCAGAGCTGTATTTCTGCTCGATATCCTGCTCCAATGCTTCGGCCCGACCACGCTGCGCCATCGTCTCAGTGAAGGGACTCACAAATTCTCCTATTACTAGAGACAGCAGGACGAAGATAGCCCCGACCTTAAGGACTGAACCTGTGATCTGGCCGAGAGAAACCCCACTGGCCCTCATGACGGTCAGTTCGGAATGTCGCGCCAGTACCGAAAGCCCAAGGATCGCCCCAACCAGACTGGCCATCGGAAAAGTGTCGTGGATAATCCGTGGTGTTGTGAGCACAACAAACCGCAGCACATCAAGCAACCCATACGATCCGGAACCCAAGTCAGCCAGTTGATCGATAAAATTTAAAAAAGCAAATATCCCGGCTAGAACTGCTATCACCAGCAACGACTGTTGAACAATACAGCGTCCGATATAGATATCGATCAGTTTCACCAGATCATGACCGGGCAGGCGTTCGGCGCAGGCTCAGTAGAGACCGGTTAACCGTCTTACACCAGAAAAGGTAAATCGCTGCCACGGCGAACACCAGGTGCAGTATCCAAAGTCCGATGACGGGGAACAACGCAGTGCTATTGCGCATAGTAGCCACGGCAAGGCCGGCTACATTGGTATAACAGAAGTAGATCACCAGCGCCCCCATGATTGCGGGCAGTCGACCCCGACTGGGACTGATATGGCCAAACCCCAATGCAAACAGAATCAGCACGGGTAAGACAACAACCTTTGATAATCGCCAATGCAGTTCCGACCGAACCCATGGCCTGTTGTAGTTCTGCCACAGGTCCCCATTGCGCCAACCGCGCAATGGCACTGGTGGCTCTGGCACCAGATCGGGCAACAGGCGAATCGAATAAGACTCAAATTCAATCACCCGGTACGCTGGATCGCCTGGCACACCTTCGTAGCGGACCCCGTTCTCCAGAACCAGGAAACGATAACCGGATTTGCTGTCCTGCTCCTGCCGTGCAGTCGCCGCCACTACGACTCCATCCTGACTCGCATCAGACCCATATACAAACACATGTTCATACATCGACAGGTTGTTGTCTGCCCTTTCTACAAAATATACCCCCCGGCCATTCCGTGTTTCTGTAAACACACCGGCCATAATGCCGCTGACCTCTTTGCCCGTACGAAATTCGTGCTCAATTGCTCCCCCGACACGAACCGCCAGTGGCGACAGATAGAACGAAAACCCGCCTACAAAAACACCCGACACTACCAATAAAAATGCTGCTGGTTTGAGCAGATAGCCAGGACTGTACCCGGACGCTGCCATAATGATGGTTTCGTTGTCACGACTCCAGCGATCCAGAACCATTAGGATGGCGACAAAGACCATTAATGGGAGGATGGCATCCATATAAGTCATCACTTTAAGCAACAACAGCAAAAAGATGCTGCCGACAGGAATCATGCCTTCTGCTGCTTGGCGGAGGAATCCAAGTGCCCGAACAACAATAAAGATCATCAGCATAACCAGCGTTACAGCAACGCTGGTCAACAATGCCTCCCGGACAAATGCTCGTCTAAGAATCATTTGTACAATTGCAACCTTCTTTTGACAGAATCATGAATAAACCACCACAATACTGCTTCATTTTGTGAATATGGCAAGTGCCACTGCTACTGTAACTGATCTATCACAGGGACCCCATGAAAATTAATCTTACCAGCGCTAACCCTATAAACCTCAAAACCGACTGTCTGGTTGTCGGAATTCTAGACGGTGGAAAACTAACTGCAAGTGCCAAAAAAGCCAATAAGACGATGGGTGGCATCATCCAGCGTCTGGTCGACGACGGCGATATCAAAGGTACCAGCGGCTCAATTCTGATGATTCCTGGCCATCCCAATAGCCCGGCTCGGCGCGTGCTTACCGTAGGTTTGGGCAAAGCACACGAATCCGGTGTTGCCGAATACAAACAGGCCGTGGACAGTGCAGCCACTGCACTCGCACGGTTACCCATACGCAATGCCACGGTGACCTTGGCCGAAACTGCAGTTGCTGACCGGAATGTCAGTGAACGCCTGCGTCTCCTCGCCTACGCAGTGTGCGATGCCACTTACCAGTTTGATCAGACAAAAAGCACGAAAGAGCGCAAACGGCCGCTCGCTCGTGTCACATTTTCTGTCAGTTCAAGAGCAGCTTCGGTGCGGGCCCGGCGAGCCATCCGCGAAAGTCAGGCGATTTCAAATGGTGTAAAACTATCTCGAGATCTCAGCAACCTGCCCGGCAATATCTGCACACCAAGTTACCTGGCGGCCCAGGCACGAAAACTGCAGCGAAGCCATGGATTGAAGGTTACCGTTCTAGATGAGAAACGTATGGAACAGCTCAAAATGGGATCCCTGCTATCGGTCTCCCGGGGCAGTCGCCAACCCGCAAAGTTCATCATCATGGAACACCGGGGTGCCGCACAAAATCAGCGCCCGGTGGTTCTGGTTGGAAAGGGACTCACATTTGATGCTGGTGGAATTTCGCTTAAACCTGCAGGCGGTATGCAAGAAATGAAATACGACATGTGTGGCGGTGCCAGTGTTTTCGGCGCCTTAAGTGCAGTTGCCGAACTGGGGCTCCCACTTAATGTAGTAGGAATCGTACCCAGTAGCGAGAACCTACCCGATGGGGCTGCAAATAAACCGGGTGATATCGTCACCAGCATGTCCGGTAAGACCATTGAGATACTTAATACGGATGCGGAAGGCAGGCTCATATTGTGTGATGCGCTGACCTATGCAGAACGTTATAAGCCCGATGCAATTGTTGATATTGCCACCCTAACCGGTGCTTGTGTGATTGCCCTGGGTCACCCGGCAAGCGGCGTGTTCAGCAATGACGACACTCTCGCTGATCAACTGCTCGAAGCGGGTGAGCAAACGCGTGACCGTGCCTGGCGATTACCGCTGTGGGATGAATATCATGAACAACTTAAGAGCGGTTTTGCCGACATCGCGAATGTCGGTGGTCGAGGTGCCGGTGCCGTCACTGCCGCCTGTTTTCTATCACGATTTACTGAAAAGATGAAGTGGGCCCACATGGATATCGCGGGTACTGCCTGGAAGACGAACACCAAGACCGGGTCGACGGGTCGACCAGTGCCTCTGTTGACACAATTCTTAATTAACCGATCGACAAACTAAAACTGTGATCTGATGGCTGCCGTGCGTATAGATTTTTATGTTCTTGAAGCAAATGCAACTAACGGGCGCTTGAGGCTCGCTTGCAAAATTATAGATCGTGCTTATCGAAGTGGTCATTCGGTCTACCTACGAACTCGTGATGACCAAGAATCGGACCTGCTCGATGACCTGCTATGGACATTCTCACAAAGCAGCTTTATCCCGCATGTCCGAAACAATGACAATTCCGATCTCACGGCCCCGGTGCGTATTGGCCATCACCCACCCCAATCGGGATCTGCAGAGGTCGTGGTGTCTGTAGCAGATCAACCCGTTGAAGATTATTCCAATTTTGTGAGAATCGCCGAAGTTGTTGGTTTTGATGAAATCGACAAACAGTCCGGTCGATCCCGATTCAAGTTCTATCGGGACCAGGGGTTGGAACTTGAAACGCATCGGATCACTCTTTGATCGAAGATTTCGAGGCAAAACAACATGACATCAAAAGATCAGGAAAAAGAACTGATTCGCGAACTAAAAGAACTCGGTCGACTGCTTGACCCCGAAACAGAAACAGCCCAGGACGAAGCCACAACATCTGATCAGACCCAGCTGGACACCGACGAAATCCAGACAACATCTGAATTGGCAGCACCGGTGTTCGATCCAACTGAGGATTTGGATTCTCCTGAGACGGTTGATATGTTCAGCACTGAGTCACTTGTTGATGACCCTGCTATGATAAGTCACTCGGAACCCGAGACTGCAGAATTGTTGCACGATGCTTTAACCAGCACCGAGTCCCCCCCGCCCATGGATAGGGCTCGAGAACAACCTTCGTCACCCATATCCCAGGCTCCCGTATCCACCCCGTCACCTGATGCCGGCATGAGTCGTGAATCCATTGCAGAACTCTCGCGTGAGCTTATCGATACGGTAGAGAAAACTATTTCCCGCAGGTCCGGCGAGCCTCTGGATGAAGCCTTGCGCGAAAAACTGTTGTCCGACGTTTCTCAGCAGCTTTCTGCGTGGCTTGAGAGCGACTGACGGGCCAACTTCGAGACTAACCCCGTTGGGCTACAGGTCTTTGCCCTATAATTCGCCGGTTTTCAAACGCGATACCATAAAATCGAAAATCCTGGCATGACAAACGATGTCTGACGTTGAATTAAGCAAGAACTTTGATCCCCACAGCATGGAAGCCATGCTTTACCAAGAGTGGGAAGCCGGGGGCTGTTTCGCACCGACCGGTATCGGTGATGCCTATTGCATTGCGATACCACCGCCAAACGTTACCGGCAGCCTACACATGGGTCATGCGTTTCAAGACACTATCATGGATGCCCTGATTCGCTATCACCGGATGAGTGGCAGAAGTACCTTGTGGCAAGCCGGTACCGACCATGCCGGTATCGCGACACAGATGGTGGTCGAACGACAGCTGGAGGCCGAGGGCGTATCGCGACACGATCTGGGTCGCGAACAGTTTATTGACAGAGTCTGGCAATGGAAGCGTGAGTCCGGCGGTACGATCAGCCGACAACTCCGACGAATGGCCGCATCTTTAGACTGGAGCCGGGAACGATTCACGATGGACGATGCCCTGTCACACGCCGTGCGCCAGGTGTTCGTACAGCTTTACGAAGAAGATCTGATTTACCGTGGCAAGCGCCTGGTCAACTGGGATCCAGTGTTACACACCGCACTTTCTGATCTGGAAGTAATCTCGGAAGAAGAGCAGGGGCACTTATGGCACATTCGTTACCCCTTGTCCGACAACTCAAGACACCTGGTGGTTGCAACCACTCGGCCCGAAACGATGCTGGGTGACAGCGCCGTGGCAGTACATCCCGAAGACGAACGCTACCGCGATCTTATTGGTAGTCAGGTACGATTACCGCTTGTGGAACGGATGATTCCAATCATTGCGGATGATTATGTGGACCCCACTTTTGGAACCGGTTGTCTCAANATCACACCCGGTCACGACTTCAACGACTACGAAGTCGGTCAACGNCACGANCTACCGGTNATCAACATNCTGACGCCCGATGCAGCTATCGATCTGGAAGANTCNGANTACCATGGNCTGGATCGTTACGATGCTCGAAAGCAGGTCGTNTCAGATCTTGAAGANCGAGGTCTGATCGANAAAATNGANGATCACACACTGATGGTNCCGCGCGGTGATCGATCCGGAGCCGTTGTAGAACCCTATCTAACNGATCAGTGGTANGTCCGCACCANGCCTNTGGCTGANCCGGCTATTGAAGCAGTTAAAGACGGCCGAATCCGGTTTGTACCGGACAACTGGAGCAGGACCTACTACGAGTGGATGAANAACATTGAAGANTGGTGCATCTCGCGGCANATCTGGTGGGGCCACCGTATTCCGGCGTGGTATGACGACGACAGCAACATCTTTGTNGCTCTGGACGAATCATCCGCGCTGNAAAAGGCANCATCGTTTCACGGCAGAAAAGTCTCGCTGTACCAGGATGANGATGTTCTGGATACCTGGTTTTCCTCGGCACTGTGGCCATTTTCTACCCTGGGCTGGCCCGAAGATACCGCAGCNATGAAAGCGTTCTATCCCACCAGTGTACTGGTCACAGGTTTCGACATCATCTTCTTCTGGGTGGCCAGAATGATCATGTTTGGNCTGAAATTTACGGGGTCCGTNCCTTTCCATGATGTGTACGTTCATGGTCTGGTACGCGATGCCGACGGTCAGAAAATGTCGAAGTCAAAAGGCAATGTGCTTGACCCACTGGATCTGATCGATGGNATTACGCTTCCGGCACTGATAGAGAAACGAATTTCAGGGCTGATGCAACCACAAATGGCCAAGCGCATCACTGACGATACACGCAGACAGTTCCCCGAAGGCATNCCATCGTACGGAACCGATGCTCTACGCTTTACTTTTGCCAGCCTNGCAACCCAGGGCCGGGATATCCGCTTTGANCTAGGTCGGATAGAGGGATATCGNAACTTCTGCAATAAACTCTGGAATGCNACCCGNTTCGTNTTGATAAATACCGAACCTCTGGAAACTAACCCAGGTGNGACGGGTCAGCTTGGACCAGCAGAACANTGGATCATCTCCCGATTGCANCAGGTGGCAGGTGATGTCAGTCACTCTGTATCNCTGTACCGTTTTGACCANGTGGCACAAACGCTCCACAGCTTTGTCTGGGACGAATTCTGCAGCTGGTACCTTGAGATAGCCAANATTGAACTCGGCGATGNCGATCTGTCAACAGATCGCAAACTCGGGGTAAGGCAGACCCTTGTCCAGATCCTGGATGCNTCCCTCCGATTGCTGCACCCTATTATGCCGTTTATNACNGACGCCCTGTGGCGCCGTATCGCACGNCGCGTCGGAACTGCCGGGCCGACAATCATGACCCAACCATACCCNATTAAACAAACAGAGCTGATAGACCAGGNATCGATCGACANTCTGCAATGGGTACAGTCGGTGGTCTCGGCGGTACGAAATATTCGGGGTGAGATGAATATCGATCCACGTCGCTCGCTGCCTGCTTTGCTCCGGGGTGGNGACAGTACCGACGCNGAACNTTCGGCNGACATTTAACAGGCTGATCGTGGAACTGGCNCGTTTGGACTCTCTAGATTATGTCACTGAAGATTCACAGATTCCGGAATGTGCTACAGCNCTCATCGGGTCACTGACCGTTCTGGTGCCCATGGGTGCTGTTATCGATCGTGAAGCAGAGCTGGAACGACTCAGTCGTGAGATTGGAAAATTGAACGAGGATCTGGCACGCACGCAGGGTAAGTTGTCCAACCCGAATTTTGTGGACAAGGCACCAGTTGACATCGTGGCCAAGGAACGAGAACGTCTAGAATCCACCCGCAGTGCAATTGCACAACTTCAAGCTCAGCAGAGCCGTGTAGAACAGTTGTCTTCCTAGACACCCAGCATGGTTATAGCAGCGCTGACCATCGCCACGGCTGCGGTCTCGGTCCGCAATACAGTTTTGGCCAGAGTGACGGGCACGATATCGGCGTCACTAAGCAGTTCCCATTCGCTCGGACTGAACCCTCCCTCGGGTCCAACCAGCAGAATTAACTCATCGGCCGTTACCTTTTGAACTGCGGTGGGATACCCCCCCCGGGAATCTGCAAGCCAGACGACACGCCCAGCCTCGCCACCTGTATTAAACATCTCTGCCAATAGTTTTGGCTGATGGAGACGGGGAACCCAGGGTCGCCGACTCTGCTTGCAGGCTTCGAGGCATGTTTTCTGCCAACGAGCCGCTGAGCGGATACTGAACTTCGCAACACTGCGATCACACAATAGTGGTGTGAAATCAGTCATGCCAATCTGCGTGACCATATCCAGCATCACTGCCTGACGATCACCCTTCGGCAGAGCCGCCGCCAGATGCACACGAACACGACCCTCAATCTGGTGAGCATAAGCGGTCAAGTCAAGCGCAACCCGAGTTCCCCGCTCACTGATATCCACGATTTTCGCTTTTGCTGTTGTCCCGAGTCCGTCGAAAACAATGATTTCACCGCCAATCCTCAACCGGCGCGACCGGGCTAGGTGCCTCGATTCATCTGCCACGAGCACGGCAGATTCCGGTCTGGCGTCCAGGTTGGGCGCATAAAACCAAGGCAGCGGCTTCATCTTTCACTCCTAAGGTATATATCGTATCGAACCGCCTTACCGCTTACCTTCAGATCAGGAACCCGCCCTAAGGCAGGCGCATAGCGAGACCGCTTAACCACTACTCGTTGACGTGCATGGATGCATGCAAGGTTCCACAGTTCATCAGCATCAGGGTCATCACCCACCAGCCCACGAAGCAGTGTCGCCTCTTTACGTGCAGTCGCAGAGTTAATGGTTCTTTGCGGNAACATGGGATCAAGATAGATTACATCNNGGCGNGGTAATTGTTCGATAGCGACACGACTNTCTGCACAAATNAAGCGGATACTTTTTCGCAGTGCTTCAGCTGCAGGTTGATTCAGCGCCGCGATCAAGAGTTCGGCCAGTACTGGCGATCGCTCTATACCTGTCACTCGCCTATCCAGACTGGCCAGATGAAAGGCATCGCGACCAAAACCCGCGGTCGCATCGATTACTGTCTTATTGGTTCGACCTATGGCGCGCGCCAGCAGATCACGACCTCGACTGGGGCGCCGCAAATTTGAACACACCACCTGGACTGGCAGTGTACGAACCTGTCTACGATCACGAATCGCCAGACGTTCTACAGAAACCTCGAGGACAAACTGCTGACCAGCATCAGCTTGTGTAACCAAAGGTAGATCTAGTCGTTCGGCGATCTCAGTTGCGCGAATAATCGCCTGATTCTGCACTGGCTGTACGACGATATTACTCATTGGCTTCCGATCGGTCTGGACTTTGACAGGGGTCGGCTCTTAAGCTACAAACTCTATCAACTTGATTTCGATAAACAGAGAATATGGACTATGGGATTCCTGAATGGCAAACGAGCGCTGATTACCGGTCTCGCCAGCAACCGGTCCATAGCATGGGGTATTGCCCAGGCTATGGACCGGGAAGGGGCAGAACTGGCTTTGACCTATCAAAATGAAAAACTCAAACCCAGAGTTGACAAATTTGCCCANTCATTAGGCAGTACAGTGGTACTGCCTTGTGATGTTGGGACCGACAGTGAGATCGACTCTCTTTTCGATGAATTGGCGAAGCACTGGGACGCTCTCGATATTCTGGTGCACTCGATTGCATTTGCACCTACAGAGGAACTCGAAGGGCTCTACCTTAATGCTGTTACACGGGACGGCTTCAACACGGCTCACGAGATAAGTTCTTACAGTTTCGCTGCCCTGGCGCGTGCGGCCCAGCCTATGATGTCGGGGCGCAACGGGGCACTGCTTACGTTGACCTACATCGGCTCCCAACGTTCGATGCCGGGCTACAACGTAATGGGTTTGGCAAAAGCGAGCCTTGAAGCCAATGTGCGCTACCTCGCTCAGTCTTTGGGCAGTCAGGGAATCCGAGTTAACGGTATCTCGGCTGGACCCATCCGGACGCTGGCCGCATCAGGTATCAAAGGGTTCCGTAAAATGATGGGATTCTATGACGATACAGCACCGCTGGGTCGCGGTGTCACAATCGAGGAAGTCGGCAATGCTGCTGCCTTCCTGTGTTCAGATTTGGCCTCCGGTATCACCGGCGAAATCACCTATGTAGANGGTGGATTTAATACGGTAGGAATCAGCCCACGTCACGCTGATCTTTAGAGTAACTCTTCGTGGATCTGAACTTTTGCTACTTGACGCAACCCCTGACGCCAACCGATCACCATTTCCCCGCCCCATCGCGACAATAAGACTTTCTCAACTCCCAATCGATCTTCTTTTGACGCGTTTGCGGGGTCTCCGAATTCGACACGCTCGAGTCGATAGATCGCGTATCGTGCCGGACTAATTCGCTCTCCACCATAGACAATCTGTCCGGATAGCGGCACAAGTGCCGCATAGACGACACGGGCAACCACTTGCTCAAGTGGTTCCAGCAGGGTCTCAGTTGCCTCGGGAAGGCGGACACGGGCCAGCTTGTGTGCTATGAGTAGTTCGTCCCAGTCTGCGCCGGATTTCAGGCGTGCCACCAGATCTTCACCGGCTTTTTCCATTCTGTCCGATGCTTCCACTGCGCGAAGCCTTTTTTCTAACTCTGGCCTGGCCTCATCCAGATCAAGTTGACGGCGAGCACGATAGTCAACTTTGCGCACGGCAACAAGGTTGTCCTGGTCAATTTCTATCAATTCACTGTTCAGGCCATCAATCAAAACCTCGTTACCGAATGCAGCGTCCCGAACTCCCTGAAATTCAGCAATGCCGGTACCAGCATCCTGGGTAAACCACTCACTGCGCATTACCTTTACGCCCAGGTGATCAGCAGCAGGTTCCANGGAATCGGGTTGTTCGAATACNGTACTGCCAAGGATTTCGGCCAATTCATTAAACTGCTCCTCCGCACGGAGACGGCGGACTTCGGCCTTGATTTCACTCCGNACCTGATCAAGGGACTGAACTGTAGATTCAGTAATCCTATCCAGGCGAATCACATGAAACCCGTATTGCGTTCTCACCGGCTCACTGATCTCCCCTTCTACCATTTCGAAAACAGCATCTTCGAACGGTTTGACCATGGTGCCCGGTCTGATCACGCCAAGTTCGCCACCGCGTTTCGCAGAGCCTTTATCGTCTGAATTTACTTCGGCCAGACTGGCAAACGATTCACCGCCGCGGGCGCGCGAAACGATTTCTGATGCACTCCGACGCACCTGATCAATCTGCGCATCTGCTGCATCCGGGCTGACTGACAGCAATATGTGGCTGACGCTGCGACTGCCGGGTTGCCTATAGCGGTCGGGATTGTCCTCATACATGCGCAAGATATCTGCCTCATCAACATCCAATTTTGCGCCCAGATCTTCCACTGATAACTTCAGGTAGTCCACCTGAATAGAAGCAGGCTCAAAGTACCCATCTAAGTTTGCCTGATACTCTTTTTCAATTGCCGCCTCAGAGACTTGTATATCATCCAGAAAATTATCGAACTCTAGCGTGGTATAGGACGCTATACGGCGCTGATCCAGAAGTTTCCATGCTTTATCGATCGAGTTTCCACTGACAATGGCTGACTGTCCAAGTCCTCGAACCAGTTGGTCGACGACGCCCTGCTGGCGCTGATAACTCTCGTAACCCTGAATGGTCATTCCAGCGTTCTGAACAAGAAGCTCATATCGGTCACGGTCAAACTGACCGTCGGTATGGAAAACTGCAGTATTCTGTATGAGTGCTGCCAGTTGGGCATCACTGATTCGAAATCCACTGGCATGAAGGGTCTCGTTCTGTAAGGTGGTGTCTATAAGCTCCTCTACGACCTGGCGTTTGAAGGCGGTACTGCTGAATAGTTCAGCGTCAACGTTTCTCCCCATCATCTGGACCAGTCGTCGACGGCGATCACTCATTGCCTGCTGATACGTCTGTTGATTAATTTCGATCTTGTCAGCAGTCGCAACAATAATCTCGGATACACCTTCGAAATAGGACCCGATCCCCCACACTGCGAAGACAAGGATAATGACACCGGCGACGGTCCAGCCTATGACGCCGGATGCTTTTTCTCGAATTGTAATCAGCATTGTTGTTGTTTCTCAGCCTTGTTAAGGCACGAAAACCGAAAACCTTCCTGTTCCCAAGAAGCAGTTTTGTTGCCCTATTGTATTAGGTGGGCACAATCAAGATGAATCCTCATCGGTTCGCAGTGTACGGAATCCACCAGGCGCCCACAAATATCTGCGTACGCCTGGTTTTCAAGTAAATGGCGGAGCGGACGGGACTTGAACCCGCGACCCCCGGCGTGACAGGCCGGTATTCTAACCAACTGAACTACCGCTCCGGCGTTCTAGCAAAATGTCCGTAAGACAGCATACCGCAGGCCTTGGTGGGTGCTGCGGGGTTCGAACCTGCGACCTTCGCCTTGTAAGGGCGACGCTCTGCCAGCTGAGCTAAGCACCCGGAAAGGCGAGCGAGTTTACGGCATCCTTCAGCTGTTTTCCAGCTTTGAACTTCGGCGCACGGGACGCTGAAATAGTGATGGTTTCACCCGTGCGGGGATTCCGGCCCGTCCTAGCAGAACGGTGACTGACGGAAAATGCACCAAATCCAACCAGAGAAACCGTACCCCCCCGTTGCAGTGTGGTGGTGATGTTGCTGAAGACAGATTCTACGGCGCTGGCCGCATCAGATTTACCCAGACCCGTACTGGTTGCTACTGCGTCGATCAATTCGGCTTTATTCACTGGTGTATCCCTCATTCAAGTTGGTCGTGACCACAACTCAAACATCGCGTTGAGTTCAATCAGCCTCAGTTCGGAAATTCCGTGTAAACACCGACTGAACACGTACAGCAAAATGTTTATACCAAGGGCTGATTTTCGGTGTCAAATTGGCACCACCCGATAAAAACCATCCCGATGCCGGTTACATTTTGATAATTTAGAGGAAGAATCCGCTGAAGATGACTGATTTATAAGTTGAATCTACAGATTTATGTGCATCAGATAGGTCATAAATGGACCCCGCGATTAGGCCAGGACTGTCAGTGGGCCACGGGCCGATCCTGCGTGATTTGACTGTCTTCATTGGCTGACTCAACGTTTGCCTCATCAGCAGTCTCATCGATTGATTCTGGGAGTCTTTCAAGCGCAAACGCAAAAACTTCATCTATCCAACGAACTGGTTTGATCTCCAGACCCGCCTTCACATTGTTGGGGATTTCTGCCAGGTCCTTTTCATTTTCATGGGGAATCAATACAAATTTGACGCCGCCTCGATGTGCGGCCAGTAACTTTTCTTTAAGACCCCCTACAGGCAACACTTCACCCCGCAACGTGATCTCACCCGTCATGGCAAGATCAGAACGCACTGGGATGCTGGTAATCGCAGACAATACCGCCGTACACATTCCAATCCCCGCACTTGGCCCATCTTTAGGTGTTGCTCCTTCAGGCACATGTATGTGCACATCCTGCTTCTGGTAGAAATCCAGTGGTATGCCGTACTGCTTGGATCGGGTGCGAACTACAGTCATCGCAGCCTGAATCGACTCCTGCATAACATCTCCTAGCTTACCGGTATAGCTCTGCTTGCCTTTACCAGGCATCACCGCCGCTTCTATTGTTAGAAGTTCTCCACCGACTTCGGTCCATGCCAGACCAATCACCTGCCCGACCCGGTTTTCATCTTCTGCTTTGCCATAACGAAACTGACGGACACCAAGATATTTCCGTACGGACCGACTGGTGACTGTCACAGTCCGTTCTATTTCGTTGAGAAGCAGTTCCTTAGCAACTTTGCGGCAAATCTTGGCGATTTCCCGCTCGAGCGACCTGACACCAGCCTCCCGGGTATAGTAACGAACGATATCTACCAGGGCAGATTTCCGGAAAACGATCTCTTCATCGTTAAGCCCATTGTTCCGTTTCTGCTTTTCGACGAGATAACGCGTTGCAATATTGAGTTTCTCATCTTCTGTGTAGCCGGAAATACGGATGATCTCCATCCGATCCTGTAATGGACTGGGTATGTTCAAGGTATTGGCTGTTGCTACAAACATGACTTCAGAAAGATCGTAGTCGACCTCGAGATAATGATCACCGAACTTGTTGTTTTGCTCTGGATCGAGCACTTCCAGCAGGGCAGACGACGGATCGCCTCGAAAGTCCATCGACATTTTGTCGACTTCATCAAGCATGAACAATGGATTCTTCGATCCTGCTTTTGCCATGTTTTGAAGAATTTTCCCCGGCAGTGACCCGATGTAGGTTCTGCGGTGACCACGAATTTCAGCCTCGTCGCGCATTCCGCCCAGTGATATGCGCACGAACTTACGATGTGTTGCTCGCGCTATTGATTCACCCAGTGATGTCTTGCCGACGCCTGGCGGTCCAACCAAACACAGAATGGGCCCTCTGATTTTTTTGATTCGCTGTTGTACGGCCAGATATTCCAGTATCCGCTCCTTGACTTTCTCCAGTCCGTAGTGATCTCCCTCAAGAATCGATTCGGCCTTGGCCAGATCCTTTGAGACTCGGGTCCTTTTCTTCCACGGCACCTGCACCAGCCAGTCGATGTAATTTCGGACCACCGTCGCTTCCGCTGACATCGGTGACATCATGCGAAGTTTTTTCAGTTCTGACTCGGCCTTTTCCAGTGCCTCTTTGGACATGCCGGCTTCTTCGACCTTTTTCTGCAGTTCATCCATTTCATTGGGCGCGTCTTCCATTTCGCCGAGTTCATTCTGAATCGCTTTCATCTGCTCATTCAGGTAATACTCGCGTTGACTTTTTTCCATCTGCTTCTTGACTCGCCCACGAATTCGTTTCTCGACCTGAAGGAGATCGATCTCGGATTCCATAATGCCCAGAATATGTTCCAGCCGCTCACGTGAACTGGCATATTCAAGGATCTTTTGTTTTTCTTCGTTTCTTAACGTCAGATGAGCGGCGATCGTATCGGCCAACCGGCCGGGTTCCTCGATGCCGCTCAAGGATGTCAGCACTTCCGGCGGAATTTTTTGGTTGAGTTTGACATACTGTTCAAATTCAGTAACCACCGTTCGGATCAGTACTTCAGCCTCACGCTCATCGATCAGTTCATCATTGATTTCAACAGCGTCGACTTCAAAAGTCTCTTCGGATTGAACATATCTGACGATTGCGGCTCTGGCTGTTCCCTCTACCAGAACCTTTACGGTGCCATCGGGTAGTTTTAGGAGCTGCAGAATATTGGCCACAGTACCGACCTCATAAATGTGCTCAGGTGACGGGTCGTCATCTGCAGCATCATGCTGGGCCGCAAGAAATATCTGCTTGCCAGATTCCATAGCGTGGTCGAGTGCTTTAATCGATTTCTCCCGACCGACAAAGAGCGGTATCACCATGTGCGGAAAGACCACAACATCACGTAATGGCAACATGGGATAGCGAACCTGTGGCTCCAATGCTTCAGTATCGTTATCGTCAGTCATGTCTAGTCCCGTGTGTTCTGATTCCGTTTAAAGCACGGCAAACCAGTCGTGCACTGGTATCACACCTAATCTGGGGGCTTCGCCCTCTTAATTCAAGGTGAAATCGTGTCTCACACTCAAATTAAGATTGCTGTGAAATGTTTCGTGGTTCTTCTTCGAAGACATATAGCGGTTGAGAGCTGTCTTCGATTACGCTGGAGTCTACCATCACCTTGGTCACATCGTTCATTGATGGCAATTCAAACATGGTCTCCAGCAACGCTTTCTCTAGTATTGAACGCAGTCCGCGCGCACCAGTCTTTCGATCCATAGCCTTTTTTGCAACAGCTTTTAGAGCATCCTGTCGAATTTCAAGTTCCACATTTTCAAGCTCAAATAGTTTGCCAAATTGCTTGATCAGTGCATTTTTGGGCTCGGTCAGGATGGTCATCAAGGCTTCTTCATCCAGTTCTTCGAGGGTTGCGATTATCGGCATGCGTCCGACAAACTCTGGTATCAGTCCATACTTGATCAAATCCTCGGGTTCGAGATCAGGTAGAAACTCGCTCATACGGGCATCATTTGAGATGCTTTTGATGTCCGCACCAAAACCGATACCTGACTTTTCAGAGCGCTGCTGGATGACTTTCTCGAGTCCCGAGAATGCACCTCCACAAATAAACAACACATTTCGGGTATCGACCTGTAGAAACTCCTGCTGCGGGTGTTTGCGACCACCTTGTGGAGGTACCGAGGCTACAGTGCCCTCGATTAGTTTAAGTAGCGCCTGCTGAACGCCTTCCCCAGAGACATCACGGGTAATAGATGGGTTATCTGATTTACGCGATATCTTGTCTATTTCATCGATATACACAATCCCAATCTGCGCTTTTTCCACATCATAATCACACTTCTGGAGCAGCTTCTGGATGATGTTTTCAACATCTTCTCCGACATAACCGGCTTCTGTGAGAGTGGTTGCATCGGCAATCGTAAACGGTACATTGAGTTCCCGAGCCAGTGTTTCGGCTAGAAGTGTTTTACCTGATCCGGTCGGCCCGATCATCAGAATGTTGCTTTTCGAGATATCGACTTCGCCTACAGCTTCTGCGTTCTCAATCCGCTTATAGTGATTGTATACGGCCACTGAAAGAACTTTCTTTGCCTCTGTCTGGCCGATGACGTAATCATCCAGCCGCTCACAGATTTCCTGCGGGGTCGGATAAGCTGCCTCGCGAGCGTCCTCGGCTTCTACATCTTCGGCCTCTTCACGAATAATCTCGTTACAGAGTTCTACGCACTCGTCACAGACAAATACCGATGGGCCAGCGATCAGCTTTCTAACTTCGTGCTGGCTCTTTCCACAAAAAGAACAATAGAGAAGCTTGTCACCTTTGTTGTCGCCGTCGTTCTCGGCCATGCTACCTCCCCTATATCAATTGTTAACTCTGTAATGATCCACCCAGGTTAGATCTTCAGGCACATGGGTTGTCTTCAAAATCAGCTTTGCCACCTATGTAAGATGCAGTCTTTATAACGTGATTGCAAGGGGTACACAATTGAGGCTCTTTGCGTGATAATAATTAGTCTTCGCGCTGGCTAATTACTCGGTCAATAATACCGTATTCTGCAGCCTCGTCTCCGCTCATAAAGTTGTCCCGCTCAGTGTCATTCTGAACAATATCGAGATCGCGGCCGGTATGATTGGAAAGTATCTGGTTTAACCGTTCACGTATTCTCAGAATCTCTTTGGCGTGAATATCAATATCTGTGGCCTGACCCTGAAACCCGCCCCAAGGTTGATGGATCATAATTCGTGAATGCGGCAGTGCAAATCGCTTTTCCGAAGTGCCGCCAGCAAGTATCACTGCACCCATGCTCGCAGCCTGACCCGTGCAAACAGTGCTGACGTCAGGTCTAATGAATTGCATGGTATCGTAGATGGCAAGACCAGCATTCACCTCACCACCGGGACTATTGACATAAAGATGAATATCCTTGTCCGGGTTCTCTGATTCCAGATACAGCAGTTGCGCTACAACCAGGTTGGCCATATGGTCGACAATCTGGCCGACCATAAATATGACCCGCTCCTTGAGCAGACGAGAGTAAATATCGTAGGCACGTTCGCCTCTACCAGTGGTTTCGATGACCATCGGCACCAAACCGAGATTCTGGGGTGCCGTCAAGGCAGGTTGCTTGGAATAATCTGTCACAGTATCACCTCTGTCAGTATGATCGACCCGGATCACGATTGCATAGTGTCAGGTACAGTCGGGTTCATTAAGTCCTCAAAGCTCACCTCGCTATCAGTGACGTCGGCGTCGGTCAGCAACGCTTCCACAACATGGTCCTCGACAACTGCGGCCTCAACCTGTGACAAGCGGCTCCTGTCTTCACTGTACCACTTAATGAACTGTTGAGGATCATCATAGCTTGACGCCATGTCCTCTAGTCGCTGGCGAACAGCATTATCGTCTGGCTTTATTTCTCGCTGTTTTACGATTGTATGCATAACTAACCCGAGTCGTACACGTCTTTCAGCTGAATTCCTGAACTGTTCTGGATCGACTGGTGTATCTGCAGGTAGACCCTGCTGCTGCATCTGGGCCCGGGCAGCCATAACCGCACGCTCAGTTTCTTCTCGGATCAAGGCCTCTGGCACTTCGAAATCGTTCCCCAGGAGAAGAGCCTCCATCACCGCTTCATGAGTGTCACTCCGAATTTTTTGTGAACATTCCTTCTCCAGGTTTTCCAGAATTTGGTTGCGGAATGCCTGGTCGGTCCCCTCTTCCACACCAAAACTTTTTATGAAGTCCTCGTCGATCTCAGGTAGTTTCGGTTTTGCGACTTCACGAACGTCGACACTGAACTTTGCCGGTTGTCCTGCAAGTTCTTCATTTGGGTAATCTTCAGGAAAGGTCAGGTCGACTGTACCCTGGTCACCTGTCTTCAGGTCAGTTAACTGCTCCTCAAACTCCGGAAGCAATGTACTTCCCCCCAGTATAACGGGATAATTTTCCGCTTCCCCACCTTCGAAAGGTTCTCCATTCACAGTTCCTTTGAAGTCAATCAGCAAGCGGTCACCCTCCTTGGCTGCTGATTCATCTGCCTCCCAGATCGTTCGACGTTTACGCAAAGTTTCGATTGTTCGAGTCACATCTCCCTCTTCTGGCTGACAGGATTTACGAACAATCGACGTGCCTGCAATGTCAGTTCGGGGGATCTGGGGAAACACTTCGAATGTGGCCACATATTCAAGATCCTCGCCGCGTGTCATCGTCTTGGGTTCAATCGATGGTGGGCCCGCGGTTTCAACAGATTCCTGCACAACGGCATCATGATAGCTTGAACTGATCAGTTCTTCGGCTGCTTCATGCAGGACCTGCTCAGAATATCTCGCTTCAACCACCTTGAGCGGAACCTTGCCCGGCCGGAAGCCTGGAAGTTTTACGGTCTTCGCCAGCGTCGACAGCCTTGACTGAATATTCTGATCAAGATCTGATGCAGGGATTTTGACTGTCATTTTCCTGCCGATTGCGCCAGTATTTTCAACAGAGACATCCATACGATGGTATTCCTGATTGTAGGAGGTGAACTATGATTAATTACTTGAAACGCTGGTGCGAAAGGGGAGAGTCGAACTCCCACGGGTTACCCCACTGGCACCTAAAGCCAGCGCGTCTACCAGTTCCGCCACTTTCGCATCTGATCCTGTACATATTTCAGAATAAGGCCAGAAGCCGAATTTGATCATACATGTTCTCAGCAATTTCAATTTTCACCAGTTCTGGTGGGCCGTGCAGGGATCGAACCTGCGACCCGCTGATTAAGAGTCAGCTGCTCTACCAACTGAGCTAACGGCCCTTCGTGTCCTTCAGTGGCAATCCCATAAATTGACGATCGTGTCTTGGTTATTGCAAGTCTGGGGTGACCGATGGGACTCGAACCCACGACGACCGGAATCACAATCCGGGGCTCTACCAACTGAGCTACGATCACCATATTCGGATAGCCAAGTTGTCAATTATCCAACAATTCAGGATGTCAAAGCCAGCGAATCCAGCTATTCAAGAGGTCACGTCGCGAAATTGGTACGCCCGACAGGACTCGAACCTGTAACCTACGGCTTAGAAGGCCGTTGCTCTATCCGGTTGAGCTACGGGCGCCCGGCTCTCCTGAGGTTTCCACATAATGGTCGGGGCAGAGGGATTTGAACCCCCGACTCCCTGCTCCCAAAGCAGGTGCGCTACCAGACTGCGCCATGCCCCGATTCGTTAAACAACATACGGGGCGGATTCTACCGGAAATTGGTCACGGGGCCGACTGAGGCCGATAAGTCCAAGTACCAAATGAAACGATAGGGTCAATCACAGATGACTTGAATTACTATCCCACAGCCCCCATTTTTTACAGATAATCACGAAGATCGTTCGCAAGCCCCACATCAGTAAGGACCAATGACCGATGACAACTGAACAAACCGTTGAAACTCGAAGTTTTCAGACCGAAGTGAATCAGCTATTACAGTTGATGATTCACTCACTCTACACGAACAAGGAGATCTTTCTTCGAGAGTTGATCTCCAACGCCTCGGATGCTTGTGACCGGCTACGATTTGCGGCATTGACAGATGAACAACTTCTGGAAAATAGCAATGAACTGTCTGTGCATATCAACTTCAATGAGAAGGACAGAACGATTTCGGTGCGTGACAACGGAATCGGCATGGCCAGGGCTGAAGTGGTCGACAACATCGGTACAATCGCCCGATCAGGCACCCGCCAGTTTCTGGATTCACTCAGTGGCGACCAATCGGCAGACGCAAGTCTAATTGGTCAATTCGGAGTCGGTTTCTATTCGGTTTTCCTGGTCGCAGAAAAAGTCGAACTCTTGACACGCAAAGCCGGCCAAGAATCTGAAACAGGAGTCCGCTGGGTGTCAGACGGCAGCGGTGAATACACGATCGAAAATACCACCCGTGTTGAACGAGGTACAGAAATAACTCTACATCTTCGCAAAGAAGATAAGGAATTTGCCGAAGGGTATCGCCTCCGCAATATCATCGGAAAGTACTCCGACCATATCTCTCTGCCGATCAAGATGCTGAGTTCGGATGAAAAACGAAAAGAGGAGTGGGAAACAGTCAACAAAGGCGCAGCGTTGTGGTCTAGACCAAAAACCGAAATTACAGAGGAAGAATACAAACAGTTCTATACCAATATTAGTTATGACAACGAGGCCCCGCTCGTCACGCTACATAATAGAGTTGAAGGGAATCTTGAGTATATCTCGCTACTCTTTATTCCATCAAAAGCGCCGTTTGATTTGTGGGACCGTGAGCAACGGCACGGTATTAATCTCTACGTGCGTCGGATCTTTATTCTCGATGATGCCAAGTACCTGATGCCAAGTTATCTTCGGTTTGTTCGGGGTGTAGTTGATGCAGCTGATCTCCCGCTAAATGTCTCACGCGAGTTTTTGCAGAACAACAAAGATATAGACCGGATTCGCACAGCCTCGGTAAAAAAGATTCTCAACGAGCTGAAGCGGATAGCCGAAAAAAATCCAGATTCCTACGTACAGTTTTGGAAGGAATTTGGCAAAGTCCTAAAAGAAGGTATGGTCGAAGACCATGAAAACCAAAAGACCCTGGCCGAGCTATTGCGTTTCTGCACGACCCATGACGATGAAGAAACACAGACAGTGTCGCTAGCGGATTACGTCAAACGAATGCCTATGAAACAGAAGGGAATCTACTTCATCACGGCAGATTCATATGCAGCAGCCAGCACATCGCCACATCTAGAGATATTCCGAAAGAACGAAATTGAAGTTCTTCTGCTAACGGACCCAGTTGACGAATGGCTCGTTACTTCCCTCAGTGACTATGAGGAAAAGCCATTGAAGTCGATCGCAAAGGGTGCGTTGGACCTGGATGAATTTGCAACCGATGATCAGAAGAAAGCTGCCGAGGAAAAGGGTAAAGACCTCACCGGACTGGTGGAAAAGATACAAGCCGTACTTAGTGACAGGGTGAAGGAAGTCCGTGTGAGCCATCGTTTAACAGATTCACCGGCTTGCCTAGTTGCCGACGAACATGATCTCGGGGGTAACCTCGAGCGCATCCTACAGGCCATGGGGCAGGATGCGCCGGACGCTAAGCCGATTATGGAAATTAATGCTGACCACCCGCTCATCAAACAACTGGCGCCAGGGCACGAGCGACTGGAAGAATGGTCTATGGTTCTTTTTGATCAAGCTGCATTGAGCGAAGGCGCGCGGCTTTCTGAACCGGCAGCCTATGTGAAACGAGTGAACGACTTACTGACCCGAGCCAGTCTGCTAACAACTTGAGGTTCATGGCAGGTCAAACAGTACCAGTTCTCGGAGCAAAGAAGTCGCATAACAACCACGACCGAGAGTAAATACGAGCCTGGGATTACTGTCGTGGGTCCACTTCAGAGTCAGGTCATCGAAGGTGGCGCGTAGTGCACGCCGTGCCGGATTTGCTCCGGTTCGGGCAACACTATCTCGCATTTCCGCTTCGCCTTCGAGCCAACAGCACTCCCGCTGCCAAGCTGGCTGATCCTGAACAGCTTTTACGTCTCCCCATAATGGGCCGCTGACATGAATATCCAAACTGGCTAACCGCTCCGGTAGCATCGAGTCGCCCTTTTCTGCGGTAAAGTGGGATCGACTGCCAGCAAGCATCATGATGTCACCAGGCAGGGGTCGAGTCCATGTATTTTCGAGTAGTCTTTGTCCAAGAACGACATTGAACAACCAACTCCGCGCTGCGGAAAGCAGCATCTGATGGCTGGGCCGACGAAGTCGAACAGCATCAGTACCCAAGATCCTGCGTGCTTCATCGATATTTCTGCCCTGATGGCCAAATCGCTGGCTTCCAAAGTAGTTTGGAAAACCCCGGCGCTGAAGGTCGAGAACACGTTGTTCTAGATCTGATGCACAGCCCTTAAACCCACTCAAACGAATGTCAAAAGCNTTTCCACGATGACTGCCGCGCCGCAGCTTTCTACCATGCCTACACCGCTTTTCTACCTTCCAGCCTAGGCCCTCTACGGAACTAGAGACAGCGTCCACACTTTGAGCCGGTACACTGAACCACTGCCTGGCAACAGCCTGTTTATCTTTTCGCCCGGAATAGCCAACATCCACTAATCGCACGCCAAACATTTGTGACAACTCGCGCGCAACGTCGGCGGTATTTCGGTTGATCTTAAGAATCTGAAACAGGTAATGCTGTCCCGTACCATCGGGTTCAAACCCTAAAACCTCATCGACCTTGAAGTGCTCCGGACTGACTTTTATACGTGCTGATGCCGTCGGCTGATCGGCCATAAAGGGCAAATCCACAGGCATAGTCCAACTCATCAGGATGTGTGCTACCGCAGCGGTATAGTGTCAGGCTACTTCCTAGNGGCTACCACTGAATTCGCGCGCATCGCCGACCCAGTCCAGGTTCCCGCTGGGGTCAGGTGTCGGGTTACCGTCCTGATCAACACAGTTCTGACCGAACACAAGAGATTCGGTCACCCGGGCACCCGAACCAAGACGACTGTATTCGAACAGTATACTTCGAGAGATTCGAGCCCCACTCTCGATGTGGCACCCCTGGCCAATCCAGGTCGGACCGATAATTTCACATCCTGGTTCGATCCGCGTTCCTGATCCGACATAGATTGGACCCTCTGCTCGGATCTCATCCCAGTCCACATTAACGTTCAACCCGGTCCATATCCTGGGTAAGCGCTCTTTACCTGGCATCCGTGCACCTTTGAGCATGCCGCGCATGAGTAGCTGATTGGCTTCCCAGTAGTCACTCAGCTGCCCGATATCAATCCAGTTAAAGGGTACATTAATAGCGTGAAANGACGATGGTTCTAGCGTGGGGAATAGGTCACTTCCAATATCATATTCCTCATCGGCTGGAATGTGCTCAATAACCTCGGGTTCGAATACATAGATTCCAGTGTTGACCAGATTGGAGCGTGCTTCTGCCAGATCAGGTTTTTCCTGAAAATTCGTAATGCGACCGACGGCATCACAGACGACTACACCGTAATTCGAAACCCGCTGTCTGGGTACCTCTTTGACAACAACACTTGCGATGGCTCCGGACTTCCAATGACTACGCAAAACCTCAGTAAGATCAAGATCGATCAAAGCATCCCCGCAAACCACCAAAAATGTATCATCAAAAAACCGGGCAAAATCCTGGATCCGGCGGATACCCCCGGCAGAACCTATTGGCTGAGCCACCGTATTGCCATCCTGAAGATAGCCCTCAAACGAGTAACCAATCTCGACCCCCCATCGGCGACCGTCGCCAAAATAGTTCTCGATGGTATGTGCGAGATGACTGACATTCACCATGATCTGATCGAAGCTGTGTCGGGCCAGCTGCTCCACCAGGTACTCCATAACCGGTTTGCCCAAAACAGGGATCATTGGTTTGGGCATCTTGTGCGTCAGTGGCCGGANCCGGGTACCCTTACCGGCAGCAAGAATCATTGCCTTCATAAACTAAACCGCTAAGCTAGAATTCCGCAGATTCTACTGCCACTGGGCAGCGCAACCAAATCNCGAATGACACNGCCGCTTCACGATTAATCNTGATTCAGGCGACCTGCGCGGTTGGCTGGGTGTAGCATTCNAGGGTAAACCCGGTACCGTCAAAGTCACTGACAATNGTATCGCCNCTGTTGAACTGACCGGACAGGATCGACTGTGCGAGTGGGTTTTCTAATTCTGACCGTATTGTCCGCTTGAGTGGTCGTGCACCATAAACCGGATCGAACCCCAGGTCGGCTAAGCGTTCNATCGCTTTTTCTGTGACCTGAAAATCTAAATCNCGGTCTACCAACCTTTGCGTCANATGTGCAATCTGTATTCTTGCGATCTCGCTGAGNTGCAAACGGCTTAGNGGATGAAACACCACCATCTCATCAATCCGGTTGATAAATTCCGGTCGGAAATGNTGCTTGACCACGTCCATTACNGCAGCTGTCATAGCCTGGTAGTTGTCTTCACCAGCCAGTTGCTGAACCTGATTTGACCCCAGATTCGATGTCATGATGATGATCGTATTTCGGAAATCAACCGTTCGGCCCTGGCTGTCAGTGAGACGGCCTTCGTCAATCACCTGAAGGAGAATGTTGAAAACCTCAGAATGAGCCTTCTCGACCTCGTCTAAAAGGATTACTGAATAGGGCTGCCTTCGGACGGCTTCGGTCAGATAACCGCCTTGCTCATAACCAACATATCCCGGTGGGGCTCCAATAAGCCGTGCGACCGCATGCTTCTCCATAAACTCAGACATATCAATGCGAAGCATCGCGTCTTCACTATCAAACAGAAATTCGGCAAGCGCCTTACATAACTCTGTTTTACCGACACCGGTTGGTCCGAGGAAAAGAAAGGAACCGTAGGGTCGATTGGGATCAGACAGACCTGCGCGTGACCGTCGCACCGAGTCTGCAACCACACGAATTGCCTCAGTTTGCCCGATGACNCGTTCGTGAATCTGGTCTTCCATGCGTAATAGCTTTTGACGCTCTCCTTCAAGTATTCTTGAAACAGGAATACCGGTCCAGCGGCCAACGACTTCTGCAACTTCTTCGGTACCCACCCGATTACGTAGAAGCTGTGTGTCACTTTCTATTGAAGTAGCGCTCTCGAGTTCTTTTTGCAGTTCCGGAATACGGCCATACTGTAATTCAGACATCCTTCCCAGATCACCAGCACGTCTGGCTGTTTCCAGAGCCTGCCTTGTATGATCGAGTTCTTCCTTAACGTGCTGCACACCGTAGACTGCGGCNTTTTCAGCGCTCCAAATCTCTTTGAGGTCGGCATACTGCCGGTCCAGATCTNAGATTTCATCATCCAAGCCCCGCAAGCGCTTCTGACTTGCCTCATCCGTATCCCGGCTAAGCGCCTCGCGTTCAATTTTCAACTGTATAAGCCGACGATCGAGCTTGTCCATAGCTTCAGGTTTGGAATCGATCTCCATACGAATTCGACTGGCCGCCTCGTCNATAAGATCAACCGCTTTATCAGGTAACTTTCTGTCAGCGATGTAACGATGTGAGAGGGTTGCGGCACTCACAATCGCTGGGTCGGTAATGTCAACACCGTGATGTACTTCGTATTTTTCCTTGAGGCCTCTCAAGATAGCCACGGTATCCTCTACACTCGGTTCGCCAACCAAGATTCTCTGAAAACGTCGTTCCAGGGCGGCGTCTTTTTCCAGATGAGCGCGATATTCATCCAGAGTCGTAGCACCGATACAGTGCAGCTCGCCACGCGCGAGCGCTGGCTTGAGCATGTTGCCGGCATCCATAGCGCCATCNGCACGTCCGGCACCCACCATGGTATGTAACTCATCAATGAACAATATGACCTGGCCTCCTTGATTTTCCAGATCACTCAATACCGCCTTTAGGCGCTCCTCAAATTCACCTCGAAACTTGGCACCAGCAATCAATGACCCCATGTCAAGCGACAGCAGGCGCTTTCCACGAAGGCCCTCGGGAACCTCTCCATTGATAATGCGCTGTGCTAACCCTTCGACGATTGCTGTTTTCCCGACACCAGGCTCCCCGATCAGCACCGGATTATTCTTGGTTCGTCGCTGAAGCACCTGCACGGTACGGCGAATCTCGTCATCCCGACCTATTACCGGGTCGAGCCTGCCTTGTTCGGCCCGTTCGGTAAGGTCTATAGTGTATTTATCCAGTACCTGACGCTGGTCTTCCGAATTCGGTTCATCGACCTGCTGACCGCCTCGCATTGTGTCGATTGCATCATTGACAGCCTTGGGATCCGCTCCATTTATCTGTAATAGCCGGCCCAGTTCATTGTTTGCCTTGACTGACGCGAGTATGAACATCTCGCTAGAGATGTACTGATCGCCCCGCTGCTGGGTGAACTTATCACTCACATTCAAAAGTCGTATAAGTTCGTTCGACAGTTGAACGTCACCGTCACTGCCTTCAACCTTGGGCAATCGATCAACAGCCTCATCGAGTTGTGAGCGTAACTGGTGGACTTTGATACCTGCCTGCGCCAACAGATGACGCGTACCACCGCCATCCTGATCCACTAGCGCTATCATCAGGTGCAGCGGCTCGATAAATTGGTGATCACGACCGATTGCCAGACTCTGAGCATCTGACAGAGCTGACTGTAGTCTGGAAGTAAACTTGTCCATTCGCATATAAAACTCCGTGCCAAAACCTATAAAGCTNTGATATCTACTTAGATATAAAATGGGGCCTGACCAGCCTCAAAACAAGCACTGTCCCAATATTGTCTAGGGAGTTACGCATAAAAAGGGCACTACCCGATCACACTGCCCCAAACACCCATTGATTACCTACATCACTCGGTCTTGGCGCTCTGAGGTGTAAGGTCTCGGTGTCGGGCAACTANATCCTCAAGCTCTACCGCTGTCACTGCGCCGAGTACAAGATCAAGGTATTCAGCCTCGGGGGAGACGAGAAACGTTGAGGGCAATCCTTTAAGTGGTTCAAATGGTGTCAGTGGCTCACTGCCCGTTCGCAACACCAGATAGTTGATTCCTNGCGAAGCAACAAACTCTTTGACCTCCGGCAGCGGCCTATCTTCAAAATTTACTCCGAGTACAACTACTTCCGATTCATGGCGCGACTGGAAACTAATGAGTTCCGGAATCTCTTTCAAACACGGACCACACCATGTCGCCCAAAAGTTGATCACCACCCACTTACCTAGAAATTCAGATAATCGGTGGCGATTGCCGTCGAGGTCTAGCAATTCGAAATCAACTGCGTTGGCTGTCGGTGTCCAAAATAGCAGGCACAANACTATCGNAAGCCGCTCGGCGCATCTTCTTCCAGGGTATCTGATTTGATTGAAAAACATCAAAAGTCAATGTCAGTTATTTGATCAGGTCAGCCAAATCAGAGATGCCATCCGTCCACAGNGTGCCGATCGACGATGCGAAAACCAATTGCACGGTGCACTGAAGGTGCACAGTCCACTTGAACCGACCGACTCTACACCAGCGCGTCGTAGACGTTGTTCAACCATTCCTGGTAGATCTGCCAGCCAGCCTGTCTNAGTTTCGGTGAATTTGCTGTCATGATCCCGACAGGCCCTGAGNAGTCGCCCCCGCACATCATCCCCCACTTCGTAANCAGTCGGCCCGATTGCGGGTCCGATCCAGGTAAGAACCTCGGCCATCGGNTCGGGGATAAGGCCTAAACCAGACTCCACAATANCTGCTTCCAGTCCTCGCCATCCGACGTGGAGCAGGGCAACAAATTGACCAGACTTGTCGGTTAGAAACAACGGCACACAATCGGCGCTTAGAACGGCACAGACAACCCCACGACTACGGGAGATGCTTCCGTCAGCAACACGAGAGANATCGCTNTCGTCGAGTTGNACGACCCGACTGCCATGTACTTGTTCCAGCCAGNACGGGTCAGCTGGATACCCNATGCTAGATCGNATCAGGCTGCGATTCTTTGTCACACGAGCGNAATCGTCACCGACATGGTCAGCNAGATTGAGACCTTGATAATCNCCCTGACTATACCCNCCTAAACGCAGCGTTGTCAGCGCCTGCACGTGAAAAGGCGCTGACCACTGTGGGGTTACATAGTCGATTTCAGTCTTTGTCATGGATCGGATCGCTGCTCTGAGCGCAAGGTGCTTAAGAGTTGCGCCAGNTCAGGCGGCACTGGGCTCTTCCAATTCAGGGATTTACCTGTTCGCGGATGGGTCAGTGTTAATGAGCGGGCATGCAATGCCTGTCGTTTGAATCCCCGGAGCATTTCGGCAAACTTACCACTTGCACCAGCTGGTATGCGGAGTCGTCGCCCGTAAAGCACATCACCGACCAACGGATAGCCAGCCTTGGAAAGGTGAACTCGAATCTGATGGGTACGGCCNGTCTCCAGTTCGACTGATATTAGCGCGTGAGCACGAAATTTCTCCTCGACCCGGTAATGTGTTACCGCCGGTTTGCCATTTGGATTCACTGCCATTCGCAAACGGTTGCGNGGGTGACGACCAATGGGTTGATCCAGTGTCCCGCCTGAAATCGGTATTCCGTCAACCACTGCCAGGTAACACCGAGACACCGCGTGGCACTCAAGGGCACGAATCAACTTGCTGCGGGCATGTTCATTTCGAGCTACAACCAGCAAGCCGGTCGTGCCTTTATCGATCCTGTGGACCAGGCCGGCACGAGGTAATGCAGCCAGTTCCGGAAAGTGGTAAAGAATGGCATTGGCCAATGTGCCGTCAGGATTACCTGCACCCGGATGAACAACCACNCCGGCTGGTTTATCGATGACGAGAATATCGGCATCCTCATAGACCAGCTCAAGTGGCAGGTCCTGAGGCTGCCAGGCCACAGGTTCTGGCCGTGGCACCTCGAGGCGAACAGCTTCCCCACCCGATACCAGTTCCCGCCCNTGGGGAATCCGTCCGTGTATAGTTATCCGCCCCTGCCGGATCCACAGCTGTAGCTGAGAACGAGAGTAAGGCGGAAATACTGATGCCAGGACTTTGTCCAGTCGCTCCCCTCGCGCCCGATCGGGGATCACCGCATTCATCACTGTCGTGCCATCTTCCATGGGAGCAAGAATCGATTACCTCGTGCCTTCACACCAGCAGTATAATTTATTGAAACGAAGACCGAGTTCCTCTAAGCATGACAAAAACATATAGNTTCACCCTGATCATCCTCCTGCTGACCAGTCTGGTTGGAGGCTGTTCACTGCTGGAGGAAGAAGACGAAACTCTGAACTGGACNGCGGAAATGTTTCTGCAGGCCGCTCGTGAACAGGCCGAGGGAGAATATTGGGAAGAGGCAATCACCTACTATCGAAAATTACAAGGTAGATTTCCTTACGGCACATTTGCCGAGCAAGCCCAACTTGAGATCGCCTACGTATACTATAAAAGCAACCAGCNCGNATTGGCCATTGCTGAAGCCNGTCGGTTTATTCAAATGCACCCGGTCCATGCCAATGTCGACTATGCATACTATCTCAAAGGTCTCGCTGGCTTTAAGCCTGAGCGCGGCCTTCTGAGTGCGATAACAGGTAGTGATCCCAGCGCCCACGATACTGGACCCATACGTGACGCCTTTGATGCCTATCGCGAACTTGTCACACGATTTCCCAACAGCACCTATGCGCCAGATGCTAACAAAAGACTGGTAGAGATCGTTAATGTCCTTGCCATGCACGACGTTCAAATTGCACGGTATTACCATGCACGCGGTGCCCACGTNGCTGCACTCAACCGCGCTAAACANGTATTGGAAACCTATCAAACATCCTCGGCTGTCGAACATGCNCTCGCGGTGATGATAAAAGCCTACAAGGAAATGGGTTTNGCCGAGTTAGGNCACGATGCGGAACGGGTACTTCGTTTGAACTATCCTCACAGCAGCTACCTACCCGAAAATCACTAACACCGGGTCGAACGGAAGCCAGAAGTGATCGGGTAACGTCGGTCTCGACCGAATGCACGCTGTGTAATTTTCACGCCTGGAGGCGCCTGCCGGCGTTTGTGCTCGTTGCGATTAACCAAGCCGATGACTCGATCCACCACCACCGCGTCATAACCAGCCGAGACGATCTGCGCGGGTGACTGATCTTTTTCGATATAAGCTTCCAGGATAGGGTCCAACTCATCGTAAGGTGGCAGGCTGTCTTCATCTTCTTGATCCGGCGCCAGTTCAGCAGAAGGGGCCCGNGTNATCACCCGTTCAGGAATCACTGCCGATATTGCATTACGATAGCGTGCCAGGCGATAGACAAACGTCTTTGGNACATCTTTGATGACTGCGAAACCGCCAGCCATGTCTCCGTACAGTGTCGCATAGCCTACAGCCATTTCACTCTTATTACCTGTTGTCAGCACCAGGCGGCCTGTCTTGTTGGATATTGCCATCAACAGATTCCCGCGAATTCGTGCCTGCAGGTTTTCTTCTGTGGCATCAGGTCCATACCCTTCAAACAGTGTCGCAAGTTCGCGGTCATAAGCATGAACCAGAGACTCGATTTCAATGGTGTGGTGCTCAACTCCCAAAGACAGNGCCTCCTGTCTGGCATCGTGAACGCTGATCTCCCGTGTATAACGTGAAGGCATCAGGATGGCCTGCACACACTCCGGCCCGAGCGCATCAACAGCGATCGCCATGGTCAGTGCAGAATCGATACCTCCGGACAAACCAAGTACAACACCTTGAAATCCATTTTTCAGTACGTAATCCCTCGTTCCCGTAACCAGCGCCTGGTAGACGCTTTCTTCGACTTCGGGCAGTCCCGCTGTGTTCTCAGATGCCACACCAGTGAGATCTCCATTGCAGTAGACCACAGATGCCAGATGCTCAACGAAAATTGGGCTCCGCTGTACCACTTCACCAGATCGGTTAACGCTGAACGATCCACCATCGAATACAAGTTCGTCCTGACCGCCGACGAGATTGACATATACAATCGGTACTCGACCGGATTTCGCACGTTCGGTCACAACCGCGTTTTCCCGTTCGGCCCCTTTGTGTACATAAAACGGAGAAGCGTTAAGATTGAGTATGATCTGGGCGCCTGCGGCGATGCTATCTTCGGCTGGTCCAGAATGCCAGATGTCCTCACAGACAGTGATTGCAGCAGCTACCCCATCAATCGATACCACGCAGGGNGCGTCACCGGGCTTGAAGTATCGTTTTTCGTCGAATACGCTGTAGTTAGGGAGTTCCCGCTTGTGATACCTGGCAATGATCTCACCACCATCAATCACCGATGCCGAATTTCGGACAAAACCTCCATCCCGGCAGGGGTGCCCAACCACCACACACACGTCATGAACTGCGTTAGCAATAGCAGCGACACCCGATTCAGCCTTCTCCAGAAAATCGTGGCGAAAAAGCAGGTCTTCGGGTGGGTAACCGGTGACTGCAAGCTCGGGGAACACNACAATTCTGCACCCCAACATATCCCTCGCCTGTTCGCAGGCACTGATAATCCGGTGAACATTGCCATCAATATCACCGAGATGAAAATTAAACTGGGCAAGCCCGATGGGAAGTGTTTTCATTGATTACTGGTCAGAATAATGGTGGCTCAGAAATCCAGGAACAGCGCCGCGGGTTCAATGATAGTTCTTCTGGGCTGACCCTCACAATACACAAGGGTCTTCAGGAGATCGACTCACACAGTTGGAACCGTGTTGTACCACACNACACACCCACCTTGCGCTATGAGTTTCTGCACGCACTGGAGACGAGTGGCGCAGTCTGTGATGANACCGGTTGGTCGCCCTGCCACCTCACACTGGCCCGGGGTGACGATCTGGTTGGTGCCGTGCCCTGCTATCTTAAGTCTCACTCCTACGGTGAATTTATCTTCGACTGGGCATGGGCAAGAGCGTACCAGCAATCAGGGCTTGATTACTACCCAAAACTGGTGGCTGCAGTACCATTTACGCCGATAACAGGACCGAGACTGCTGACTCACCCGAGACAGGACCGCGAACTACTGGCATCTACCCTAGTTCACGGACTACGCAGCCTTGGTNAGAAACTTGACGTTTCTTCTATTCATTGCTTATTTTTGACCGAATCAGACATTCGGTACTTTCAAACACTGGACTTCATTGATCGGANGAGTAACCAGTTTCACTGGCGTAACCAGNAATACCTGANCTTCGAACACTTTTTACAATCCTTGTCGTCGAAAAAAAGAAAAAATATNAGNCGAGAAAGACGCCGAGTACGCGATGCGGGGATNAACCTGTGCTGGCTTCGTGGTGAAGAAATCAACGAAGAACAGCTGTCGTTCTTTTATACCTGTTATCACCAAACCATCGNAGAACACAGCTCCTTCCTTTATCTGAACCGGGAATTTTTTCAAACATTGTGCCAAACGATGCCTGCACAGATTCGACTATTACTGGCTCAGCGTGGCCGTCGAAACATCGCGGCTGCATTTTTTGTATGTGCGGACAGCGCCCTGTATGGCCGTTATTGGGGCTCGGTAGANCAGATTCCGGACCTTCATTTTGAGGTCTGCTATTACACCCCGATTGAGTACTGCATTGAACAGGGATTCTCNATTTTTGAGGCAGGTGCTCAGGGAGAACACAAACTAAGCAGAGGCCTGATGCCGACGATCACACGGTCGGCGCACTGGCTCAGCCACGCCGGCTTCCACGATGCCATAGAGCGCTATACCCATGAGGAACAGCAGGAAATCGAACGCTATACCGACATATTGGAACAGCATTCTCCCTTTAAACGTACTTAGTGCACATAGAGCCTGCGAATTTATAGCCTAACTAATATCAACTCTCGAGTGACCGAGACGTTGAACACCGACTGGGTTTTTTCGCTAGAATCTAAATCACAATGTCAGGACCCGTTGAACACTATACATTCCCACCTCTTGAAGCGGCTACACCTGAGGGCCTGCTTGCAGTGGGTGGTGACCTCAGCAGTGGACGATTACTCAGNGCCTACCGCCGGGGGATATTTCCCTGGTACAGCACCGGCCAACCCATACTGTGGTGGTCACCTGATCCCAGAACTGTACTCTACCCCGATGCCCTCAAGATCAGTCGCTCTTTGAAGAAAACGCTGCGCCACCGGGGCTACCGCGTTACAAGTGATCAATATTTCAGTGGTGTGATTCAGGCCTGTGCAAAACCTAGGGACAGGAACGACGATAGTGGGACATGGATTACGCCAGAGATGATCGAAGCCTATACCACGCTTAACGCGTCGGGATATGCTCATTCGCTCGAAGTCTGGGATCAGATGAAACTCGTTGGTGGATTGTATGGAGTTGCAATTGGGCGGGTTTTTTTTGGTGAAAGCATGTTCAGTCACTCAACCGATGCTTCCAAAATCGCCTTGACTGCACTGGTCAGCATTATCTCTGAAAAGAAATTTCAGCTGATTGACTGCCAGGTACCCTCAGAGCACCTTTTCTCTTTGGGTGCCAGGAATATTCCGCGTGCCAGGTTTTCGGGCCAACTGCAAGCTGCGCTCGCGGTCGAATCGCAGCCTGACACTTGGAACTACAGTTTTGACGGTCTGGATCTACTATGACGCGTCAACAGTCCGCCCCGGACCTATACAAATCAACACAGCACCGCTGTCCATATCTGTTAGATCGGACAGCGGCGAACCTTCTGGTTGACCCACGCTTCGATGTCACTCCTGCTCTGTATGACAGCCTAATTGACAACGGTTTTCGCCGTAATGGTACGCTTTACTACCGCCCCCACTGCCCGCAGTGCGACCAGTGCCGTTCAGTTCGGATTCCTGCACAAGACTTCAAAGTAAACCGCTCGCAACAGCGCGCAATGAAGCGTAACGCTTCTGTAACAACAGAGTTGCGAACGGCTAGATTTACCGCGGAACACTTCTCGCTTTACCGCCGCTATCAGTCAGATCGTCATACTGGCGACAGCATGGATGACCCAGATCCAGAAAAATACAGACAGTTTTTAATCAATTCAAACATCGACACCTTCATCCTTGAACTGCGAATAGGGCGTCGACTACTGTCGGTATCGGTGATGGATCATGTGGCAAACGGCCTGTCCGCTGTCTACACATTTTATGATCCGGACGAATCCCATCGAAGCCCAGGTATTTTTACTATTCTGAAACAAATCGAACTTGCCCGCAGCATCGAGTACGACTGGCTTTATCTCGGATACTGGATTAAGGACTGCCAGAAAATGTCCTACAAATCCTGCTTCCAACCGCTAGAAGCATTTCAACCTGAGACCAATACCTGGATCACTGTCGACTGACCCGGGAGATCTCCATCCACGTGGTCGAAATTCCTTTAATCAAAGAGCATAACTTCGCCTATGGCGTCGTTGAGCCGATTACAACAGGTCTTCGCCGTATCACCGCCAGGAACCCAAGCGCGTTCACCTTCCATGGAACGGGTACTTACATACTGGGCGAAGGTGAAGTCGCTGTGATCGACCCGGGACCGAATGATCAAGCCCATGTACAGGCATTGCTCGACAGCATTTCTAGCGAGCAGGTTACCCATATTATTGTCACCCATTGTCACCGTGATCACTCACCGGCGGCTGAACCGCTTAAAGCAGCGACTGGTGCACCCACTTATGCCTATGGCCCTCATGGAGGTTCTGCATTCAACCCTACGGAACAATTAGAGGAAGGAGTTGATCGTAGTTTCGTTCCAGACGTATACGTCTGCGATGGCGAGCCAATTACCGGTAACGGCTGGACACTGGAATGCCTTCACACGCCAGGCCATACCAGTAACCACATGTGCTATGCCTGGGAGGAGGGTAACGCTCTTTTTAGCGGTGACCATGTTATGGGCTGGTCTACGACGGTAATCATACCGCCAGACGGCAATATGACGGACTATTTGTCCAGCCTTGATAAACTCTTGACGCGGAATGAAGATTGCTTCTGGCCCACACATGGTGCACCAATCAANGACCCTCTACCCTACCTTANTGCTCTGATTGANCACCGCTTNCAGCGNATTGAGACAATTCGTACGCTATTNGAATCANAGGATCTNCGCATCACCGACATGGTTCCCAANATGTATCCTGACATTCAGCCCGANCTGCNCAGCGCAGCGGGCCTGTCGACCCTGGCATCNATCCANCACCTCGAGCNACTTGGTGAAGTCCANCCAATCGCAGGAAGCGGCTCCGACACATATTTCAGGNTTTNANGGTAGNCCTCAACGCCAGGCGACACGGCGNCTGCCGCGCCANCGGAAAATAGGCGTNGGTCTTTCTTCGACCTCTCCGCGTACAAGCGCNACGGCACGATCCAACATAAACCGGGTGACTCCACGCATCGGCANATCGTTAAGNNCTGCGACGTTCCACCANCCNACTTCGACCAGCTCGCCGTCTCCCTGCAGTTCACCGNTGAGATGACNGGCATCGANGGTAAAGAANCTGGCATGAAAACGAATCTTGCTGAATGATGGCGTNATNGCACGACCCACATAGCGCAGATGNTGGAGATCAGGAACCTGATTTAGCGAACGAATCGCCTCCCATGAGGCCGCCCGGCTACCCTTGAGTTCGCCGGCTACGCCGACGACTAATCCGGTCTCTTCCCAAGTTTCCCGAACCGCTGCCATTGCCAAAGCTCGGGCTCGGCTTTGTGATTGGCCAATCCCCATCAAGGTGGTATAGGTGGGATCAAGTCCAGTAGCGGGTAATACGCGACCATCACCGGATGAAACTGCGCCACCCGGAAAAACAAAAACACCAGGCATGAACCGTGCCGTAGGGCTTCGCCGACCCATCAGCACAAACATCTTTTGTCGTTCCCGCCGAGTTACGATCAGAGAACTCGCATCTCTGGGTCTGACCACAGGCTCGCCGGCATCCCGTTTCGGTGGATTACTGGCAGACACAACTTTCTGGGACACAGGTGCTCCTAAATCGGATTCGAGACGTCGATTAAACGTCGGCAGCACGCTGACGACTCGCGGATTGATGACTCCAGCAAAACCATCCTGGGCCATATGATCCGGCGTGCCCTTACCATCGAAAGCGCATTGTATGCGCCCGAGAGCGTGTGCGACCAGATGCCATCGAACCGACCAATAAACTCTAATCTAAATCTTGCAATCAACCTTTATTTCGATAATACTCGACATATGGACGAAATACACGCAGTCGATGCCTTATCTGCACTGGCCCAAACCAGTCGTCTGCAAGTGTTCAGGCTCCTTGTCCGAAACGGTCCCGCTGGTCTTGCGGCCGGGGAGATCGCCCTCAAACTGGCGATCCCTCACAACACACTTTCTACACATCTGGCCATCCTGACACGCGCTGGCCTATTGAGCTCCACCCGCTTTGGACGCTCAATTGTCTACCGCATAGATCCTGATGGCATCCGACAACTACTCAATCACCTCATTCAGGATTGTTGCAACGGCAAACCGGAGCTGTGTGGGCCACTGCTCTTGTCACCAGCAGCCCGCCGGGGCACTGCAACCGCCTAGTTGTGTAACGTTCCGTAGAGGAGGTAGAACTGATGCCAACGAGCTGCAATGTGCTATTTCTCTGTACCGGAAACTCGGCACGCAGCATCCTTGCCGAAGCAATACTCGAGCGAATGGATAGTGGTCGATTTAGAGCCTACAGTGCGGGCAGCTTTCCCCGTGGCGAGATTCACCCCGCAACGCTGAACCTGCTGAGAAAACAGATAAGCACCTTTATTCAGCTAGCTATTGATTCATCCAACAAAGCCGAGCTACTGTCACAACTTGTAATGATTGGCCGAAGTATTGCTCGTTCAACACAGGAAGCTGTTTAAGTCATGTCACAGTTTGATCTGCCACGACGGTTAGTCGCAGAAACATTAGGCACAGCCATGCTCCTCGCAACCGTAGTGGGGTCTGGAATCATGGCGGAGAACCTTGCTGGTGGCAACGTAGCCATCGCACTTTTAGGGAATACTATTCCCACCGGGGCCATACTGGTCGTACTCATCACGATCTTTGGACCTGTATCCGGCGCCCACTTCAACCCTGCAGTCACCCTGTCTTTCCTCATCCGTCGGGAAATCGCCATCGGTGCAGCCATCGCCTACCTTGCAGCGCAGATCATAGGCGGAATAATCGGCACCTGGTCGGCACACCTGATGTTTGCACAAGAGTTATTTCAGTTATCCAGTCACGTACGAACGGGAGGTGCCCAGTGGTTTTCTGAAGGAGTGGCAACCTTTGGGCTGGTCGCGACAATTCTGGGTTCCTTACGCTGGAGACCCGAAGCGGTGGCTTACATGGTCGGCCTGTATATCACAGCGGCTTACTGGTTTACGGCCTCGACATCGTTCGCCAATCCCGCCGTCACTATTGCCCGCAGCCTCACCGATACCTTTAGTGGTATCTACCCTGCACATGCACCGGGTTTTATAGTGGCTCAGCTTGTTGGTGCGGTGGTGGCAACACTCACCATTGGCTGGCTCGCCTCCCAACGATTAGATTCTAAATAGACTAAATCATGCCAACTTGATTCAGGTCGCACTCAAGCATCTTGTCAGTTAGCCATCAGTAATCGCAGGCGATTACCAACACGCTCAGATAGATCAGCCAGGTTTGCAATCCAGAGAATAATCTGATGCCAGAATACCGTTGCGACCCCCAGTTCCGCCTCCATGGCGAAAAGTGCTCGTGCAGCACGATCTAATTCAGCATCCGTTTGACTCTCAAGACGACCCAGTTCCCTAACCATTTCGTCAACGCGAGCGACCTCCCCTTCTCCGAATCCAGTTTCAACCAATTCATCCAGTTCATCGACAATTCGTTGGCCTTGTTCACAGGCAGTCATAACGCTCTGGGCCATCGACAAGACAGGCTCCTTAAGCGATTCCGGTAAATGCATGCCGCGCTGATCAGCCAACTCAGCGATATCTTGAGTAACATCCGCTATCGAATCCTGGTAGTCCAGAATCTCCAACATCGTTCGACGGTCCATTGCCATCATAAAACGCCTGGGCATATGACTGCGAATCTCGTGCTTGAGTTGATCCGCTTCGTGCTCTAGCCGATCAATTTCTGCTCGACGCTGACGAATCGCTTCATCGTCACCCGCTGCCATTGCTTCGAGCAGCGGTATCACCTCTCGTGCGCAGAGCATGGCCACCTGCATGTGTTTCTGCATAGGGCCGATTGGCGATTTTCCGACAAGCTTGTCAATCCACGCCATAATTATCTCCTAGCCTGTTAATAGGCCTTTGAAAAAGAAATAGAAGAACATAGACAATCCTGCTGCAATGGGCAGTGTAGCAACCCACGATGCAATGATTTTTCCGACGACACGCATGTCCAGCGCACTGATACCCCGAGCGAGTCCTACACCCAGCACTGCTCCGACCAAGGTGTGCGTCGTCGATACCGGTATCCCGAGCCGGGAGGCAACCACGATCGTGGTCGCAGCCGCAAGTTGAGCCGCAAAACCTCGACTCGGCGTGAGTTCTGTAATGCGCTTACCCACCGTCTCCATCACCCGATAACCCCAGGTGGCAAGGCCAAAAACAATTCCAATACCACCAATTGCCAACATCCAGGGCGAAACAGACGCTTTCACGCCCAAATCCGCGCTACTAATCGCACTAGTTATAGCTGCTAAGGGGCCAATCGCGTTCGCAACATCGTTAGAACCGTGTGCAAATGCGATTGCACAAGCAGTGAGAATCTGAAGCACTACAAATATCTTTTCAACACGACTAAAACGATGTTTTGGATCTTCCCGGCCCAGTTCTACTCGACGTATAAAAAATACACCGACTCCAGCACCAATGAAGCCCAATAGAGTCGACCCCAACAACGCCTCTGTTAGATCCAAGTTGAGTTTCAAGGGCTTTAGCCCCTTGAATAACGTCACTAAGCCTATGATAAAAAAGACCAAGAAAAAGAAAATGGGGCCAAGTTTTCGAATTTGTGCAACAGGATTTTTTGTATCTAACACTTTGGCTCGGGTAATCTGAAAAATGACGAAAGCAAATACCCCCGCAATCAACGGTGACGTCAACCACGATAAGACAATCTGCCCAATCTTCCCCCAATTGACCACTTCCGGCCCGACGCTGACCACTCCGAATCCAACAATTGCACCCACGATCGAGTGAGTTGTAGAAACTGGCAAACCGAACCGCGTAGCTCCGACCAACAGCGTTCCAGCTGCAGCAAGCGAACCCAACATTCCATATATCAGCTGGTCACGGTCCACCAACGACACATCCAGCATACCTTTACGCACAGTATCGGTAACATGCCCACCGGCGAAGAATGCACCAGCAACCTCGAAAATTGCGGCGACGAGGATTGCACCCCAGACTGTAAGGGCGCCTGATCCCACACTGGTACCCATCGCGTTAGCAACGTCGTTAGCACCAATCGCCCAGGCCATATAAAGCGCCAAGGCACCTGCAATCCAGAGTGCTATAGGTATTTCAGAGATGAGTTCCATCAGGACTATTCTCGTGACGTACCAAAGGAGGATTTATTGAATCTTTCAACCAAGCCTGGGCGCATTTTGTCTTTGACCAAATCAATGGCAACCAAAACTTTTTAATAGCTTCACTAGAAATTCTAATAAACCCAAGAAACCATGTGTTTAAGCACGTTATTGGTTATTCCAATAAAACGAGAGGTTACCAACATTAACAACCCTAGTCAGGAATTTTCTGCTCCAGAGCTACCAATCGCTTGACCAACTCGTCAAGCTGTCTGAATCGAACCGCACTGCGCCGCCATTCCCGATTCGGCATTAACCCAGTACCAGATGAGTACGTGCCAGCTTCGGATATGGAACCCGTCACCATAGCCATACCAGTAAGGTGTACGTCGTCAGCGATAGTCACGTGGTCTGCGACACCAACGACACCCGCTAAAGTACAACGGCTACCGATAACGGTACTGCCAGCAATCGCCACACAAGCCGCTATCGCCGTGTGTTCGCCAATTACCACGTTATGTGCGATGTGAACCAGGTTATCGATGACAACCCCGTTTCCAATTTCGGTGTCACCCAAGGCTCCCCGGTCTATAGCTGCGCCGGCGCCGATCTGAACATCGTCTTCTACAATTAACCCTCCCAGCTGTGGAATGCGAGTCCACTGACCATCCTCATGGCTGTTACCGAAACCGTCGCTGCCCAATACCGTACCGCTCTGTACGACACATCTATCCCCGATTTTCACACCGTGACAGACTGTGACATTGGCAGACAGTCGACAGTCCTGGCCGAGTTGCGCTCCTTGACCGATGACACATCCTGGGCCAAGCACAACACCTGCGTCAATTTGCACGCCCGCCTCGACAACACAGTTGGCCCCGATGGAGACCAACTCTCCCACAATTGCTTTATCGGAAATAACCGCGGATGGATGGATGCCGGGTTCCTGCCTGGGAGTGCTGTCCAGAACCCGTGCGATCTGAGCATAGGCTGCGTGGGGATCGTCACAGACAATTGCTGCGCCATCCCAAACTGGACAATCCTCTTGTCGCAGGATCACGGCAGCCGCGTTACAAGCTTGTAGCTGAGACTGGAGTTTTGAGCTTGAAAGAAACGTAATCTCACCCACCCCGGCGCTCTGCAGCGTTCCCATACCGGTGATTTCAATCCCGCCATCACCCTGACACTGACCATCGACAACCGCTGCTAGTTCTTCAAGCTTCACGCTGATGTTACCGTCACTCCGTTTGTTTATTAATCAGTCACCGCTGGCCAAAAAATACTTTAACCCACCTTTGATTATTAACCACAGATTATAGGGTTACATTTACGCCTGCGTCATGGACAAGTAGATAGGCTGAACTGTGCGCTTATAGCGATTAGATCACTGGAAACACTTAAGGGCCAGGTGGATCTGGAATACCCAAAGTCCAACATTCAGTTTCGGCCTCCCGTTTGATGAACAGCGTCGACCATAACCCTGACGTGATCCGGATTGACACCTGGCGTAATTCCGTGACCCAGATTGAACACGTGACCACACCCCACACCAAAATCATCCAGCACACTCTCGACAGCACGCTCGATGACCTCCGGTCTTGCATAGAGTACTGCTGGATCCAAATTACCCTGCAGCGCCACCTGTTCACCAACCGCGTTCCGGGCTACAGCGAGCGATGTCGTCCAATCACACCCAAGCGCATCACAACCTGAATCCGCCATCTCTTTCAGCCACTGACCCCCACCCTTGGTAAATAGAATCACAGGAATATGCCGGGTCAGCTCATCGCTTTTAAGCGCTTCAACAATTCGACGCATCGCTGACAACGAAAATTCACGGTACTCAGTGTGTGACAAAACACCGCCCCAGGTATCAAACACCATCAATACGTCTGCACCGGCCCCTACCTGGGCAGCGAGATAACCACTGACCGATTCAGTCAAGATATCCAATAAAGCATGCAGGGCGTGTGGCTGCTCATACATCAGTGCCTTAATCCGCGCAAAATCCCGGGTGCTTTTCCCTTCTACCATGTAGGTCGCCAGCGTCCACGGACTGCCGGCAAAGCCAATCAGTGGCACGGATCCATCAAGCTCATGTCGAATGATGCGGACCGCCTCAAAGACATAACCCAGATCATCCTCCAACTCCGGTACCCGCAGGGTATCAATGGCATTCTTAGAATCAATCGGTCGTTCGAAACGGGGGCCTTCGCCTTCATTGACGCTCAGACCCAACCCCATTGCATCCGGGATAGTGAGAATATCTGAAAACACAATCGCGGCGTCCAGGTCAAAGCGCCTGAGCGGCTGTAAGGTCACCTCGCAGGCGAGTTCAGGAGTCTTACAGAGTGTCAGAAAGTCACCCGCCTGTTTTCGGGTTTCCCGATACTCGGGCAAGTAACGTCCAGCTTGACGCATGATCCAAACTGGTGTGCAGTCGACGGGCTTACGCCGCAAGGCACGTAACAACCTGTCATTGCGTAGTTTCGTCATTCCGTCAACTGGATACCGTTCGATAGATTTCTTCCTGAATCTGCTCTGCAGCAGCTCTGGGATCATTTGCATCTCTGATCGGACGACCCACAACCAGGTAATCGGCGCCATCCCTTAACGCCTTTTCCGCCGATACTGTACGTTTCTGGTCATCCTGATTGTCGACAGGCCTTATTCCAGGGACCACGACCAGTAGCGTGTCCCCTAATTCACGCCGCAATAGTGCCGCCTCCTGACCTGACGCGACAACACCAGCGCATCCGTGCACCACAGCGCGCCGCGCCCGGGAAACCACCAACTCTGACACATCGCAGTCAAAACCAAGATCACTCAGATCTCCTCGGTCAAGGCTGGTCAGCACAGTGACCGCCAGAATGTCCACATCCTCTGCTGCAGCGGCCGCTGCCTGCATGATTGCATCGTTTCCATGAATCGTGGCAAATGTGATCCCCAATCCATTCAGCTGGCTGACGGCACGGCCGACTGTAGCCGGCACATCGAAGAACTTGAGATCGACGAACACCTTCTTATCGCGCTCCCTTAACCAGTTAACGAGCGCAAACGCATCACCACCCATAAAGAGTTCCAGACCAACTTTGTAGAAAATGACGGTGTCATCCAGAACAGTCACCAGTTCTTTCGCAGCAGATACCGTGGGCACATCGAGCGCCACGATCAGTCGATCATTGGCTGGAATTATGGCTTGCAGAGTCATAGAGCTAATCTGGCGACGACAGGGAACTGTGACCCATTAGAAAAATATCCATTGCCCGCGCTGCCCCACGTCCCTCATTGATTGCCCAGACCACCAGGGACTGACCCCGACGACAGTCGCCTGCTGCATACACACCAGGCATACCCGTTGCATAACTGCCGTGCTCAGCCCGATAGGTACTGTGCTCGGTATAGGTTAGCCATTTTGCATCATCAATGTTAGTTGACTGGGCTAATGGATCAGAAATTCCATGTTCAGGACCAAGAAACCCGAGAGACAGCAAGACCAGATCACAGTCCCAGATCGCCTCCGAACCCGGAACCAAACTGAAAGGTGCGTTGTCAGATGGCTGAGACCAGTCCACCTGGACAGTCTTGATACCCGCAACATGGCCCTTCCCATTGTCGATAAATTCTGTTGAAAGTAACGCAAAACGCCTGGGATCCTCGCCAAACCGATTCGCGGATTCTTCGTGGGCGTATTCTGTACGATAAATCAGAGGCCACTGGGGCCAGGGATTACCCGCAGTCCGTTCATCGGTCGGTTTAGACAGCAGTTCGAAATTGATCATACTCCGACAGTTGTGTCGAAGCGCGGTACCGATACAGTCTGCGCCGGTATCACCCCCCCCAACTACGATCACGCGCTGGTCCCTGGCTGATAATTCCGTGGCCCGGTGATGTCCATAGTTGAGCAGACTACGGGTACTTCGTGTCAGATAATCCATCGCAAAATGGATACCCGATAACTCACGTCCTGGTATCTGAAGATCGCGAGGTACGGTCGCTCCAGTCGCGAGCAACACGGCATCATACCGACTGACCAGTTCCCGACTGTCCAGCTGTGACATATCGATGCCGCCCTCCGTCATAATCGATACCATGTGACCGGCCGAATAATCTTCAGGCTGACCCACATTAATCCCAGTCAGAAACTCAATACCTTCTGCTTGTAGTAGGCCTACACGTCGATCGACCACTGATTTGGACAGTTTCATATTGGGAATGCCATACATCAACAAACCACCAATACGGTCAGCACGTTCGTAAACTGTTACAGTGTGTCCAGCCTTGTTCAGTTGATCAGCCGCGGCAAGACCAGTCGGACCTGAACCCACGATCCCGACAGTTTTACCGGTTCTTGTCAACGGCGGCTTCGGTACGATCCAGCCCTCTTCAAAACCACGATCAACAATTGCATTTTCGATATTCTTGATTGTGACTGCTGGCTCGATAATTCCAAGCACACACGCGCCTTCACACGGTGCGGGACACACCCTACCGGTGAATTCAGGGAAGTTGTTGGTCTGGTGGAGGCGGTCCAGCGCAGCACGCCAGTTCCCCTGATAAACCTGGTCGTTCCACTCCGGTATCAAATTGTCGATCGGGCAACCATCAGCAGACTGGCAAAACGGCACACCGCAATCCATGCACCTTGATCCCTGCGACTGCAGATGCTCATCTTCGCCAGGGGTAAGGATTTCTTCAAAATCGTGCAGACGTTCTGCAGGCGGTCGGTACGGCACCACTGCCCGGACAATTTCCCTGAATGCTGTCGGTTTTCCCATTTCAAGACACCAGGATTTGTGAACCTAACGAATGACCTGAGTCAAAGATTGACCTAGGTCAGTCTCGCCCTTGGGGCTGACTGAGCGCTACGAGCAGAAACACCCGGCGACGTACTGTGTACCTGTTCAAGAATTCTCTTGTAGTCGCTCGGCATCACTTTGACGAACTGCTGCTTCATTGGCTCTCGACCCTGGGAGAGCAGCCTAGCCGCAACATCCGACCCGGTGTAACGGTGATGTAATTGAATCATTTCCTCCAGTTCGTCGAGATCGAAATCTGAAAGACTCTCCAAACCGACCATGTCGAGATTACAGTTGGCCTTTAATTTATCGCGATCGGGTGCCCATACATAAGCTATACCACCGGACATACCTGCTGCAAAATTTCTGCCGACCGAACCCAGGACAGCGACGCGACCACCGGTCATGTATTCGCATCCATGATCGCCGACACCTTCCACAACAGCCATCGCGCCGCTGTTGCGGATACAGAAACGCTCGGCGGCTTTGCCCCTGAAGAACGCCTTCCCACTCGTCGCACCGTACAGACAGACATTCCCGACAATAATATTGTCCTCGGCACAAAACCCAGTGCCAGCCGGTGGAGACACAACGATCCGACCACCCGAAAGACCCTTGCCGACATAGTCATTCGCATCACCCCTGAGATCAATTGTGACACCGTTTGCGAGCCACGCACCGAGACTCTGTCCAGCCGAGCCAGCCAGTCGAATCACAACGGTGTCATCGGGTAGACCCTGCTCACCCCACTTCTTCACCACTTCATGACTAAGAGTCGTACCGACGGTACGATTGGTATTAGCCACTGGAAGTTCGACCTGTACAGCGTCTCCGGTCTGCAGAGCATTCTTGCACATAGGAAGTAGTTGTGCTTTATCAAGGCTGGCATCCAAACCATGATCCTGTTCAATTTGGCAAAATACACCCGTGTCAGCATCGGGCTTGAGTGCCGGCATCAACACCGGTGAAAGATCAATTCCATCGGCTTTCCAGTGGTCGACTGCCGCCTTGGTATCGAGCAGATCGACCCGTCCGATCAGTTCGTTAAAGGTTCGAATCCCCAGTTGTGCCATGTAACTCCGTGCTTCTTCTGCCACCATAAAAAGATAATTCACGACATGTTCGGGTAGGCCTTTAAAATTTTGACGCAATACCGGGTCCTGCGTTGCGATCCCTACCGGACAGGTATTCAGATGACACTTTCGCATCATGATACAACCGAGCGTGATCAGTGGCGCTGTTGAAAATCCGATTTCCTCGGCACCGAGCAATGCACCAATCACCACGTCTCGACCAGTTTTCATACCTCCATCTGTCTGCAGCACAACACGGCTACGAAGATCGTTCATCACCAGGGTCTGGTGGGTCTCCGCAATCCCCAGTTCCCAGGGTAATCCGGCGTGCTTAATACTGGTCAGTGGTGAGGCACCTGTACCCCCGGCGTCGCCTGCGATCAGAATATGATCAGCGTGNGCCTTGGCAACTCCNGCTGCAACCGTTCCCACGCCGACTTCAGACACTAGCTTGACACTGACCCTTGCCGACGGGTTGGCATTTTTCAGGTCGTAGATCAGCTGNGCCAGGTCCTCGATAGAATAAATATCGTGATGCGGTGGTGGGCTGATCAGACCGACACCGGGTGTTGAATANCTTATTCGGGCGATGTGTTCATCGACCTTGTTACCTGGCAGTTCTCCTCCNTCTCCTGGCTTGGCCCCTTGCGAAATCTTAATCTGCAGTTCATCTGCATTGGTGAGATACCACGCCGTTACCCCAAACCGACCTGAAGCNACTTGCTTTATCGCCGAACGTTTTGAGTCACCGTTGGGCTGAGTTTTNAATCGCNCTGGAGACTCCCCCCCTTCACCGGTATTACTCTTTCCGCCTACCCGGTTCATCGCGATAGCCAGTGTCTCGTGTGCTTCGCTGGAGATGGATCCAAGACTCATTGCACCGGTACAGAACCGACGCAAAATATCAGCAGCTGGCTCGACTTCCNAAATCTCCACCGGCCTGGTCGAGGACTTGAGTTCCATCAGGCCCCGAAGCGTGTAACGGCTCCGGGCTTCATTATTGACTTGCNCAGAAAATCGATCGTAAGCTGTCCTGTCATTGTCGCGCGCAGCCTGCTGGATATCGGCAATTGTCCGCGGCTCCCAGCCGTGTTTGCCGCCCCCGGCCCGCCAGTGAAATTCGCCGGGATTAGGCAGTTCCGAGGACTGGAAATCGATATTTGCTGCATAGGCAAGCTCGTGACGGCGAAATAGTTCCTGTGCCAGAACGTCAAACCCAATCCCCTCCACACGACTCGCAGTATCTGTGAATGCATAATCGACAATATCTGTCGCGAGCCCGACTGCTTCGAAAATTTGTGCACCTTTGTACGACTGAAGTGTAGAAATGCCCATCTTACCCATTACCTTGAACAACCCTTTTGCAACACCTTTACGGTAACTCTCGACCACATCATCATCGGTGAACTGGACAGCACCAATACCGCCATCACGACTGACCTGCCACAGTGCCTCGTAAGCCAGGTATGGATTAATCGCATCTGCGCCATAACCAATGAGGAGGCAATGATGGTGTACTTCCCGGGGTTCCCCAGATTCAATGATCAAGCCGACCCGGGTACGCTTTGCTGTGCGGACCAGATGCTGATGTACCGTACTACTTGCTAGCAACATACTCGGCGCAACACAATCCGGTCCTACATTTCGATCCGAAAGTATCAATAGTTGAAAGCCTTGATCGACTGCATCCTCAGCCTCGCCACAGATCCTCTTGAGTTCTGCCAACAAGGCTTCCTCTCCCGTCGATTCTGGAAATGTGATATCGATTTCTCGGGACTTCCAATCACGATGAGAAATTCTCTTTAGCCCCGACAACTCGGCATTGGTCAGTATCGGGTGTTTAATCAGAAGGCGACTGCAGTGCTGATCTGAGATCTCAAGCAGGTTATGTTCGGGCCCAACGTAGCATGCCAAGGACATGACAATCTCTTCCCGTATAGAGTCGATCGGGGGGTTTGTAACCTGCGCAAAAAGCTGTTTGAAATAATCGTACAGCATGCGTGGCTGATCACTCAGACAGGCCAGTGCAGAATCATTTCCCATCGACCCGACAGGATCCCGGCCCTCCGCGATCAAGGGAATCAGCATGAAATGCAGGGTTTCTGCGGTATATCCAAATGCTTTCATCCGCGGCAACAGCGTGTCCGATTCCAATCCAGGTACATCCGGCGCGGGTACAAGATCAGACAGCTGAATTCTTCCAGTCTCTAACCACTGCTGATACGGCCGCTTCTGAGAAAACTCGGATTTCAATTCCTCGTCAGGCACCAGTCGGCCCTGCTCGAAATCGATCAGGAACATTCGTCCGGGTTGAAGCCGCCCTTTTTCTTTGATGTTCTCTGCCGCCACGGGCAACACACCGACCTCACTGGCCATAATGACCCTGTCATCATGGGTTAGGTAGTAACGACTGGGTCGAAGCCCGTTACGATCAAGCAAGGCACCGATATAACGACCGTCAGTAAAGGCAATGGATGCTGGCCCATCCCAGGGCTCCATCAGAGCCGAATTGAACTCATAGAACGCGCGCTTGTCCTGTGGCATCGTCTCGTGCTTTTGCCACGCCTCCGGCACCATCATCATGATGGCACCCTGTAAAGTCCGGCCCGTCATCAGCAAAAATTCCAGCACATTGTCAAAATTTCCCGAATCAGAACAGTCTGGCTCCACCACCGGGAACAGCGACTGGAGATCAGCTCCATACAGCGTGCTGTGCATCACACCTTCACGTGCCTGCATCCAGTTGATGTTGCCACGAAGCGTGTTGATCTCACCGTTGTGGGCCATGAATCGCCCGGGTTGGGCCCGATCCCAGCTTGGAAATGTATTGGTCGAAAAACGTGAGTGGACCATCGCCAAGTGGGTGGAATAGTCCGGGGCACTCAGATCTGGGAAATAGTCCATCAGCTGCAACGTGCGCAGCATCCCTTTATAGATCATCACCCGGGTCGACAATGAACAGATGTAGAACATGTTCGCCTGCGCCATGGCCGGGTCACTGCGTAAACGATGACTGGCCTGCTTTCGAATAAGATAAAGCTTTCGTTCAAACGCATCACGATCAACAACAGACTTTGCGCCAATAAATAATTGCTCTATACAGGGTTCGCCCAGTCGCGCCGTGCGGCCGATTCCAGCCTCATCAGCACATGTCGGTACAGCACGCCAGCCGATGACTGTTTGGCCCTGATCCGCAACAATTGATTCGACGGTCTGTTTGCATCTCTCTCTTTCCTCGGCCACCTGCGGTAGAAATATGGTACCGGCACCGTAACTTCCCGTTTCAGGCAGGCGCGCCCCAATTTCCTCTTCAACAACCCGTTGGAGAAACTGGTGTGGTAGCGCGGTTAATATCCCCGCGCCATCTCCGCTGTTCTCGTCGGCGCCGCACGCACCGCGGTGATCCATGCTTCGCAAAACGGTATAGGCGTCATCTATGATCGAATGACTGTACTGGCCCTTTATATGCGCCACAAAACCGACGCCACAACTATCGTGTTCAAATTCGGGCCGATAAAGTCCGACAGGTTGTCTGGGTTGTCTGAAGCGATTATCCATTTGCAGTATTCTTTGGCGTCATTTGCTCCCCCGGACCCTGAGGGTCGAAGGCCTCCGAATCCGATGTCTTTGCTGAGTCAGTGTCGCCAGACTTCGGCGGACAGGCAGGGGAACAGATTCTACGCAGTGATCACGTGATCACACAATTAAGTATAGCTATAGGTTCTAACGGGTTCAAATACGAGAGGAATACACTGCAAAAGTCAGCGTACGGCACGATTCATCTGACACGCTGACCAGTACTTCTCTCACACACCTTTTATCTGGTTATTAGTTTTTAGCAGTGAGCTGCTGAAATATTTTTGTCTCAACAACCACTTAGTTTGTCAGGTCGCGGCACTTTCCAGGACAGTCTTGAGGACATCATCAGGATAATCGAATACGAGCTTGGCCTCGCCAATGGCTTTAAGCAGAACCAGTCGAATTCGACCGGCGACGACTTTTTTGTCTCGGGCCATATTGCGCATGAAATCTGCTACTGTCATCTCTGCCGGCGCACACACAGGCAGGTTGGCACGTCGCAACAACACCCGAATACGCTCGGCATCCTTCTCTTCCAGCCACCCGAGTCGACAAGACATGTCGGCCGCCAGGGATATCCCCGCAGAGACCGCCTCGCCGTGCAACCATGTACCGTAGCCAGTTACAGTTTCAATAGCATGTGCAAAGGTGTGCCCCAAGTTTAGCAAAGCCCGGTCACCTTGCTCGACTTCATCAGTCGCAACCAGTTCGGCCTTATTGCGGCAACACTCAATAATGGTGTGGGAAACAGTATCGCGATCGCACTGACTCAATTTGTCAATGTTCTGCTCGAGCCAGGCAAAAAATTCTGCATCTCGAATACATCCGTATTTCACCACCTCGGCTATGCCAGCCGATAACTGTCTTGAGTCGAGCGTAGAAAGTGTATCGGTATCAGCGATTACACACCTTGGTTGATAGAACGCTCCGATCAGGTTCTTGCCACGCGAATGGTTAACAGCGGTTTTCCCGCCCACTGCTGAGTCAACCTGCGCGAGCAATGTAGTTGGGACTTGAAGATAGTTGATACCTCGCTGGTAACAGGATGCTGCAAATCCTGCGATATCTCCGACCACTCCACCGCCCAACGCTATCAGTGTTGTTTCGCGACTGCAGGGTGCGGCGACCATCGTATCCAAAAGCTCTGCCAGAGTCGCAAGCGATTTGTGTTCTTCCCCATCGGGCAACACATGGCACGTCACGTTAAATCCAGACAACGTATTAAGAAGGTTATCAAGGTACAAAGGCGCAACCGTCTCGTCAGTTACGACCATAACTTCATTAGCGTTCACATACTGCTGAAAAAGCTCCCTACGAGACAGCAACCCTGAATCGACGACGATTGGATAGCTTCGTTCGCCGAGTTCTACATTCAGTATTGCCAAAGTTTTCGGACCTCCCCAGCAATTTCCCTGGCTGCGGTCTGGGGCGAACGGCCATCGGTCTCATAGATAACATCTGCCTCCTGCCGATACAGTGGTTCCCGTTCCTCCATCAGTTGCTCGAGAACCTCACGCCGATTTGCACCAGTATTAAGCAGTGGCCGATTCTTGCTGTTTCTAGTTCGATCCATCTGCATATCGATAGAGGCATGGAGATAGACCACAAGCCCATTATGGCGAAGTGCTTTTCGTACGTCTTCACTCAGCACGGCGCCTCCACCAGTTGCCAGAACAATCCCGTTGCGCTCGGCAAGTTCCGTGACCATGCGGATTTCACGATTCCGAAACCCATCCTCACCTTCTATATCAAATATCGTCGAAATGGTCACACCAGTTCTCTGCTCAATTTCGTAATCAGAGTCAACAAAATCCAGGGTTAGATTTTTTGCCAATGCCTTACCGATTGTGGTTTTACCCACACCCATGGGCCCAACGAGATATATGTTTTTTGCATTTGTCATAGGCTTTAGTACACGGCAAATCTAGCTTGCCCGCCGCAATAGAGGATTATCAAGTACACCGGTTGTCAGTCGCCTGTCAGTGCAGGGTTAATAATTCTCGGTGTCAGAAAGATCAAAAGCTCCCTGCGATTATCAAGGATTCCTTTTTTCTTGAAAAGTTGTCCGACGAAAGGAAGGTCTCCGAGCAATGGAATTTTAGTGACTGTTTTAGAGGTTTGTTGTTCATAAATTCCTCCGATTACAACAGTTTCTCCATTGTCGAGAAGGACCTGCGTTCGCACCTGTAGTGTATTGATGTTCTCTTCTGTTGCCGACACAAAAGAGTCCTTAGTGACGAAAACATTGAGAATCACACGGTCATCGGGGGTTATCTGGGGCTCAACCGTTAAGCTAAGTACAGCCTTTTTTGTGACAACACCACCTTCACCCTGGGTACTCGTGGTAAAAATTCGCTCCTGACCCTGTTCGATCTGTGCCTCCTGTTTATCGGCTGTCAGTAATCGGGGGTTGGCCACAATTTTCCCGTTGCCTTCTGCTTCTAAAGCTGAAATCTCAAGGTCAATTAATGCCGCCCAGCCTGCACCTGCCTTGGCAAGGGTCAGAGCATATGAACCAGGCGATTCGCCATTGATCCCACCGGCTGGTAAGTTGACGCCGAGAGAACCATCGCCTGAAGCACTGATGCCGTCCGTTCTCACGGTAGCGGTGTTTGACAAAGACCCTGATCCTATAATTGAACCAGCACTGTCGTTGATGCCCGTTAACCCTAATTTCAGTCCGATATTTCTACTGAAGTCCTCGTTTGCTTCAACTATTCGAGCCTCAATAAGCACCTGTTTTACCGGTCTATCCAGCTCAGATATCAGTTTTCTGACTTCCAGTATTTTGTGCCTCATGTCTTGGATGAGTAAAGTATTGGTTCTAGAATCAACCGTGACACTGCCCCTCTCCGACAGGAGCCTGTTTTCATCCGTTTGTACCTCAGTTATTGAAACATTTCCAAACATCGATGGTTGGACATCAGGCCCAACAGCTTTAACTGACTTAAGTAAATCAGCAATGTCCTCTGCACGAGCATAGTTGATTTGAACCAGTTCCGACACCAGTGGCTCCAGCTCTGTCATTTGCAAAGAACTTTCCAGGGCCAATCTTTCATTTTCTGTAATCTCGCCAGCTGGGGCAATCCACACCACATTGTTTTTTTCCCGTTTAGCCAGCCCTTTGATCTGCATGATCGTCTCCAGAGCCTGATCCCAGGGCACGTCTTTCAGCCTTAGGGTTAGATCTCCTGTGACGGAGTCACTGATTACAAAATTAATACCGGTCTCTTCCGCGATAGTTTGCAATGCGCCGCGCACGGAGATGTTCTGAAAATCAAAACTGATGGGTGAGCCGACATAGCTGCCGTCGACGACTTTAGTCTCAGCATCATCAGCACGGGGGGTAACCTCCGCCGAGAAAGTCTTGCCGGACTGAAACCCGACGAAATCGTATGCACCCAGTACAGACAAGACGATACGAGTCCGGTCGTCTAAAGAAAACGTGTCGACAAACTGTACCGGTGTTGCAAAATCCAACACATCCAGTCGACGCTCAAGATCATCATCTAATACCGTGTTAACAAAGTCGAGCACGATCTCGCCCCGCTCCTCACGAACCATGACCCGTACGTTCTCACGGTCCAGTCCGATCGCTACCCGGCCAGAGCTGTTCGGACCACGACGAAAATCGACAGTTGTGACGTGGTGAGGATCAGACACCGTCACCGCGCCATCTTGTAGTCCTAAACCGGATCTGCCGGGCTCCGTCTGTTGGCCGGTAACAACCTGACCTATCAGCAGAACAATTTCACTGTCTGATTGCTGGCTTTCGAACGGTACAGATGCGACCAGATTGACAATAATCCGGGCCCGTTCCTCGGTCCCGATAACAACCACGCTGTCTACAGCACCCCGTTTTACTTCCCTAATACGGGGGTTGACGCTGCTCTTGACGCCAAAATAATCCAAGATAATTCGATCGGGTTGACTGGTGCGAAATATCTTTGGTGCAGGAATATCGCCTTGAGTATCAATGTTGACTTGCAACTGCCCACCGGATAGCACGGTGTGTTCAACCGCCACAAGCTCGGGTTCAACTGCAAGACTCACAGCGGGGGCCAGCAATGCAGCCAGCAGCAGAGCGTACATTGACAACGCCCGGACCGAATAATTTCGGAATTCCGGTCGGATTCGCTCTAACTGCGGGACATTAATCATTGATTCAGAATCTGTTTTTATCAAAACCACGGATTATGGCTCAGTTACCGATCAAAAAGCTCACCGTTCGCTTCTGCCAGCGGCCGTCTGCCCCCTTGACAACTTCTTCCAGTCCTACGCTACGAGCTTCAAGGTCTATTTCAGTGATCCGACCGTAGTTTCGCCCCAGATAAGCACCTTCGGCAACCTTGTGTATCATGCCATCTGGTGTCACAACGATAAGCTGTAGTTTACCTTCCAGAATCATGATTCCAACCAATTGGAGGGCATCCAGGGGAAACCCTTCTAGATGTTCTCTGAGCCGGGTCGGATCAGGTTCCAGAGGATCCGGCTCTGGTTCGGGTTCAGTGTCTGCACTGGATGCACTCGGAAATACATTTTCAGGGGAAAATGGATCCGGTAATGAAGAAGCCGCGTATGTATAGGCCGGGATCGGTGCGAGCTTTGGAAGCGACTCCACAGATGGTTGCGTTGACTTGTGCATGTCGAGCACAAACCGCTTGAGATCGATCATTGACCGATCACTAGAGCAGGCTGCCGTCAGCACCAACGTGGTGCCAAGCAAGACATACCGTAGGGCCTTGAAACAGCGATTCCCCCACTGTGACATCATCGTCAGTTCCTCACCGTCTAACCATCGTCCTGATAACGATAGGTCTGCAACAAGATAGAAGTCACCAGTTGGCCTTCTTTATCCGCAATGATCGACATATCGCCTACGGTCACAATACGGGGAAGTGCTGATAGATGACTGATAAATCCAGCAAGCTGGTGATACGTACCAGACACTTCGACTCGAATGGGCAACAATGCGTAGAATTCACTCTGAATTTCTTCAAGCGGATCGAATACCAAGAACTCCAGTCCACGTTGTTTGCCCGCCTCGGTAATGTCAATCAGTAGCCTGGGAACTTCACTACTGTCTGGCAGTTGAGCGACCAGTTCGCTGACAAGTTTTTCGATCTCAACCATTTGTTTCTGGTACGCCGGCAAATTAACGACCATTCCCTTCTTTATCGAGAAGGTATTCTTGAGTTCGGCCTCCTGCTGCACCAGGCGTTCAAAGGTACGGATCTGATCTTTGATCACAAAATGCCAGCCACCATAAAGCACAGCTGATGCAACAACCAGCGCGACAATCAATGAGAACCATGCCGGCCAAGAAGCCGGATCATTCAGGTCGATCTGTCTGAGCCGGTCCAGCATTATTAATCGCTCACCATTAGTTCGAAACGACTGGTCTGGGTTTCGTCAATTTCACCAATATTAATAACTTCAAGGTGTGAATCACCGAATGAAACCGAACTGTTCAAGTTCAGCATCAACTCAGAGACCCTGGCATTGGATTGAGCAATTCCCTCAAGTTTGAAGCTGCCTTGGCTTCTTTGTGCCGATACAAAAAATAGACCCTCGGGCAGCGCGTGAACAAGATTATCCAGCGTACGTACGATGCCGACTTTTTCTTGTTGCAATTGGCGAATTATCGTCATACGGGCCACAAGCGCTTTTTTTCTCTGCTTAATCTGGTCAATCTCTTCAAGCTGCACCTGCACCTTCCGAATCTCCCTAAGCAGATACGCATTCCGGCTCCTTTGGAATGAAATTTCCTCACCCTGAGCCCACCATGCCGTAACAAACACGCTGGCCGCAACGATGCAGATCGCTACAATCGCTGCCCATAGTTGCCGCCGCTGGCGACGGCGTCGTGCCTCTCGCCAGGGCAGCAGGTTGATACCCTGATTCATCCTGCACCCCTCATTGCCAGCCCACAGGCTTTAAGCAACAAAGTCGGCTGAAGCTTGAGTTTCGTCCTGGCTTTAATGTTTTTCCCTAAAAAGGGATTTGCAGTCGCAGTAGGGACACCGGTGTAGTTGCTGATGAGTTCCAGAATTCCATCCAACCGCAGACAACCACCAGTTACAAAAAGAAGATCAACCGTATCGTACCCCCGCCCTGCCGAGGCAAAAAATTCAAGTGCTCGTGCAGCTTCTTCCGATATTGTGCGCTTAAACGGTTCAAGTAATTGTTCCTGGTCATCTTCAGACAGGTTTCTGGATAACTTCACAGCTTCGGCTTCTTCAAAGCTGATATCACAGTAGGACTGGATAGACTCAGTAAGCGAACGACCGCCAAAAGAATGGTCCCTGTCGTAGATCACCGTCCCGTCCACAAATACGTCGAGGCGGGTTGTCACCTCACCTACATCCAGCAAAGCGACCGCTTTGCCCTGCAGGGACTCAGACATGGCCGCAGTTACCAGGGGAAACGCCCGTGCTATTGCAAAAGTGTCCACATCGACGACCACAGGTCTCAGGCCTGCTGATTCGACTGCCGATACATAGTCATCTACGACTTCCCGACGGCAGGCTGTGACGGTGACCGAATCCTCCGCCCCTGCCTCCATAGATGCTAAAACCTGATAGTCCAAATACATCTCGTCGACTGAATAAGGCACATTCTGAGCCGCATCGATCATCACTTGTTCTTCGATTTCAAACGCTTTAATCCCTTCAGGGAGCTGGAAGGTTCGTGTGATGACATGTGAAGATGCGATAGCAACGATGGCATTTTTTCGTTTGCAGCGCGCTCTCTTTGTTGCACGACGCAGCGCAGCGCCGACCTGTTCAACGTCGCTGATACCTCTTTCGACCACCGCATTACGGGGCAGCGATTCAACGGCGGCGCAGTTCACACGGTAACCACGTCGTGTTCGCTGGAGTTCCATGACTTTGACAGACGAGGTACCGATATCCACGCCCACAGCTTCAAGGGTTCTACGCTCGAACAAGGCCATTATTCCTCCAGCGATCTAAATTTATGCGAAATACGCTATTGAGCCCCGTGAACCAACCGATCGACTCGGCTCAAATTCATCGCATATCAACTTAAGTCCTTCAATTCATTGGTCAAACTGTCAACCGAACGCACTGCCTAAACACCACTATTGTATCGCTCCAAAGAATCTTCTCAAAATTTCTCCGGTACCCTGATGTTTCAGCAGGCCGATCCAACGACACGGGCCTAACTGCGCTTGAAACCTCGAATCAGCCCACTTCATTTCTCATTGGATGTTGCAACAGCCGGGGACATCTTCTTAGTGGCTTTTATTGCTGATTTCTTTACAGCACTAGTTTTCGATTTTTTCTTGGTCTTCTTACGTTTACTGACCTTTTTTTTCTTACTCGCAACCTTCTTTTGAGTCTTCTTCCGACCTGACCCGCGCGCTGGGGCTTCGGCGAGGATCCGGCGACAATCGTCTTCGGATAACTTTTCGGGGTCTTGCTCCTTAGGCAATCGAACCCTGACTTTTCCTTCTATTACCTCCGGACCCCAGCGGCCACGCATGATTTTGATGCCGTCATTAAACGTTGCAATCGTCCGTTTAGCATCAGATTCTCGTTTCTTTTCGATTAGCTCACGACCTCGGTCCAGTTCGATTAAATAGGGGTCATCGTCTTTCTTCAGGGAAGCAGAGGTATTACCGCACCGGACATAAGGACCAAATGGCCCAATATCGACGGTTATGACTTCTCCATCTGGGCCTAATCCCAGTTCACGTGGCAAACGCGACGCATTGTCCAAAATCTCTGCAACCTGTTCCGTCGTGAGGACAAAAGGATCGATCTCTGCAGGTAGTGCAGCCGTTCGAGCTCCACATTTCAGGTACAAACCAAATCGCCCGGTCTCTAGAGTAATGCTCTCCCCTCCAAACTCACCCATTACCCGGGGAAGAGATAACAGCCATAACGCCCGTTCAAGCGTCAGATCGAAAATCTTCCAACTCTGCGGTACAGATTTGCGGTCTGGTTTCTCGGTTGATGTCTCCTCACCCCGTTGAACGTAGGGCCCGTAAGGTCCTACGCGCCAGGAGATTTGGTCATCGCCGGCTGGATCCTTACCAAGCACAAAAACTGGTTTTTCGCTATCTTGGCCCAACAGTTTCTGCAAACGGGCCCAAAAGGATTCGATAACGGCAGATCTATCAGCTTCCCCTCTCGCAATTCGATCTAGATCTTCCTCCATGGTCGCAGTGAATTCATAATCGACAAAAGTTTTGAAGTTCTCAGTGAGAAAGGCATTGACGGCAAATCCCATCGATGTTGGTAGAAATCGCCGGCGTTCAAGCAATGCATATTCCCGATCCACCAATGTCGACAGAATGGAAGCATACGTCGATGGTCGGCCGATGCCCCGGGCTTCAAGTTCTCGGACCAGCGTTGCCTCAGAGTATCGCGCCTTGGGTTCCGTAAAATGCTGCTCGGCTCGAATTCTATTGAGTGAAACTTTCTCCCCTTCGATCAGTGAAGGTAGAACTGTATTTTCCTCATTGTCCTCTTCATCCTTTCCTTCCTGGTACACGTTCATAAAACCCGGGTCTACCACACGCGACCCCGTTGCTCTGAAGACATCCTGATCACTGGATTGGATTGAAAACTGTACCGTAACCTGGCGCAGGGTTGCGGGGATCATCTGGCTTGCAACAGCACGTTGCCACACCAGTTCATAAAGGCGGTAGTGATCGGCATCCAGCGCTTGCTTGACCTGGGCTGGAATACGCATCGCGGACGTTGGCCTGATCGCCTCATGTGCTTCTTGAGCATTTCGGGCTTTACTCTTGTAGAGATTGGTCGACTTAGGCAGATTGTTAACACCATATCGTTGAGATATTAATTCTCGAATCTCAGACACCGCCTCGGCGGCGATATTGACCGAATCGGTCCGCATGTAGGTGATCAGGCCGACCCGCGAGCCTTCGAAGTCAACTCCCTCATACAGCTGCTGGGCCACTCGCATGGTTCGGCGCGCACCAAATCCTAGCTTACGCGATGCTTCCTGTTGCAAAGTAGAGGTTGTGAACGGCGCTGAAGGATTACGACGCCGGGGTTTTTCTTCAACCGAAATCACCTTCAATGAACCCGCTGCCTCNNGTTCCAGNCGATCACGTATCGTGGAGGCCACAGNCTCAGCTGTGACNGTAAATTGGCTAACCTTCTGNCCTTCGAGCCNNACCAGCTTCGCTGTAAATTCGCTTAATGGATCTCCACCCTTAAGGTCNGCTTCAATACTCCAGTATTCACGGGGTACAAATTCTGCGATTTCCTTTTCCCGGTCACACACCAGTCTCAGTGCCGGGCTCTGTACACGACCCGCCGATAGGCCACGCTTTATTTTTTTCCATAGCTCCGGAGAAAGGTTATACCCCAGCAGATAGTCAAGAATCCGNCGGGCAAGGTATGCCTCAACCAGNGCATGTGACACCTCTCTNGGCTTGTCGAGTGCTTCNNGNATCGCCCGTTTTGTAACTTCATAAAANACCACTCGGTNAACTGGNTTGTTGTGCAGANTATTGNGCTCAGCNAGAAGCTCCAGGATGTGCCACGATATCGCCTCCCCNTCTCGATCAGGATCNGTTGCCAGGTAGATTTTTTCGGCTTTNTGAGCGGCCTTGCGTATCGCGNTCATCTGTCGCTCGCCGCGTTCATCCTGCTCCCACTCAGGAGAAAATCCGTTGTTAACATCTACCCCACGACCACCGGAATGCACAAGATCGCGNACATGGCCATATGANGCAATGGCACTGAACTCTCGCCCCAGATAGCGCTCCATCGTTCGCGCCTTTGCTGGNGATTCGACAATTATCAGNTTCTTCGACATTTCTTNATCACAATCCTGNCGCTAGAATTCNNCNATTTATNCNACAGTTCTNAANCANATNGTTCACANTCANCCCGAATCNTCTCACGANTCNAGGTTCCTCAAATAGCGNCCNTCACAATNACGGATCTTCCCTGCAATCTCCATCCCTATCAGCATGGAACAAACTTTCGCAGCCGTCAAACCNCTACGGACGANNATNTGGTCGACAGATGTCGGGATGTAGTCTATGGCGTCCANCAGAGTNTCGCGACNNCGNTCAGTCGTCCNTTGGGTTGGCGTGGGTACNGACAAGCTGCCGAAAACCGGNAATTCTTCCTGAATATCCGCAATACTCGCAACCAGCGAGGCACCCTCTTTGATGAGNTGNTGGGGGCCTTTAGACAGTGGCGAATAGACCGATCCAGGNACGGCAAANACTTCTCTACCCTGGTCNGCTGCATGNCGCGCTGTAATCANNCTACCACTTTTNCGGGTCGCCTCCACTACCANGGTNCCCAGAGTCATACCACTGATCAATCGATTACGATAAGGNAAGTGATGACGACGCACNCCTGTCCCCGGTGGNTACTCAGAAAGNAGCAAGCCTGNTTCGCCAATACGTCGNGCCANCCCAAGGTGCTGACGAGGATAAACGATATCCAGCCCACTGGCACATACCGCTATCGTNGATCCGTNGCTTTCCAGCGCACCCATATGTGCAGCAGCGTCTATACCCGCNGCTAGNCCACTGACAATGACATGGCCTTCGGCAGCCANCACCTTCGCTATATTCATAGCAGTTTCTCGGCCAATCGGTGTCGGATTTCGGCTACCGACAATAGCGAGTCCTNGGCTGAGCATCAGTGAGCAATCTCCTTGAGCATAAAGCACGACTGGNGGATCNNGAATCTCACGCAAGAGCGGCGNATAAGCCCCNTCCGACAGACCGATGATTCGTCGAGTTGGTCTACNGGCCCATAAACGGTCNATCTGAACACCCTTCCAGTCCACCAATTGTCGTAAGGATTTNCAATGTGGCCACCGACTCTCNGTAATGGANTCNAGAGCGGANGNTNTTGCAGCCAGTATCTCAGCTGGCTCTGAGAAATGTGAGAGAAGTTTCCGCTTNACCGATTGCGGAAGTTCTAACCGNGCAAATTCAATCCACTTTTCGCTGCGCTCAGACAAAAGACCGTCCTTGGACTTCGTNTCCACAAACCGTTACNGGGNNCAAGCCGGCAGANGTGACAACCTGCCNGCCCGNAACAAACAGACGTCCTGTNTGTTTGCNNGTTTTTAAACATCGCTCGNCTGCNCTGGNATGGAAATATGNTCGTGCAAATTGACTGGCCGACGGGCTCGGATGATTAACGCAAAGCTGGCTTTNTNAAATACCTTGAAAANCATCACGTGTGCNGAACTATGNCCGGGCAGCTCAACCGGCCTCGCGGCCACTGAATCGCTGNCAGNNNCTGGACGAGTAACCTGCAACACATCNCCTGGCTGTACTCCGTCCTCTGTGCCCACAGAAACCGTAACCACTGAAAACAGGCCCGCCTCTCGAACCCCGGTTGCTATCCCCACAATATGACCTNGTAGATTCACCTCNGGNATACGTGGGAAGAAATAAGGNAACCCNGCATCCTCCTTCNCCGGAACAAGACGGTCGCCTGCCTCGACCTCTTGNCGGCTGTAANCCAGTTCCAGAACNCTGNTNTCGTCGCNTGAGANTAGATTGGCTGTACCAATGCGNATAACGGAACGACCCAGATACTCACCNCTGTCTGGATCGNTGAAACGCTCACCAAAACGCATCACATGATAATCCCCTGCAGATGAGTACGGCAGATCTCGCGCATAAAACCAGGTGAACTGGCCGAGTGTTGTCTCACCCTGTGTACCAGCCACCACGTACCCAGAATCCGGCAGCTCTGCCGTCTGTAGTATCTCAGCTGACACCAGAAATGGCTGTATTACATCCGGCGCGATACTAGGTACCGCCCTGTTCTGGTCTACAACGCGCAGCCGTGGACTCATCTTCTCCACCCGCAGCACCTTTAGCTGGAGACCGGCGTCTCCCTGACCAAGAACCAGCAGATCGCCTGGGAAAAACTGCTCGGGATTACTGATCTGCGGATTTCTCTGCAGTATGTCTGCCCACCTCCAGGGTTCACGGAAAAATCGAGTGGCGATACTCCAGAGACTGTCCCCGGGCTGAACAGTGTAAAGTTGCGGTGCTCCAGGTAACAGATTGGTATCGCTGTGGGCCGGAATTACAGCACCATGCAGAAAAATCGCAGATGCCAACCCGACGCAGATTACCCGCCGCGCTCCCAGTCGGACCAGTGCCTTCAGGTCGAACTTCGACAGTGAATGATCTAAAGAACGCTTCATAGGCGTTAGAGTCCTATAGGGAATTCCGCTAAAATTCACGTTTAACCATGCAAATCCCAAAACCTGATTGCCTAGTCTAGAGTCAATCACCCCAGATTTCCAAGCGTACTACGTCACAAATTTCGCACCTAAGTCATGGCACTACTTAATATTCTTGTCTACCCGGATTCGCGACTGCGTACAGTCGCAAAACCAGTCGAAGCGGTTGACCACAGCGTAGCCACTCTAGTGGACGACATGGCCCAGACCATGTACTCGGCACCGGGTATCGGACTCGCAGCAACCCAGGTTAATGTTCCAAAACGGGTCATCGTGATGGATCTGTCACAAAATCGAGACGAGTTGATAGTATTCATCAATCCAATCATCGAAACTCTAGAGGGTGAAATAGAAACCGAAGAAGGCTGTCTATCCGTTCCTGGAATCGTCGCACCTGTATCACGTTCGGAGAGAATAACAGTCAGCGCTTTAAACCGGGAAGGGCAATCATTTCGACTCGACGCTTCAGAACTGCTGTCGGTCTGTATCCAGCACGAAGTAGACCATCTCAATGGCAAGGTTTTCGTGGATTATCTGTCTCGCCTGAAACAGGGCCGGATTCGCAAGCAACTGCTGAAGGAAGTTCGCGAGAACGAGCAACCTAGTCCGAAAGGTCGAGCAACAGCTTACTAATCCATGTCCTCCGTCTAGACCAGTGTCGCTGCGCGCGATATTTGCAGGCACGCCGGACTTCGCAGCACCGAGTCTTCACGCGCTGCTTCTGGCACCGTTAGATTTACTGGCGGTGTATACCCAGCCGGACCGGCCGGCAGGACGAGGGCGCAAGCTTCGTCCCAGTCCTATCCGGAAAATCGCTATGGACGCGGGCTTGACGGTAAGGCAGCCCATCCGGTTTTCAGAGGAGATTCCTTATCTTGCCGCACTTGAACCCGACCTTCTCATCGTGGTGGCTTATGGCCTGATCCTACCGCAAGCAGTTCTGGACATACCCCGCCATGGCTGCATCAATGTACACGCCTCGCTTCTTCCCCGATGGCGAGGCGCTGCTCCGATCCAACGTGCGATCGAAGCCGGCGACCACGAAACCGGTATCAGCCTGATGAGGATCAATGAACAACTCGACAGCGGCGACATCCTGACACAGGTTTCAACCCGGATCCTGGGCAACGACACCAGTGGCACCCTGCACCAGCGATTGGCCGATCTGGGTGCACAGGAACTGATCAGGCTACTACCGTCGATCGCCAGTGAAACAGCAACGGCCCAGGACCATGAAAAAGCCAGCTATGCCGAAAAAATACAAGCCGAAGAGACGTACGTGGACTGGCACAATTCAGCAACGGTACTGGAACGCAAGGTCAGAGCATTCAATCCACGTCCACTGTGCAGAACGCAACTGGACAGCGGTACTTTGCTCATAAGGCACGCGATTGAGGGTCCAGCAAGCTCGGAAGCATCACCAGGCACGATCATCCAAGCAGGTCCTGATTTTATTCGAGTACAGACCGGCGAAGGTACACTCGATCTGATAGAGGTACAGTCCCCGGGCAAGAAACCGATGTCTGTCGGTGCTTATCTGAACGGCCACCCGATCCGTCCTGGTCAAAGCTTCCATCACGAGCCCAAGATCGATGCCAAGTCCTGAAGCTTGCGCAACGGCAGCGAACATTGTGAACGATGTTCTGCACCACGGACACAGCCTTGATTCAACCACCGCCAAAAGGCTCAAACCCCAGCCTGCTGAAAGTCATTCAGAAATTCGTGAAATTGCCTGGGGCAGTGTTCGCTGGGCCTATCGTTATCGTCACCTGCTGCAGCAGAAACTTCACAAGCCGATCCGTTCTCAGGACGCGATTCTCGAAAATCTTCTGTTGTGCGCTTTTTATCAGTACGAACACCTCGATGCGCCTGACTACGCCATCACCTCGGGTGCAGTTGAAGCTGCCAGCCTACTCGGTCGGAAACACGCAAAAAATCTCGTCAACGGCGTACTGCGCGCGCACCTAAGAGATCCTGCATCGATAACAACAGGACAAGAAGAAGCACAATATGCAACTCCGATGTGGCTACTGTCTTGCCTGCGTAAAGTCTGGCCAGACAACTGGAACGACATAGTTGACACCTACAACTCTAGGCCGCCGTTGACACTCCGGGCAAACACTCAGCTCACCTCCAGAAGTGACTATATGCTGCGTCTGGTTAAAGCGGGTGTAGACTCGACCGCTTCAAACTTAAGTCCGTGGGCAATTACACTCGCAAAACCCCGTTCTGTTTTGAAAGTACCGGGATTTTCTGACGGGCTTGTATCAGTACAGGATGCAGCAGCACAACTGAGCCCCTGCTTTCTAGGTCCGCTTCAGGGCCTACGCATCCTGGATGCCTGTGCAGCACCGGGGGGTAAGACTGGGCAGCTGTATGAACTGGCCACAGATTCGGCCTCGATCACAGCCATTGATCTTCCTGGTCGCACACATCTGATTCACGAGAACATTCAGAGGCTTAAAGGCCGTGTGGACATCATCGGTGACGATGTCACGGAACCAGACCGGTGGTGGGACGGTACACCCTACGACCGAATCATCCTTGATGCGCCATGTAGCGGCACCGGTGTTATACGTCGGCATCCCGATATCCGGGTACTGCGTCGCCACACCGACATCGCCCGTTTCTCATGCAACCAGCTGAACATGATCCAACAACTTTGGCCACTCCTTTGTCGTGGCGGCCGTCTACTGTACATCACCTGCTCAGTCCTACCTGCCGAAAATGATGCAGTTATCGAGCGCCTGATGGAGAATACCAAAGATGCGTGCTCGGTCCCCAGCGACTATTCCCTGGGAGAAAGCACTCGATTCGGCCGTCAGTTTTTACCATGCGCCGAAGGGGATGGACTGTACTATGCTATTGTGCAAAAGTGCTGATGATCCGGGACAACCCCGCAAAGCTGTACACTCATCACCTCGAATTCACGCAATGATCATTCAGCTGTGATTCAGACAAAGTCGAAGTGGCACCAATGGCTCACTAACCAGCTAGGTGTGACACTGATCATTGCGCTGTTCTGCGTATCTGCCTCGGCAGACCTCAGTGTTCTTTCAGGACGCTCGCACACCACTGCCGATATGGTGAAAACCCAAACGGCACTGTTACTGGATCTGGGCCCTGAACCCGCGAAGGCTTTGGTCAACGGTATACCGTTAACGATCAATCTCAATGTGTTACTCGTAAAAGAGTCGGCATGGCCATGGCACATCAACGCGGCCGAGTGGCAGTATCCCTTTCGAATTCAGTACCATGCTCTGTCGAATCGGTATACGCTGCTACAGCCGGTCGGGAGGAAGTTTCAGGCGTTTACCAGTCTCTATGAAATGCTATCCAGCATCAGTCAAGTGACGCTACAGGAACAAATCCCCATCGGGGTAAATCAGACTGATCCGATATTTATTCAGGTACAACTCGAGCTTGACAGGCGTCTGCTCCCGGGCCCATTAAAGCTCGCCGCACTCTTCTTTCCTTCCTGGCAGCTTGATAGCGGCTGGCAACAATGGCAAGTCACTCGATGATCTCGCGACTGCTTGGACCAGGCTTCACGCTGCTGTTGTCAGCATTCCTGCTGATTGCTTCGGTATTGTTAAGTCGTGCCGCGGGAAATGACGAACTGTTTGGGGATTTCTATTCTGCTCTTATCCTGCTGAATGTCATCGGAATTAGCCTGCTAGCACTGATGAGCGCATTTCAGATTTGGCGACTGATCGGACAGTTTCGGGCAAAGGTTCTCGGATCCAGACTTACCCTTCGATTTGTTGGGACCTTCGCCGTGCTGGCGCTGATTCCACTCGCTGTGGTTTATTACTTCGCTGTGCAGTTTCTCAGCCGTGGAATCGACAGCTGGTTCGATGTGCAGATCGAACAGGCACTCGATGATGCACTACTTCTAGGCCGCAGTTCACTCGAATCGATCAAGTTGGATGTCGTTGACCAACTGCGTGATGATGCGGACAAAATTCAGCGTGCCGACTCCAATTTTGAAGTCTTTCAGCTTCTGGATGAACTTCGTCAGGCGAATGACTTTGAGGAAATGAGTCTTCATTCGATGTCGGGGGAAATACTTGCCTCCAGCAGCAGGGATTCTATTTCACTAATTCCGGATGTACCCGACGAGCGAGTGATCCGCCAACTCCGCCAGGGTAGGGTCTATTCCGAGATAGAGCCAATTGCCGGTGGGGGCCTGCAACTACGCGTAGCCATACGGATAGCTGGACGACAGGTTAGGGATATTGATCGTGTTTTGCAGGTTCTCGACCCGCTGCCCCTAAGGTATTCGCGTCTGGGAGAAAGTGTAGAGTCAGCCTCTGCGGAATATGAAAAATTGCAATATCTGCGACGCCCGTTGACGTTTAGTTTTGTCCTGACCCTTTCACTCGTTACGCTGATGACACTGCTCATCGCATTATTGATTGCGATCTATCTTGCAAGAAGGCTGGTCGCCCCACTGCGGGACCTTGCTGAAGGCACGCAAGCTGTTGCTCAAGGCGACTATGGCAAACAGCTGCCAGTAACAAGTGGAGATGAACTCGGTGTCCTAGTCAGTTCATTCAACCGCATGACTCAGGAAATTAGCAGCGCCCAGACCGCGGTGCGAAATAGTCAATTTGAAGCAGAAAAACAAAGCGCCTATCTTGAAACCGTACTCGCTCACCTGTCATCCGGTGTTATGTCCTTTGACAACAATCGGCAACTCCGTACGCATAACGCCGCTGCCGAACGCATACTGCACACACTGCTAGGCACTTTTGTCGAATCTTCCATCGCCGAGATGATCAAAGCTCTGCCAGCAGCCGAACCATTACTGAACATGATCGACCAAGGCATAAGTGATGATGTTTCTGAGTGGCAAAAAGAAATCAGTATAAACTCGCCGCTGGGTCAACAAACTCTGGTATGCAGTGGTACAAAGCTTTCTGGCACGGAAACAGAATCCGGCTGCGTCGTTGTGTTTGATGATGCGACAGCATTGATCAAGGCGCAGCGCGATGCGGCCTGGGGCGAGGTCGCCCGCCGCCTTGCTCATGAAATCAAGAACCCATTGACTCCTATACAGCTTTCCGCTGAACGCATCAGGCGACGATATCTCGATAAAATCGAGAAAGACGATCGAGAAATACTGGATCGTGCGACCAGAACAATTGCCCAACAGGTTGAATCGATGAAGTCAATGGTCAATGCGTTCTCTGACTATGCACAACCGGTGATCTCGCGACCCAGGCGCTTGGATGTTAATACGCTGATTCGGGACATCACAGAACTCCATGTCGCTCACTTAACCAGGATCAGGTTCCTGTTTGACCTTGCTGATGATCTACCGCAGATCATGACTGACCCAGCTGGAATTCGACAGGTACTGAATAATCTGATTATCAATGCATCCGATGCACTGGGTGACAAAGGTGGAGAACTGAAACTGAGTACGCGAATAGACCACGCTAAAGATAATCTTTTGGTACTGGAACTTCAGGATAACGGACCGGGTTTTCCAGCGAAGTTGTTGGACCGTATTTTTGAACCCTACGTCACCACGAAAACCTCTGGCAGTGGACTGGGACTACCGATTAGCCGTCGGATAATCGAAGAGAACGGTGGCACCATGCGGGCAACAAATCTGCCCAAAGGCGGTGCTGTCGTTATAATTCACCTGCCGGTGGCCCAGTCTCAGGGTGCCTCGATAGACGATCGACAAGGCAAACGTGAATAATCAATCTGTCCTAGTCGTCGACGATGAGCCCGACATTCGGGGCATCGTCAGCGAAATCCTCGAAGACGAAGGTTACAAGGTGGATTCGGCCGGTGACGGGTCTGAGGCACGCGAAAAATTCAATCGCCTTAGTCCTGATCTGGTACTGCTCGATATCTGGATGCCAGATACCGATGGCATCACCCTTCTCACCGAGTGGTGCGCGCAAAGTAGTAATCGTCCTCCTGTCATCATGATCTCAGGCCATGGAACGGTAGAAACAGCCGTTGATGCCTTGCGACTCGGGGCGTACGATTTTCTCGAAAAACCACTGTCTACTGCCAAACTGCTGGTTACGGTCGAGCGTGCGCTTGAAAGCNGGCAACTGTTCGCGGAAAACACCCTGCTCAGACGCCAGTTAGAACCGGTAGCAGAGCTTGTCGGTCACAGCCCGAATATCCAAGAACTCAAACANCAGATTGATCNAATTGCCCCGGGCGAAAGCTGGGTTCTGGTCCGGGGTGAACCCGGCAGCGGAAAAGGTGTCGTGGTCCGCGCACTGCACCGAGCCAGCCGGCGTAAGGAGCAGGCATTTATCGAAGTCAACCTCGCTTCTATACCAGGGGAAAACATCGCAATAGAACTTTTTGGTTATGAAGATGGCGATTCCATACAGGCTGGTAGATTTGAACAGGCCCATGGTGGCACCCTGGTACTGGACGAAATCGGTGACCTAGACCTCGAGATTCAGGCAAAACTGTTGAGCACACTGGAAGAACGCCGGTTCTATCGGATCGGGGGGAGAACACGTGTTGAGTTCGATGTCAGAATCTTCTCCACATCCAACCAGGACATTGAATCAAAGACACGACAGGGCACATTCAGAGAAGATCTGTTCTATCGTCTCAATGCNGTTCCAATCGACGTTCCAGCACTGAGAAATCATCGGGAAGACATACCAGACCTGATAAGCTATTACACTAACCAGATCTTGGAATCAGAAAATCTCTCATTCCACCGCTTCTCAACAGCTGCCGTAAATTACCTCCGTAACAGACCGTGGCCGGGCAATATCAGAGAACTGCGTAACTTCATCCATCGAATGCTAATCACCTCTAGCACTGAGGAAATTGACGCGGACGAAACCCGAGAGACCATGGGCAGTGCGCCAACCCCGGTATCCGCCGACACAGTCGCACAAGTTGTTCTAGACTTCGATCAACCGTTGCGGGAGGCGCGGGAACAGTTTGAGCGCGACTACTTCAATTATCACCTCGTCAGAACAAACGGTAATATGACGGCACTTGCACAACGATGCAGTATGGAACGCACACACCTTTACAGAAAACTCAAAGGCCTGGGTATTAATCCCAAATCAGCCAAGAATCGATCTTAAAACAATCCCCTTAGCAATGCATCTAGGCATCGAATGAAGATCATTATCCTCGGCGCAGGTCAGGTCGGCATCTCAACTGCCGAGATCCTCGCTAAAGAGGACAACGACATCACCCTGATCGATAACGTTGCATCCCAAGTGGAAGGCTTGCAGGATCGCCTCGATATCCGGACGATCGTTGGATCAGCATCTCATCCAAGCGTTCTGGAACAGGCTGGAGGTCCAGATGCAGATCTTATTCTCGCCGTCACTAACCAGGATGAAGTCAACATGGCGGCCTGTCAGGTCGCCTATACGCTGTTCCGAACCCCCAAAAAGATCGCCCGAATTCGTTCTGTTGAGTATCTGACACACACAGAGATATTTTCAGACGAATCGATNCCGGTAGATGTCATCATCAGCCCGGAACAGTTGATCACACAACATGTATTGCACCTCATTGAGTATCCCGGTGCACTTCAGGTCGTCGATTTTGCTGGGGGAAAGATACAGCTCGTGGGCCTTAAAGCCTACCATGGGGGGCCCCTGGTGGGCCGCGAACTCCGCACGATTCGTGAAGACTTGCCCACTGTTGAAGCCCGTGTCGCAGCTATTTACCGTCACGACAGACCGATCATCCCCGAAGGGGACACAATTATCGAACCCAATGACGAAGTGTTCATTGTTGCCGCTGCGCCCCACATACCTATTGTCATGAGTGAATTTTGCACTGTGGAAGCACCAGGCCAGAACATCATGTTAGCGGGTGCGGGCAAGATCGGCCTACAGTTGGCCCGAAGCCTGGAGCAGAACAACTACCAGGTCAAACTGGTAGAACACGGAGCTGAAAGGGCACGCCAGGTTGCAGAACAGTTGGATGCAACCATCGTTCTTCGTGGAGATGCTGCCGATGAGGACCTCATGCTACAGGAAAATATTGATGCCACGGACGTCTTCTGTTCACTCACCAATGATGACGAAGCCAATATCCTTTCGGCTATGCTAGCAAAACGACTGGGNGCTCACCGTGCTATGGCGCTGATCAACCGTTCCGCCTACGTCGACCTGATTGAAAGCAGTGTGTTGGATGTCGCTATCTCCCCCAGTCTTATTACGGTAGGGTCGCTGCTGACTCACGTTCGGCGTGGTGACACGATTGCTGTACATTCGCTTCGTCGCGGTGCCGCCGAAGCAATAGAAACCATTGCTCACGGCGACGCGACAAGCTCCAGCGTCGTCGGTCGTCGTATAGAGGAAATCTCACTTCCCTCGGGTACTAGGNTCGGTGCTTTGTTGCGGAATCAGGAAGTCATCATTCCCCATCATGACACCGTCATCGAGGCTGAGGATCATGTCATCCTGTTCGTGATCGACAAAAAGTATATTCGCGATGTCGAGAGATTATTCCAGGTGAAAGTAACCTTCGTCTGAACCCCAGGATCACGCGAGTGCAACATCAGGCTGTCTTGAAGATCGTAGGGATACTGCTGACACTTTTCAGTACGACACTCCTGCCACCACTTGCAATCAGTATGGTAAACCAAGACGGTAGCACGCTGCCTTTTGTCATCTCCTATCTGATTACACTGGCAGCCGGCCTGTTGTTCTGGTGGCCGGTTCGTCGGCAGANAAACGAACCCAGACTGCGTGATGGATTCTTGATCGTGGTCCTGTTCTGGTTAGTATTAGCGGGCTTTGGTGCCATTCCCTTTCTACTTTCCGTTGACCCTGCCATGACTCTGCCCGATGCAGTTTTCGAGTCTATGTCCGGGCTGACAACGACCGGCGCAACTGTGCTAACCGGNCTGGATAATCTACCGATCTCTCTTTTGTATTACCGGCAACAGCTTCAATGGCTCGGTGGTATGGGTATCATCGTGCTGGCCGTAGCAGTCATGCCTATGCTGGGTATTGGAGGGATGCAACTCTACCGAGCCGAGGTGCCAGGCCCTGTCAAGGATAAAAAACTTACTCCCAGAATCAAGGAAACTGCAAAGGCGCTCTGGTATATCTATCTGGGATTAACAGTTGCCTGTGCGCTCGCTTACTGGTTAGCCGGCATGAGTGCTTTTGATGCCATCGGGCACAGTTTCTCCACCGTAGCGATCGGTGGGTTTTCTACTCATGATCAGAGTATTGGGTTCTTTGACAGTCCCGTCATATCCGGGATTGCNGTAGTCTTTATGATTGTGGCCGGTATCAATTTTGCACTTCACTTTAGTGTGCTGCGCGCGCGGCAGCTTCTGACCTACCTCAAAGATCCAGAAGTCCGGGTATTTCTTGGTGTGCTATTTTCGATCTCGGTGGTGGCGCTGATTGTCCTGACACTGGCCCATACCTACAACGACCCCGCAGCAACCTTCTGGCACGGAATTTTTCAGGTCGTCTCAATCGCCACTACGACGGGTTATACCACCACCGGATTTCACTGGTGGCCCTCTTTTCTNCCGATCATGCTTATTTTGATGAGCGCCGTTGGGGGTTGTGCTGGCTCGACTGCTGGCGGTATGAAAATCATACGGGCCATCCTCATCTACAAACAGGGCCGTCGCGAGATCGACCAACTGATTCATCCCAACGCTTTGATTCCCATAAAACTTGGAGGAAAACCAGTTCCCGAATCGGTTATCGATGCTGTTTGGGGGTTTTTTGCACTGTACACACTGAGCTATGTGATACTTGCACTGGCGATGACCGCCACCGGAGTCGACCTGGTTACGGCTTTTTCTGCGGTTACGGCCTGTTTGAATAATCTCGGTCCAGGGCTTGGTGCCGTCGCCGAAAACTACGCCGGAATCAGCGCCTCAGGGAAGTGGATTCTGTGTGTCAGCATGCTGCTGGGTCGGCTGGAGATCTTCACTCTGTTGGTACTGCTGACGCCCACCTTCTGGCGAGCCTGATTCGAACCACTGAGGGAATACACTAACCTGGCGAGTCACGTGTTTATACACCTGTCTCCCCGGCAGACAATTCTTTTATACCGTGTTCAATCACGTCAAGGACCTGCTGTACCGTGATCTTTTCTATACACCGTCGATGACATCGGTGCCTGAGATAACAACGCTCGCAAGCGACATTTGCTCGAATCACCTGTCCGGAAGCGAGCGGGCCNACCCGAGTTTCATCTGTCGGTCCGAACAATGCGATGAGTGGACGCGACTTAGCCACTGCCAGATGCATTGCGAGGCTGTCGCCGGTTAACACAAGATCAGCCCGACCAACGATTTCNATGAATTCCGGCAGGCTCAGTTGACCTGCCAGACAGTTACCCTTTTCGGGTGATAGCGTGCCTGTAGACATTTCCAGGAATGTACGATCCTCAGCACTGCCCGTGAACAGGATGAACCAGTCGTCTGACAGGCGTTCGGCCAGTGACAGAAAATTTGCGATAGGCCAGTTCTTAGTTGGCCAGCGGGTCACGGGGCTGAACACCGCAAGTTTTGAACCAGGCCCTGGGAGACCATCCAATATGCGGTCGACCGCGGTTTGTACCTGTGGCGCGACCTCGACTTCCATCTTGCCTGCTCCCGGCGGAATATCAGCCAGCTCAAGCACCCCTGCCATCTCTGTTATGGCATGCACCGNGGGCTGGCTAAAACGCTCCGCGAACCACCAGCGACCTTTAACCAACCGTCTTCTGGCTCGTGCTCCCCAAAGAAAAATCACCGTCTTCCAGCTGCCTTGAAGATCCAGGGCCAGATCGTACTCGTTCAGGCGTACGGCCCTGAGAGTCTGCATAAACTGTTGAAAGGTCCAGCCCGGTCGCNTCCACCAGTCACGTTTGACGCCATAGCGGTCAAAAATAATGAGTTCATCGATATTCGGGTTATGCGCTAGAAGTTCTTGAGCGTCTGTGGACGTCAATACAGTCAGATGGGCAGACGGATAGGCTTCACGNATNGCACTCAGGGCAGCTGTAGCATGCAGCACATCCCCCAGGGAGGTCTGTTTGATGATCAGAATTTTCAACGTGGTTCCAATCAAAAATNGCTCATTTTATACTTCGATAGTGAAGTCAGTCGTAGGGTGACACGTCGTTATCAGGACGTGTCTTGAACCACTTGAACGTCCAAAGCGCCTGTTCNGGCGCCGATCGNATCTCCGCTTCGAACACTGAATTTACCGTTGCTGCGTCTGCCTGCTTATCNCCAAGCGGAAATCCGGGCAGTGGCGGCTTGATGTCGAACGCGTAGCGACCATTATCGAGCATACGGGTGAACACGGGCACCACCGCAGCATCGGTCAACTTTGCCAGCCAACCGACGACCGGTACTGTCGCCGTTGGGATACCAAAAAAAGGGCTAAACACAGAGTTGGTATCGCCCAGATCTTCATCGGGAATCAAGTAAGCAATCCTGCCACCTTTTATGGCTTTGACCAGTCGACGAAGTCCTTGATCCCGCATCAGAATGATCGCATCGAATCGGCAACGACCTCGCCACAAACGCCATGTCAGCAGCGGGTCATGCGTTCTTTTCATCATAGAAACACCGCAAATCAACCGAGCAATAAGAGCACCCCCCATATCTATCCCGACCGTATGAGGGGTAATCAGCAACACCGNTCGGCCGGCTTTTTCGAGGTCTTTGAGTATGTTCTTTCCAGTCACCGTGCACAGGCTATCTATTCTGGCGGTCGACCCCCACCACAACACACCATAATCGATGAGCGCGCGCCCATAGAGTCGATAGTGTTGGCGGACCATCCGCTGGCGTTGATCGACCGAAAGATCAGGAAAACACATCTGGACATTAACCTCTGCGATCTTTCGTCGCTTTTCGTTACTTCGGTAAAACATATCACCCAATGCACCACCCACCTTCAAAACCANACGTCGAGGAAGGATGATACAGATCGCGATCATGAGCATCACGAGCCAGTGGCCCCAGAATCTAGGTGCCAGAAAGGTCAATTCAAAACGCGGCTGGGTCACCGAATGGCTGCTCGCCTGGATGGGTTTAGTCGCTGCTCCGCCGGCGCCCTTTACTGGTCGCAACGCGCATTCGCAACGCATTCAGTTTTATGAATCCCTCTGCATCACGCTGCTGGTAGGCACCGCCATCATCCTCAAATGTTGCGATCGTTTCATCGTACAGAGAATTTTCTGAGCGGCGNCCCAGCACGGTAACGTTTCCTTTGTAAAGCTCCAGTCTGACCTGGCCATCGACGACCTGCTGTGACTGGTCAATCATTGTCTGCATCACCTCACGTTCCGGCGAAAACCAGTAGCCGTTGTAGACCAGCTTGGCGTAGCGCGGCATTAATTCATCTTTAAGATGTGCAACCTCACGGTCCAGTGTTATCGATTCGATCGCGCGATGTGCCTTAAGCAAAATGGTGCCGCCTGGAGTTTCGTAACAGCCTCGGGATTTCATCCCGACATAACGGTTCTCAACCAAATCCGCACGACCTATCCCATGTCGGACACCGAGCGCGTTGAGTCTTTCCATGATCGCAGCCGGTGTCAACTTCTCGCCACCGATTGCNACCGGATCACCGTGTTGGAATTCGACTTCAATATTCTCAGGCTCATTCGGCGCATCCTGGAGCGAAACAGTCCACCGCCAGATAGTGTCGGCAGGCGTAACCCACGGGTCTTCGAGCTCACCNCCCTCGTAGGAGATATGTAGAAGATTTGCATCCATGGAATGTGAGAAACGATCATCGACTGGCAGCCCGTGCTGATGAGCGTAGGCGACCAGGCTGTCACGTGAACCAAGTTCCCATTCTCTCCACGGTGCGATAATTTTTATCTCGGGATTCAAGGCATAGGCATTCAACTCAAATCGAACCTGATCGTTACCTTTGCCTGTCGCGCCGTGCGAGATCGCATCAGCGCCTGTGGATTCGGCGATTTTCACCAACCACTTGGCAATCAGTGGTCTGGCTATGGAGGTGCCGAGCATATATTCGCCCTCATAGACTGCATTGGCACGGAACATCGGGAAAATATATTCACGGGCAAACTCTTCACGAACATCCTCAATGTATATCTCCCTCACCCCGAGTCCTGCTGCTTTCTCACGTGCGGGTTCGATTTCTTCCTGCTGTCCAAGGTCTGCTGTAAATGTCACCACTTCGCAGTCATACTGATCCTGCAGCCACTTGAGAATAATTGAGGTATCAAGCCCACCAGAATAGGCAAGTACGATCTTTTTGATCTTGTCGCTGATCACGGTTGGTGGTCCTTAGTAAAACAGCGGGGGGATAACGCTGGCTAACCTACAGCTGATGCGTCAATTATAACAGTACGCTACCCATACACCGTCATACGGCAAAAAAAGCCCCCACTGGGGGGGCTTTCTTACAAGCTGGCGCTACGGAGCCGTTCAGGTACTCACTGCTGAGTACATCTGCTTTAATGCTCTTTTTTCGATCTGACGNATACGTTCAGCCGATACACCGTACTGTTCAGCAAGATCCNCTAGTGTGGTCTTCTTGCCACTCTCGGCAAGCCAGCGCGATTGAATGATGTCGCGGCTACGCTCATCGAGGACATCAAGTGCTGTATCAAGTTGCTGTTGCCTTACCCGTGCCTCGTCTGCTTTGAGCGTCAATGTTCCAGGATCTGCACTGTAGTCGCTCAGAGTTTCAGAAGGTGCCCAGAATGTGCTTTCGTCGTCGTCGGTAGTATCCACATCAAAGGCGATATCGGCACCGGTCATTCGGCCTTCCATTTCTCGCACTGTTGAGGTATCGACATTGAGGTCCTCGGCCATGGCATCGATTTCATCCTGCTTCATCCAACCCAGTCTGTTTCGATTTTTCCGCAGGTTAAAGAACAGTTTTCGCTGCGCTTTGGTTGTCGCAACTTTGACCATCCGCCAGTTACGAACCACATATTCATAAATTTCAGCCTTGATCCAATGCACAGCAAAAGAAACCAGTCGCACGTCTCTGTCATGATCGAAACGTTTCACAGCCTTCATCAGTCCAACGTTACCTTCCTGAATCAGATCGGCGAGCGGTAGACCATAGCCAGTAAATCCTCGGGCAATTGAGGCGACATAACGAAGATGCGAAAACACCAGCAGGCGCGCTGCTTCGAGATCCTCTCCCTCGCTGTAGCGTCGAGCTAGATCTTTCTCTTCTTGTTGTGAAAGCATGGGGGCGTCGTTGATAGCCTGCAGGTAGCGTGATAATCCCTGGGCAGGGCCAACATCCAATGCAATGGGTAATGTCTGGGTCATAGCGACTCCAAGTTCATAAGATACCGCTATTTTAGCACTCTTCTACACAGAGTGCTAACATAATATTCATCAATCGTATTTACTATTTACTTGATTTTTCAAATAGATAAAGCCACTTAGTCAGATAATCTATCACCTAGCTGAGATGCCTGAGTTTATCCACCATCACCGATCAGTGCAGTCACAAACGTTTCAGCGTCAAACGGACGCAAATCTTCAACCGACTCACCGACACCGACAAAGTAAATCGGTAACTGGAATTTCTGCGCCAGTGCCACCAGGACCCCGCCCCGGGCAGTGCCATCGAGCTTAGTCACACACAGTCCAGTGACCCCGACCGACGCTGCAAAAGCACCAACCTGTGCCAGTGCGTTCTGACCGGTTGCGGCATCTACGACCAGCAGAATTTCGTGTGGGGCACTGTCATCCAGACGCTGGATTACCCGATTCATCTTCTGTAACTGTTCCATCAGTTCAGTATTAACGTGCTGCCGACCTGCAGAGTCAATTATTAGAACATCGACAGAACGAGCCTGCGCAGAACTCAAAGCATCGTGGGCAACAGCCGCTGCATCGGCGCCACGCTGCTGAGCNATAACTGGTACAGCAANCCTCTGNCCCCAGACCTGCAACTGNTCTATAGCNGCAGCTCGATANGTATCACAGGCACCCAACATAACTTTGAGGNCTTGNTGGGTNAACCAGTGNGCGAGTTTGGCCGCNGTTGTTGTCTTACCGACTCCGTTNACCCCGACCATAACCACCACCCACGGTTTGNCTGAGGCTGCAGGCANNTCAAGTGACCGAACCGAGGGTTGCAAGATCTCCANCAANTGNATTCTAAGNACCGAATTCAATTGTTCTTTCGTCTCGACTCGNGTGGAAACAGCCTGNCGTCGTANGNNCGCTACGATCTGAGTACTGNCCTCAACACCTAGNTCCGCCAGGATGAGCTGATCCGCCAGGTCNTCAAAAGCTGCNTCATCNAGCACTGCTGATCCAGNTCCNAACAANCCCGANAGATTCGCAGCAANCGATTCCCGTGTCTTTTTGAGACGNGNAAAAAGCCCNCTGGTTTCATCTGACTCAGGCATCANTACTCCACANTACACAACATTNATCATNAACCACTGCTCTATATCGTATCATTGAGCACTGTCGCTGACTCGANCNCACCATGCCNCGGACTAAGAACGCCCCTCTCCAACGTAACCGNGGACGCNTGCGNATCATCGGNGGNCAATGGAAGCGGCATACNTTGTANTTCAAGGGCGGNGCGGATCTTCGTCCAACCCCAGATGCTATTCGCGAAAAACTTTTCAACTGGCTTGCCCCNGTNATAGAAGGTGCGNGTTGTTTGGATTTATTCTGTGGCAGTGGTGCNCTGGGGTTCGAAGCCGCCTCCAGGGGNGCAGCACAGGTCGTATTGNTCGACAATAATCGGCAATGCTACGAGGAAATCAACAAAAACCGTGAGCGCCTGGGTGCGCACCAGATCAGAGTGTATTGTGAAGACGCGCTGGAATGGCTGGGCAGCAATAANCAGGCATTCGATATTGTCTTTCTGGACCCGCCTTACAACAGCGACCTGGCTCGTCGTTCAATCGCGCGTCTGCAGTCTCACCAACTGGCGCCAGGTACGATGGTGTATGTCGAGACCGAGCGCCGCCTNAAACTGACCTATCCCAAACATTGGGAAGAACTGCGCAGTGGTCATGCCGGTCAAGTCAGTTGTCGCCTATTTCAGATCACGTTTAGCGATCAACTCGATGGGTTGATCTGACGATACCGATAAACTGGGCTCTCTTTGCTAGAACNCATGACAGTCAGTGCGGGAAAATCAAGCAACGGCGCGATCACCGTAACGTACATCAGTCTCAAAATCATGGATATTCTCTCGCCTAAATAGCCGTTCCACCATGGGTGCAAAGAACGCAAGTGGTTCGGAGTCATAGTCAGGATCAAAACAGTTCTGATCATAGAACTCACAGAATCGAATAGCGTCATCGTACCACTGATGATCTCGGTAACGATCGCGGGCATTCCGATCACCACCCAGATGGTGTGCAAAGTAATACATCTGGAATAAACCGTGATGCTTGACAATCCAGTAAATCTTCTCGGACACGAAAGGACGCAGTACTGCCGCCGCCAATTCGCTGTGGGAAAACGGCGCAATCATGTCACCAATATCATGAACCAGAGCTGCAACTACAACTTCTTCCGGCTCTCCTGCGCGATGTGCGCGAGTCGCTGACTGTAGGCAGTGCTCGAGTCGGCTGACCTTGTAACCAGAAATCGAACCATCAAGCTGCTCAAGGTGTTCGAGTATCCTGCGCGCCAGAGAGTCGGTAAATTCTGCCTCATACCGGTCCAACAACTCGTATTCCGCACGCGTCCCCTGCGCCATACTGGTAAAATTAACTGTCTCCATGATCTCTCCCAAGTANTCNCTAGCAAGAAGATTAGATTTATAATTACGAACTTACCCTAATCGGTATCAGAAAACCAGAATCTATGACCACCAGAGCACTTTATCCAGGTACGTTCGATCCCATAACCAACGGACATATCGACCTTGCTGAACGCGCCAGTCGGATGTTCGAGCATGTGGTTGTCGCGATCGCTGCCAGCACAGCAAAAGCTCCCTTGTTTTCCGTCGAGGAGCGCCTCCAACTGACTCAAAAAGTCCTCTCACATATTGACAACGTGAGCGTGTCTAGCTTCTCGGGACTGTTGGTTAATTGTGTGCATGAACACAACACATCGGTGGTGTTGCGAGGACTGCGCGCAGTCTCAGATTTTGAATACGAATTTCAACTTGCAGCCATGAACCGAAGACTCGACAGCAACGTGGAAACCGTATTCCTGACGCCTTCGGAGCAATTCACCTTTCTATCGGCATCCCTGGTGAAGGAGATCGCCTCAATGGGCGGTGACGTGAGTCAGTTTCTTGATCCTGCCGTCAACGAAGCGCTGACCCGCAAATTAGCAGAGAAAGAGCCCGCCTGACCAATACTCAATCGGTGTATTGTGTACGTTTTGTATCGAGACATCTCTTATGGCACTGATAATTACAGATGAATGCATCAATTGCGATGTTTGCGAGCCTGAGTGCCCAAATGATGCCATCTACCAGGGAGAAGAAATTTACGAAATCGAACCGCATCACTGTACCGAATGTGTTGGACACTTCGAGACCCCACAGTGCGTCGAGGTCTGTCCCGTTGAATGTATTATTGTCGATCCGGAACGTACTGAAAGTGAGGAACTCCTCCTGACTCGGTATCACATGCTGATGGCAAATAAGGGTACGGCAAACGGCTGAGTCCTAGTCAGCCCGTCGGTAGCACAATATCCAGAGCGCGCCAAAGATACCAAGTTGCAACCGACCGGTAGGGACGCCATCGTTGCCCTGCTCTTTCCAGCTTGTCCGGATCCGGAAGAATTTTAAATCCTCTGAGCTGCTGGTAGCCCTTGCGCACACCCAGATCCCCGACGGGCAATACATCAGGTCGACCCAGATAAAAAATCAGCAGCATCTGTACTGTCCACGGCCCAATCCCCCGGATTTGCGTCAAACGATCAATGATCTCCTGGTCGGCTAGTCGTTGCAGTTGACGAGTTGTGGGTAGCTCCCGCAAGTGGGCCTTAGCGGCCAGATCTCTTAACGCCAGGCATTTGGAATGCGACAACCCAGCACTCCGAAGTCTGTTATCCGTCATTTTCAGCAACCGATCCGAATCGATACGGCGATTCGGAAACAACGCTAATAAACGCGCGTGAATCGTCGCCGCCGCCTTACCACTCAACTGCTGATAGACGATACTCCGGACTAGATACTCGAAAACGGAACGACTTCGCTTAACCGGCAGCTCTAACGGCCCAACCTGCTCGATCAGTCGGTCCATGCCCCGGTCAACATGGCGCAGATGCGCGACAGCAGCCTGGGGATCAAACTCGTAAGTGGTCGCTATCAAGAATTATCTAATTTGATCAGGCCAATCGACCGACGGGACTGATGATCCCAGATATCTATTTCATCGTTGGCCTGTTTGAATTCCAGAAGATCACCACTGTCAAATCGATTAGAGAGTTGCGCTTTGAGCGCCATATTGACGTACTGATGACCCACGATCAGTACGTTGCCGATCTGCTGGCCCAGCCAAGTGACAACGGGCTGCAAACGGTAGGCGACATCAGTGATACTCTCCCCACCGGGCGCGGGAACGCGCATCATGGTTGATCGCCATTGATTATATTTTTCATTTCCCAACAAATCCCGTACATCTTTTTCCTTGCGTCCTTCGTAATCCCCCATGTCGAGTTCGATCAGAGCTAAATTGTCCTGCGCGATCACATGACTCCCTTGAAGCAGTACTTTCGCTGTCTCGACAGCACGAACCAGTGGCGATGTCATTGCGGCGCTAAAGCGAACACCCTGCTCTGAAAGTTTATCCCTGAGATTTTCAGCCTGTCGATATCCAGTTTTGTTCAGCGGTACATCCGTTGTCGATTGCCACTTCTCCAGGAGATTCCAATCGGTCTGACCGTGCCTTGCAATATAGATCGGCATCAGTTCAGCATAAGGTATTACACGGGCTCACGTAAACAGGATCGCTTGAACAGCAAACAACAGGCGCTGACCAGCCAACAACACAACTCTACCGGTCTGGGTTTCCTAAGCAATGACATTTGTCCGCCAGACCACCATCCAAATCACGAGCTGTGTGACAGATTTTACACTTCGTGCTGATTGACAAGCTTTCTTTCTAAAGATACTATTTTAAACAGAATTATACTTTCCAGATGTCCTTAAGGTTGACCTTCTTTATTGGCCCATCGCGCCCTCCGTGATGGGTTTTTTTTGTGTACCGACAGCCCAACACTATCATGCCGTGCCTTCATGATCTGGTGCCAAGCAGACGGCCACGTTAGCCATTAAAATGACACCCCCGAAGTTCTACGAGACATCAGTGCCTGTATTTTTCGTTATCAACTCAAACTCTCATCATGAATTATCCAAATCAACGAATTTTGTTTCTATTTCCCGGCCAGGGTTCCCAGTACCTTGGAATGGGCCAGGACCTTTATCAGGCATACGACTGTGTACGTCAAACCTATCATGAAGCTTCAGAGATCCTCGGCTATGACATGGCGGCATTGTCCTTCGAAGACCCACAAGAACAAATCCACCTCACCCGCTATACGCAGCCGGCACTCCTGACTCACTCTGTTGCCTGCCTGCGTATATTCCAGGAACTCCTGGCCAGACCGATTTCGGCCGAAGCGTCCGCCGGACACAGCTTGGGTGAATACACCGCACTGGTTGCTGCCGGGGCGCTGGAATTCAAAACCGCACTGAACCTTGTCCACCACCGCGGTACGCTGATGGGAAACTATGGTGCTGGAGAAATGGAGGCACTTCCGCTTGGACTCAAAGAGGCTGAGTTGCTGGCAGAAAAACACTTCTCCAGCATTGCAGCCTGTAATCTGCCTGACCAAACCGTTGTGGGTGGCCTTTCCGAAGATCTGGATAAACTGGTCGGCGAACTAACTGAACAATTTCCCAAGAAGCGCAGTTCCCGACTCAAAACGGAAGGGGCATTTCACACATACTATATGGTTGAAGCTGCACGTCGATTCCGACTCATCCTCGACAAAGCTCCACTGATACCACCTCAGATTCGTGTGCTCTCAAACTACACAGGCGGGTTTCATGATGACGATCCAGACATCATCAAATCACGCCTGTTCTGGCAGTTAACTAATCCTGTACGCTGGCACGAAAACCTTATCAGCGCACTGGACAGTGGCCTTAATACTTTTGTTGAGTTCGGTGGGGGTATTGGTAAAGGTGAGACGCCTGCCGATAAGAAACCCAATCTGGCAGCCATCATTAAAAAAGCCACAAGAAAAGCCGACGCGCCTCCGACTTACCATGCAGTGATTAATGCCGACACCCTACTGGACACCACCAGTCTTTTTTCCAAATAAATATTCGGCATTAGCCGTAGAAAACCGGATCTCAATGGCAGCGGGGATGCTAATGCAATAGCACCCCGAACCAATCCTCATAAATAGAATAGTAGGGTCGATTTCACACGGTCCGATGTTGCATCAGTCGACGACGCCTGCGGTCGAGCCATAGCGTCGCTACAAAAGCCAGCACAATGGCCGGGATCACCGCCAAGTTAATGGTCGCCCAACCGAAATGGTGGTGCAACAGTCCGGAACTCAACGCGGTCATTGCGACGGTACTAAACATGATCAAGTCATTTAAGCCTTGTGTTTTTGCTTTTTCGGCTGGCCGATAGGCATCGGTAAGCAGTGTAGTACCACCGACAAACAGAAAGTTCCACCCAAGCCCCAAAGCGATCAGGGCTGCCGCGAAGTGAATCAAGCTCGAACCATTGAGATTGATCGTGACGCACACCGCTAACAGTAAAGTCCCCGTCACCATAATGCGAGTGACTCCAAAGTGTCGAATCAGGTGTCCCGTAACAAAGGACGGCGCAAACATAGCCAGGATATGCCACATAATCACCGAAGCCGAGTCAGGCAGAAGATAACCGCAGCCTTGCATTTCTACCGGCGTTGAAACCATGATCAGATTCATCGAACCGTAAGCAACCGTAGCGCCGATGACCGCAACGAAGAACTCCGGTTGCCTGATAATTTGTGACAGTGGGCGGGTGGCTCCTGAACGTTCCTCTATCGTGGGCATAGGAAACCGGGCAAAAAACAGAAGTAACATTGAGATGGCATACAGTCCGACGAGCATGGAATAGCTCCCGGCGTAAGGCACAGTTGCAACCATGTCCCAAGTCCAGATCGCGATTCCAGGACCGATAAATGCAGCCACGACCCCCCCGGCCAAAACCCAGGAAATTGCCCGGCTACGAAATTCAGATGTCGCAACATCCGAAGCCGCAAACCGGTAGTATTGGCCGAAAGCATTGACCACACCAATCAGCAGAGAACCAATACAAAAATAGAAGAACCCCCCATCAATGATCCCGGTTGTAACCCCGGTGGTGACAATGATCGCACCGATCAACCCAATCATCAGACCGACATAAAAACCAGCACGTCGGCCAATTCGTTTCATTAGCATCGAGGCCGGAAAAGTCGCAATCAGAGTACCGGTAAACATACAGGCCACCGGCAGTGTCGCCCACTGAGGGTGAGGCGCCAGAACAGTGCCGACGAGTGCAGCCGTCAGAATAATCAACGAACTCCCAGACATGGTCAGAGCCTGGCAGCAGGCAAGAATCAGCACATTTGATCGCATCCGATTTATCGATTGATTCACGCAACAACTCCTTAACATTATGAGCAGAAGTTAAATTTCTCCTTAAAGCCGACACAACGGCCAGAGCAGAACAAAAGAAGACTGGATCGAGACTGCGACCGGGAATTCTACATGTTACGACGGTACTTGCCACCAACCTCAAATAAGGCTTCAGTGATCTGCCCAAGCGAACAGACCCGTGCAGCGCACATTAATTCAGCAAAAACGTTTTGGCCTTCCAGTACAGCACGTTGTACCGCGTCAAGTGCCTTAACCGAAGATCCTTCATTTCGTGTATGGAATTCAGCTAGCCGTGTAAGCTGGCTTTTCTTTTCTGACTCTGTTCCCCGCGCCAGTTCCGTTGTCTCACTATTGTCGGTTTCCGGACCCAAGAACATATTCACACCAACAATCGGATAACTACCATCGTGTTTACGGTGCTCATAGTACAGTGACTCTTCCTGAATCTTACCTCGCTGATAACCGGTCTCCATGGCACCGAGTACACCTCCTCGATCTGTAATTCGATCGAACTCTGCAAGCACAGCCTCCTCTACCAGGTCAGTCAGTTCCTCGATCACAAAACTGCCCTGGCTCGGGTTTTCATTTTTTGCCAGACCCCATTCCCTGTTGATGACCATCTGTATCGCCAGTGCCCGACGAACTGAGTCTTCGCTGGGCGTGGTTACTGCCTCATCATTGGCATTGGTGTGCAGACTGTTGCAGTTATCGTAAACTGCAATTAACGCCTGCAGTGTTGTGCGGATGTCGTTGAAACTCATCTCCTGTGCATGAAGAGAGCGTCCTGACGTCTGGATATGGTATTTAAGTCTTTGACTGCGCTCATTCGCCCCATAGCGATCGCGCATTCCAATCGCCCAGACCCGCCTCGCGACACGCCCCATAACCGTGTATTCCGGATCCATACCATTTGAGAAGAAAAACGAGAAATTCGGTACAAACTGATCAACACTCATTCCCCGTGCAAGATAGGCCTCGACATAGGTAAATCCATTGGCCAGTGTCAGTGCCAGTTGGGTAATCGGGTTCGCACCAGCTTCCGCGATGTGATAACCCGATATCGATACCGAGTAAAAATTACCAATACCGTTGTCGATAAAATACTGTTGTATATCTCCCATCATCCGTAAACTGAAATCGGTTGAAAAAAGACACGTATTCTGACCTTGATCTTCCTTGAGAATGTCTGCCTGCACGGTGCCGCGAACATTCTCAAGGGACCAGGAAAAAAGATGCTGGTACTCCGATTCGTCCGGCTCTCGCCCATTGTCCGACTGGAATTGCTCCACCTGCTGATCGATTACCGTATTCAGGAAAAAAGCGAGCACTGTTGGTGCAGGCCCGTTGATAGTCATGGAGACGGATGTTTCTGGGTTACACAGGTCGAAACCATCGTACAAAGCCCGCATGTCATCAAGCGTTGCAATGGACACACCGGAAGTACCGACCTTTCCATAAATATCCGGTCTTTGCGCAGGATCAGCGCCATATAAAGTCACGGAATCAAAAGCCGTAGACAGTCGTTTCGCCACCGTATCTCTGGACAGGTAGTGAAATCGGCGATTCGTTCTGAATGCATCCCCTTCACCAGAAAACATACGGGTAGGATCTTCGTTTTCCCGCTTGAACGGAAAAACACCCGCGGTAAACGGAAACCGGCCGGGTATATTTTCCAACATTAACCAGCGGAGAATGTCGCCGTGGTCCTGATAGCGCGGCAGACTGACGCGGGGTACTTTCGTACCAGACAAAGAGGTGTGAGTCAGTGGCTGGCTGATATCTCGGCCTTGAACTGAATAAACCAGAGATGAACCCGAGTAATCCTCGATCAGCTTGGGGAATGCCTGTAACTGTAGTTGAGAATCTTCACTCAGTGCCTTTTCCCGCTCAGCTGCGAGTTGCTGCAGTTCATCAGTATTCTTGCCCTGTTCCCCCAACATCCGGATACCGGCCTGCAGCTGCTGATATTCGCGAGCAACCTGGGCCTGTCGCGCAGCCGTATCCCGGTAAGACCGGACCGCTTCTGCAATTTCAGAAAGGTAACGCTGGCGGGATGCAGGCACAATACCGCGTTGATTAGATCCTGTGGATACCACAGGTTCCCGGTCCGGGCGGCGTGCAGGCAAACCTAAGGGTTCGAGCACCACAAACAACTGGTTATAAAGCGAAGTCACGCCTTGATCGTTAAAGTTGGACGCCATCGTGCCATAGACGGGCATCTGATCGAGAGATTGGTCAAACGCTTGCCGGTTACGCTGTGTCTGTTTACGTACATCCCGCAAAGCGTCTTCGGCACCCGTACGATCGAACTTGTTGATCGCGACAAAATCGGCATAGTCCAACATGTCGATCTTCTCAAGCTGGGTTGCAGCACCAAATTCTGGTGTCATCACGTAGAGTGAGCAGTCGACCAGCGGTACGATCCCGGAATCACCTTGGCCGATCCCGGGGGTTTCAACTATCACCAGCCCAAAGCCTGCGCGCTTGGTTGCTTCGATGATCTCAGGCAGTTGCGACGGGAGTTCCAGTCCCGAAGTACGCGTTGCCAGAGAACGCATGAAAACCGAAGCACCTTCGATCGCATTCATCCGGATCCGATCACCCAGAAGGGCACCGCCAGTTTTTCGACGAGATGGATCTATCGCCAATATTGCAATTCTGAGTGAATCACCGAATTCAAACCGTAATCTCAGGATAAGCTCATCTGTCAGTGACGACTTACCAGACCCACCAGTTCCGGTAATTCCAAGCACCGGGACAGCAATTTTGTTCTCGCTGGCTGCAGTACGCAATTCGTCAACAAACGATGCCGATGCAGTCTCGTTTTCAAGTGCCGTAATGACTCTTGCAAGATCTTCGACCGATATGCCGTCCAGCTGACCGACGTCTTGAATTGTCTGTCTGGCGGGATAGAAATCGGCCCTTTCGATCATGTCATCGATCATGCCCTGTAGGCCTAATGCGTGTCCGTCCTGAGGCGAATAAATCCGACACACACCGTAATCCTGAAGTTCCTGAATCTCAGCAGGAACAATCACCCCACCGCCACCGCCGAATACCCGAATATCTGCACGCCCCCGCTGTGTCAGCATGTCAATCATGTACTTAAAAAACTCGGTGTGGCCACCCTGGTAGGAACTGACAGCGATGCCCTGCGCATCTTCTTCTACGGCCGCATCAACAATTTCCTGGACCGACCGGTTGTGCCCAAGGTGGATGACTTCCACGCCGGAAGACTGAAGAATGCGCCGCATGACGTTGATCGACGCATCATGGCCATCAAACAGACTTGCTGCGGTGATGAATCGGATGCGGTAATCCGGTTCAGGCAACGGCGCCAGTGGTCGTTCCGAAGTAACAGCAGCCTGACTCATGAGTATTGGGCCGGACAGGTGTGGGACGGTTGATCATTTTAGTTTCCGTTTACGTAAACGTCAATTAAAGCTATACTCTAAATATGCTTCTATTGAAAGAAAACGGGCAGCAAGGCGACCCCGCCCAAGAGCAATTCTCAATATCCGAACTTTCCCAGGAATTCGATGTCACCACGCGTGCCATCCGATTTTATGAAGACGAAGGATTACTCGAGCCACACCGTCAAGGGCGGCAACGCGTCTACTCCAGCAGGGACCGTGTACGCCTCAAACTGATTCTGCGCGGGAAGCGATTGGGCTTCTCGCTCAGCGAGATCGGCGACATCATCGATATGTACGACTCGGAACCCGGTGAGGTGGGGCAGTTACAGTATTTCATCGAAAAAATCAGTGTACGACGAAAGACGCTTAAGCAGCAGCGGGACGATATCGAAGTTACACTTAAGGAACTGGACAGCATCGAAAAACAATGTCGAAAGTCCATGACTCACTTGGACTAACCGTAACAACGAACCTGCCTGTGTTACGGTCTGTAGGCTCCAACCTGGTCAGAATTCCTGATTCGTTGCGGCCGACAGGCCAGTATGGCTAAAACAATCACAGCCAAAATACTAATCATGTCCAGCACAGGCACTCGTGTACTACTCGTTCTGGCTTCACTAGTGATCGTGATTGCGGGTCTTAAAGCCGCCAGTACCATTATTGTTCCGCTGCTAATGGCCCTGTTCATCGCCATAATTACAACACCGTTCATGCTATGGCTGACTGGCAAAGGCGTGCCCAAATGGGCTGCGCTGGGTCTCATTCTACTCATGCTCGCAGGTTTCATCCTGACCGTCGGTTCACTAATCAGTTCCTCCGTAGACCAGTTCAGCGCTCTGCTCCCAGCCTATGAAAACAAGCTGCGTACTGCCATCACGCTGCTGAGTGACTGGGCCGCCCGCCATCAGCTAACGGGATTCACCGGTGGCGAGTTCGCGGTCGTTGATCCCAAGGCAGTTGCCCAGATTATCGGTGGATTGGTCGGCAGCCTCGGCAGGATCGTGGGTGACAGCTTGCTGATTTTTTTCACCGTTGTGTTTCTTTTGGTCGAAGCATCCACGATACCCACCAAGATCCGCGCAATCCTCTCCGACCCCGATACCACTCTGGAAAGGCTGTCTGAATTCCTGAGCGCTGTGAAGCAATACTTGGTGATCAAATCCCTCACCAGTCTGATTACAGGGGTGATCGTCACGGCCTGGCTCTTTTTCCTAGGTGTTGATTTTGCTGTGCTCTGGGGATCGATCGCCTTTTTCATGAATTTCGTACCTTATGTTGGCTCAATCATCGCTGCGGTCCCGGTGGTGTTCCTGGCCTTTCTCGATGCAGGTGTGCAAGACGCACTGCTGGTGGCCGTCGGTTTCCTTGCGATAAACCTTGTGGTTGGTAACCTGATAGAACCCCGCTTCATGGGGCGGGGCCTGGGCCTCTCGACACTGGTTGTGTTCGTGTCACTGATCTTCTGGGGGTGGGTCTTCGGCCCGGTCGGCATGTTCTTATCAGCACCTTTGACCATGCTGGTAAAAATCGCACTGGAGAACGATCCCAGGAGCCGCTGGATCGCGATACTGCTGAGTAGCGGAAGCCTGCGAAGGCAGTGAACGGGTCACCAATCTATCGGCTGCAGAGGTTTGTTCAACTGATAAAATCCGCTGTTGTGTTAGTATTCCCGCGCCTGATGCTGACCCGATCGGCTCAATGACTGTCTCAGAATCTTCATCACAGACGATCACGGCCCTGAAGGCCCTGTCGCCCCTTGATGGCCGCTATGCCAGCCGTCTGGCTCCCCTCAAAGATCTGTTCAGCGAATTCGGATTGATCAAACACCGTGTTGAGATTGAAGTGCGGTGGCTTGAACAACTTGCCCGTACACCGCAAATCCAGGAAGTACCCCCACTTACTGATGATGCCTGTGCATTCCTCGATCATATTGTTGCTGACTTTTCCGTAACCGACGCAGAACAGGTCAAGGCGATCGAATCCAGAACCAATCATGATGTAAAGGCCGTGGAATATTTTCTCAAGGAAGCGATTAGCAGCAAGCCGGAGCTTCAACAAATCTCTGAATTCATCCATTTTGCCTGCACATCGGAGGACATCAATAACCTGGCTTATGCTGTTATGCTGGATAAAGGCAGAAACAATGTCCTGCTGCCGCTGATCGACCAAATGGTTCAGGACCTGTCTGAGCTGGCTAGATCAACTGCAGGGCAACCCATGCTTTCCAGAACCCACGGCCAGACAGCGAGCCCGACTACGCTCGGTAAGGAATTGGCCAACGTAACGGCCCGTTTGCTGACAGCACAACAGAAAATAGCAGACGTGCCGCTGTATGGGAAAATGAATGGTGCTGTCGGTAACTACAATGCGCACCTCGCTGCGTACCCTGATGTCGACTGGCCAGCATTATCACGCAATGTGGTGGAATCCTTCGGTATCCAGAATCAGCCTTTGACCACACAGATTGAACCACATGACTGTATCGCAGAACTGTGCCATGCATTGATACGGCTAAACCTGATCGTGCTGGACCTCGATCGTGATCTATGGGGCTACATCTCGCTCGGCTATTTCAGTCAGCGCCTGAAGGACGGTGAAGTCGGCTCCAGCACCATGCCACATAAAGTTAACCCGATAGATTTCGAGAACTCCGAAGGCAACATTGGTCTTGCAAATGCAATACTGGGACATCTTGCCGAAAAGCTACCTATCAGCCGCTGGCAGAGAGACTTAAGTGATTCAACCGTGCTCCGTAATCTTGGCAGCGCACTGGGTTACTCGGTACTCGCGCTCGATTCCTCCGAACGCGGCCTCAAGAAACTCCAGGTGAATCCCGATCGACTGCTGGATGATCTGGACAAAGCCTGGGAGGTGCTCGCCGAAGCTGTACAGACAGTCATGCGCCGACACGGCATCGCCCAACCCTATGAGCAACTCAAAGCGCTGACTCGAGGCCGTAAAGAGATCACCGCTGAGTCGCTCAGAGAGTTCATTGATGGCCTGTCTCTACCTCAGGACGTCAGAGATGAACTAAATCAACTGACACCTGCGCGTTATACCGGTAATGCACAACAGACTGCCGAACAGTTCTTAAGGAACATCATCGGCAATTGATGACTGCAGCTGGCACACCGCACTGAACATGAGCGGTATCCGATTGTCGAAACTGATGGCCGAACGTGGGCTGTGTTCACGCCGGGAGGCTGACCGCCTGATCGAACAGGGCAAGGTTCTTGTTAATGGCCAAGTCATCGACCGCCTGGGCTCTCGATTCGATCCAACCGTCTGCATTGCTTTAGCGCCAGAAATTCAGAGAGAGCGTTCGCGTCTTGTGACCGTACTGCTCAACAAGCCGCCAGGCGTGGTTTCGAACCAGCCGGAAAAAGGCTACCAGGAAGCCGCTTCGCTGATTACACGGAAAAATTTTCAGCGCCTTGAAGGTCAGATGCCCCGAGAGCTTCCTCCCGCAAAAACCCTGCATGTTGCTGGTCGACTCGATATTGACTCCAGCGGTCTGCTTGTCCTGACTCAGGATGGCCAAGTTGCACGGCAACTCATCAGTCCAAATTCACAAGTCGAGAAAGAATACGTGATCCGCTTAACCGAGCGGGTACCTATTGCCGCGCTCGTCCAGATGCAGGGAGAACTGACACTGGACGGGCATCTTCTGAAGCCGGTCCAGATCACACAGACGGACGATCGGACCCTGAATTTGGTACTTCAGGAAGGGCGCAAAAGACAGATACGGCGAATGTGCGATCTCGTCGGACTTAAGGTTCATTCTTTGGTTCGTGTGCGCATTGGCCGGGTAGGCCTTGGAGATTTATCCCGCGGCAGGTGGCGTTACCTTGATTCCAGCGAGGTGTTCTGAGCCGTGGACAGCTATCGCTTACTGCGGCCCCTGCTGTTCCGGTTACCGCCGGAGACCAGTCATCAGTTCACCTTACGCGCCCTAAGTTTGGCTGGGCGAATGCATCCNCTTGACCAGTTCCTGGCTGATGCGGTCCGTGGGCGATTACCCCAGCACCCGATCACGGTGATGGGTATCCCNTTTCCTAACCCGGTGGGTGTCGCCGCTGGGCTAGACAAACATGCCAGNGCTGTGGATGGGCTCAGCGCCCTGGGTTTCGGTTTTGTCGAATTGGGCACTGTGACGCCGCTCGCTCAACCGGGTAATCCCAGGCCCCGGTTGTTTCGTCTGAGTACGATCAATGGCGTGATCAACCGCAATGGCTTCAANAGTGTCGGGCTTAACCAGTTCCTATCAAACCTGGCCCGCAGTCGTCACACCGTTCGACTCGGGATTAATATNGGCAANAATNCCGCGACACCGCTGGAACATGCTGAACACGACTATTTGACCGCGCTNCGGGCGGTGTATGGCGTCGCCGACTACATCGCAGTGAACATCTCATCACCCAATACACCGGGTCTGCGTGACTTACAGAGCGAAGACGCGCTCGAGAATCTTCTGGGCAAACTCAAGGATGAGCAATCCNGACTGTCAGACAANCACGGGTACTACACGCCTTTGGCCGTCAAAATCTCCCCAGACATNGATCAGATAGATATCGACCGGATCGCCGAATCACTCGCNCGCTACGAGTTAGATGCCGTCATCGCCACGAATACAACAGTCAGCCGGCCCGGGGTATCTGCCCAGGTACCCCAATCAATAGAACAAGGGGGGTTAAGTGGTGAGCCGCTGAACGAAATATCCAGCCGCGTGATCGCAAGATTAGCCAGCACACTGGGCGGCACTCTGCCGATCATTGGTGTCGGCGGAATCATGAACGCCACCGACGCCTGGGAAAAGTTCACCGCCGGTGCGAGNCTGATTCAACTGTATACCGGACTTATCTATCGCGGACCNAGGNTGCTGGGTGACATCCTGGCCGACATCGATCAACGGATATCGAACGCCCANGCGGGTTCNCTGACCGAACTGCTCGGCCGATAGCGTCTGAGCCCCTAAAGCGCCTGGCCGGNCCGCATGCCGTACGTGACGGGGTCTATCAGANTTGNTTTGGCTATCCAGGTTCAGATAGTCGGCCGAAAACGTTAGAATCCTGTGCTGAACAAACGATTACTCCGTCTGACAGCCTTCATCCTATGGTAACCACAGGCCTCACACCATCATCTGATGCAGACTAAGAACCCCCCAAGCACCCGATTTTCAGCAGAGCTGAAGGCNGGCGAACACACGGAACCCCGCTTTAACCTGGCCGACTATGCGGTCCTGATGAAACCGCGTGTGATGTCACTGGTGGTGTTTACGGCACTGGTCGGATTGTTGCTGGCACCTGGCAGCATTGACCCATGGACGGCAACCGCTGCAATCGTATTTATCGCCCTTGGCGCCGGTGCTGCTGGCGCGATCAATATGTGGTACGACCGTGATATCGATCTACAAATGAGCCGGACAATGAACCGTCCATTACCTGCTGGCCGCATGCAGCCGGGTCCAGCTCTGGCCTTCGGTATTATCATGGCCCTGGCAGCGGTTTCATCCATGGCCTACTACGTAAACCTGACATCTGCCACGCTTTTGCTGGTCACGATTCTTTACTATGTTTTTGTTTACACCGTCTGGCTGAAACGCCTGACACCCCAGAACATCGTCATTGGCGGGGTTTCCGGTGCACTGCCACCGGTCGTCGGTTGGGCATCCGTTACGGGTGGTATCGACGCCGGGGCGCTTTCACTGTTTCTCATTATCTTTCTCTGGACACCACCCCATTCCTGGGCGCTTGCGCTCTATCGGCGCGGAGATTACGAAGCAGCAGGTGTGCCTATGATGCCGGTCGCAGCTGGGGTACAGGCCACAAAAAGGCAGATGACGTACTACACAGCACTGCTTCTACCGGCGACACTTATTCCCGTTGCGATCGGAATATCCGGCATGGTTTACGCCGTAGTCGCGCTGATCTGCGCAGTTGGATTCGCCTTCCACAGCCGTCGCCTGTGGTATGCAACAGACAGCGTCATCGCA
>PCBE01000027.1 GCA_002731295.1 Acidiferrobacteraceae bacterium | reverse complement strand
TACCGTCCATACCGCCACCTGGCATCGGTGGCATCGCCGGTTTGTCTTCGGGTAATTCAGCAACCATTGCTTCGGTCGTGATCATAAGACCGGAAATCGAAGCTGCATTCTGGAGCGCCGCCCGAGTGACCTTGGTCGGGTCCAGGATACCCATCTCTATCATATCGCCATATTCCCCAGTACCTGCGTTGTAACCGTAGTTACCGTCTTTACCAGCAACATTGTTTAAGACGACAGAGCCTTCTGCCCCAGCATTGGCAACGATCTGGCGCAGCGGTTCCTCGATGGCGCGCTTAACGATACCGATACCGACATTCTGATCAGAATTGTCACCCTTAACAGCTTCTAGTGCGCCTAAACACCGTACCAGAGCTACCCCACCGCCAGGAACCACACCTTCTTCAACTGCGGCGCGGGTTGAATGCAACGCATCTTCAACACGGGCTTTCTTCTCCTTCATCTCAATCTCGGTTGCCGCACCGACCTTGATTACGGCGACCCCGCCGGCAAGCTTGGCGACGCGCTCTTGCATCTTCTCTTTGTCGTAATCCGAGGTGGCTTCCTCGATCTGGACACGGATCTGATTAACCCGGCCTTCGATATCGGCCTTACTGCCGGCACCGTCGATCACGGTGGTGTTTTCCTTAGTGATCTGCACACGTTTGGCACTACCCAGATCATCGATACTGGAAGCTTCGAGGCTCATCCCGACTTCTTCCGAGATTACCTGCCCACCGGTCAGAATTGCAAGATCCTGCAACATCGCTTTACGGCGATCGCCAAACCCTGGCGCCTTGACTGCACAGACCTTAACGATCCCGCGAATATTGTTCACGACCAGAGTCGCCAGTGCTTCGCCATCAACATCCTCAGCGATAACCAGCAACGGCCGTCCGGCTTTGGCAGTCGCCTCAAGCACCGGCAGCATGTCCCGGATATTTGAGATCTTCTTATCGTGAATCAGAATCATCGGATTTTCCATATCCGCCTGCATCGCGTCCTGATCATTAATGAAATAAGGCGAGAGGTATCCACGATCGAATTGCATCCCTTCGACCACCTCAAGTTCATTATCCAGAGTCTTGCCTTCTTCAACGGTGATCACACCTTCCTTACCCACCTTTTCCATAGATTCGGCAATGATGCTGCCGACGGAATCATCAGAATTCGCGGACACGGTACCCACCTGTGCGATTTCTTTATGATCCGCACAAGGCTTGGAGAGGCTCTGAAGCGCATCAACGGTCGCGATGACCGCCTTGTCGATACCACGCTTTAAGTCCATTGGGTTCATACCCGCAGCNACGGCNTTTAGACCTTCACGCAGCATAGACTGCGCCAACACGGTGGCTGTCGTGGTGCCGTCACCGGCCACGTCCGATGTTTTGGAGGCTACTTCTTTCACCATCTGTGCCCCCATATTTTCGAACTTGTCTTTAAGTTCAATTTCTTTGGCGACAGAAACNCCGTCTTTAGTGACGGTAGGTGCGCCAAACGATTTATCGAGTACTACATTTCTTCCCTTAGGCCCGAGCGTCACCTTGACGGCGTCGGACAGGACATTTACACCCCGCATCTTCGCTGCACGGGCTGCTTCGCCGAATTTAACTTCTTTAGCTGACATTACTGTATTCCTTTATAGATATAAATCAGTGTTGATGTTCAACGGTCCGAGTGATCGGTAGGCTTAACCCTCGATAACTCCCATGATATCGTCCTCACGCATGACTAAAACTTCTTCACCGTCAACTTTTACCTCGGTACCGGAGTANTTGCCAAAAAGCACCTTATCTCCTGCTTTGACGTCCAGTGACTGCCGCTCGCCGTTCTCCTGAACTTTACCGTTACCGGTCGACAAAACTTCGCCCGTCATCGGTTTTTCCGCAGCACTATCGGGAATCACGATTCCGCCGGCGCTCGTACGCTCTTCTTCGAGTCGTCGCACAACGACGCGGTCGTGAAGCGGTCGAATCTTCATTACCTAAATCTCCTAAAGTATTGATGGATGACAACAAAGGGGTGAGTATGCGGTACAACTAGCACTCACCCCCATTGAGTGCTAATGATAGCTGGTTTCAGCTCCCTGTCAAGTAGGCCTTTGCCACTCAATCATCCAGCCGGCGATAGTCNGTTTCAATGCTGGAATTACCTTGCGTGGAATCCACGGAGGTCGATGCCGGATAGATTGGACCAAACCGCCGGACAGCCAGCCGGATTAGCAACCGTCGGAGTGGCGGCGTCAAGCACGCAAACCCCACGATATCNGTAAAAAACCCCGGCGTGAGTAACAATGCGCCTGCAGCAAGAAGAAACAAACCCTCCAGCAATTCGAGTGCCGGCAACTCANCGCGCGCTGCACTCTCACGGACACGGTTCAGGGNAGACAGGCCCTGCAGCCGGACCAGCCAAGCACCCACCANCGCCGTGAGGACAACCAGTGCGATGGTCCACGGTGCCCCAATGACGTTCCCCATCTTGATCAACAAAAAAATCTCAACCAATGGGACCGCGAGAAAAATCAGAAAAATTATGGGCACAGTTAAGGTCTAGGTGGCACGTTTTGACTCAACAGCAACTTAATTCGATTGTGGACGCCAAGTGTNGTCGATTGCCAGACACTCATCGGNCTGGGTCGCTACAATANCCCAGGACACATAGTCGGGTGGTAACAATGCTCGACGTCTACCGCGCCAAGATGATTTGTACAGCGTAACCNCTCAACNCGATTGTCTCGATTTACTCATGCAAACGATAACNGCCCTGCTCCTNCTGTTATCAGTAATGCTATCACCATTGACTGGGGTAGCGCAGCAGGACAGCAAACTCCTTCCCGCTGAAGAAGCCTTCAAGTTCCACGCCTCACTGGTCAACCCGAACACGATCGAGGCCGTATGGACGATCGCTGAGGGTTATTATATGTATCGCAGTAAATTTGGCTTTACAGCTGAACCGGTTCAAGCCGTTCTCGGTGACCCCAGATATCCTGCCGGGACCATCAAACACGATGAGTATTTTGGCGAGGTCGAGACTTACACAGATTCAGTTCGCATCGCTCTGCCGTTGGATAGAGATCACTTTGTCGAGGGTACATTGGTCCTATTGGCGGCAGGTCAAGGCTGTAACAAACCGGTCGGCGTTTGTTATCCACCGATTACACAACGTGTCCAGATAAACGTACCCGTCACGACGTCGTCATTACCCAACGATCAGCGCTCTGGTTCAGTCAAGACGGGTTCGGAGTCGTCCAGCACTGGGGGCAGCGTGACTGCATTGCAGACATTGCTGGGCACCACCACTGGTGATGTCCAGGAATTCCTCGATCCCGAGGATGCATTTCANGTAGAGATCGAGATCGCTGGTGAAAACGCTCTGGCGGTACATTTCAAGATCGCACCGGGGTACTACCTATATCGTGACAAAATCGCTTTCCAGATTGTGCAAGGTAATGCACAGGTTCGCGCATTCGACCTGCCGCCAGGCACTGTAAAACAGGACCCCTATTTTGGTGCTGTTGATGTTTACCTCATTAGCCGTAGCATCATTGTGCCCATCGAAAGAAATAGTCTGATGGCTGACGCGCTCAGCGTGACCGTCAATTTTCAGGGCTGTGCCGAAAAGGGCATTTGCTATGCACCCATGAGCACAATCCGCACGATTGAACTCCCCGGCTTCGTGAACACCAAGACTAAGGACCAAGCTAAAGGGGCATTATCAGCGCGCAACCTGATCGCATTTTTCGCTGCCGCTTTCGTCACGGGGTTACTGCTGACCTTTACACCGTGTGTACTGCCCTTAATTCCGATTCTATCCAGCATCATCGTTGGTCAAGGCGNCACTTCCCGTCGCCTGCGGGGCGGGGCGATTTCATTGGCCTATGTACTGGGGACGGCCGCGACTTATGCTGCAATCGGTGCTGTGGCAGGCGCAACCGGAGAGCAACTNCAAGCCTATTTCCAGAACATCTGGGCAATTGGGTTGATCAGCATCATCCTCACACTGATGGCATTGTCTATGTTTGGCNTCTATGAGATTCAGATGCCTGTCTTTGTGCAGTCAATTCTGACTGCGCGTACGAGCAGTTTGAGTGCCGGTTCGTTTGGCATGATTTTTCTACTCGGCGCAGTATCCGCACTGGTAGTCGGCGCTTGTGTGTCACCGCTGCTGATTTCTGTACTGAGCATCGCTATTTTCCATGGTGACCCCTATCTGGGTGCTGGGCTGATGTTTTCTATGGCGCTGGGTATGGGNGTGGTTCTCATTGCCATCGGCTTCGGTGCGGGTATCTTACTGCCGCGAACTGGCGCCTGGATGGATCGAGTGAAACATCTGTTTGGAGTAATGCTGATCGGTGTTGCCATTTATCTTCTTGGCACCATCCCCGCTGTACCTGTTTTACTGTTGTGGGCAGTGCTCTTAATCATGTTTGGCATCTACCTCGTTAAAAGCCAGACCCCTATACTGAAGTGGCGCTACGCCTGGAATGCTTTNGGTACCCTTTGCATCATCTGGGGAATGTTGGCAATNTTCGGCGGCTTGAACGGTGGTCGTAATATCCTCCAGCCCGTCAGCTTAACGCTGTTTAGTGGGGAGGTATTGAAAGACGCTGCATCNNAAAAAGGCCAACCTCAATTTTACAAGGTGACCAGCGTGGCCGAATTTGAACAGCTACTATCTGACGCCCGCTCGGATGGGCAATCTGTGATTCTGGACTTTTATGCAGACTGGTGTACTGATTGCCTGCGCATGGAAAAAACAACATTTAATGATCCGCAGGTACGCACAGACCTGACCCCATTCCGCTTGCTCAAACTGGACGTCACCGATCCCTCAGATCCCGTTGGCAAGACCATCAAGCAACGCTATGGCGTATATGGTCCCCCAGCGCTGCTGTTTTTCAACGCACAAGGTCAAGAACTGTTGNCAAAACGCCTCTACGGCTACCTTGACCCGAATCGTTTCCTCTCTCTGCTCAAGACCCTTAGAGAATGACAACCTAGTGGACAATCCAAGGAAAATCTTGGTGGTCTACACCCTGCTTGCATTGGCGGTGGTGGTGGCTGGCGGGTACTGGGCAGGTCAACTGCGTTCACCTTCTGTCANTGACATCAGCGACAGGGCTGACACCATGATTTCGTTTGACCTGCCTACCAGCACGGGAGAGAAATGGTCGACGCAAGTGGTTCGCAACAAAGTGGTATTGATTAATTTCTGGGCCACCTGGTGTGNACCTTGCCGAACTGAAATCCCCTTGCTGATCGCAATGCAGGCACGACATGCGCACGATATTCAGNTCGTGGGTATTGCGGTTGATGATGCGGAGTCCGTTCGCCGATTCGAGGATGAAGTGGGCCTGAACTATGTCTCATTGATCGGCCTAACCGAAGGTCCCGGACTCATGCAGCGCTACGGCAGTGCCGGACAATTGCCATTTACTTTAGTGTTTGACCAGACCGGTGTGCTGCGCTACCGAAAAACGGGTGAACTGCAAGCAGCTGAGCTCTCGGACTGGTTAACACGTCTTCTCTAGGTGATCGCCTAATTTCGCCGAAATTGCTGATATTTGTACTTATCTTTCCCCATTATCCCCGAACTAGACAGGCTAGAAAGCTTTGTGCACAATGGATACTTCGTAAATGCTTAGGGTCTTCCTTCCGTGAGACACATCCTGCTACTGCACGGCCCAAACTTGAACTTACTGGGCACTCGTGAGCCTTCACATTATGGTCACCAGACGTTGGCTGATATCAACCGNCTGGCATCTCAAACCGCTGCCGGCAAAGGTTTTCAGCTGACGAGCTTCCAGTCAAACGCTGAAAACGCCCTAATCGAACGAGTTCATGCGGCGGCGACAGATGGCACCGAATTCATCGTGATCAACCCCGCGGGCTTTACACATACCAGTGTNGCTTTACGTGACGCACTCGCAGGGGTGGCTATTCCGTTCATCGAAGTCCATCTGTCGAACGTCCACGCCCGAGAGAGTTTCCGCCGCCATTCTTACTTTTCTGATCTCGCGCTAGGGGTTATCGCCGGTTTCGGTGCCATGAGTTACGAGTTGGCTCTTGAGGCTGCAATTGCACACCTTGAATCCGGGCACTGAACACCGGCCAACAACTGATGGATATCCGCAAAGTCAAAAAACTCATTGAGCTGCTTGAAGAGTCTGAATTGACTGAAATTGAAATCAGTGAGGGGGAGGAATCGATTCGTCTGAGTCGCAGCAATAGCGGAACCCAAGTGTACTCGGTACCGNCTCAGGCCATGCCACCCGCGCCACTAAACACGGTTGCTGAACCCTCATTGGATGACCACGCGGGTAGCGAGAGCTTTCCAGCCGATAAAGTGCCCGTGGTTTCACCCATGGTAGGTACCTATTACGCCTCACCAAATCCTGACACCCCATCCTATGTCNAACTGGGAACCGAGGTGAACGTGGGGGATACGTTATGTGTCATTGAGGCGATGAAAATTTTTAATCCGGTCGATACTGAGAGCGCCGGNATCGTCTNCAAGATTTTCAAGCACAGCGGCGACCCGGTTGAATTTGGTGAGCCTCTTTTCCTGATTGAATCTTTGTCTCCCTGACCGGCGTCTGATGATCGATAAATTGGTGATCGCCAATCGCGGTGAGATTGCGCTGCGTATTCTTAGAACATGCCGTGAGCTCGGAATTCGCACTGTTGCACTGTATTCCGAAGCGGATCGGGATACAAAATACGTACGCCTGGCTGATGAATCCGTGTGTATTGGTCCGGCGGCAAGCATAGACAGTTACCTGAATATTCCGGCTGTGATCGCTGCAGCTGAAGTAACAGACGCTGTTGCAATCCATCCAGGTTATGGATTTCTTGCAGAAAACGCTGATTTCGCCGAACGGGTCGAACAGAGCGGATTTATCTTTGTGGGTCCTTCCGCAGAAACAATCCGTGTGATGGGGAACAAAATTGCAGCCATTGAGCAGATGCAAAGGGCCGGTGTGCCCTGCGTGCCGGGTTCGAACGGCCCATTGCCCAACGACAATGTCGCTGTCGCGAAAATTGCTGCGGAGATTGGTTATCCCGTCATTATCAAAGCTGCTTCAGGCGGCGGTGGCAAGGGCATGCGGGTTGCCCACACAGAAGCCGCGCTACTCAATGCCTGGCAGCTGACCCGTAACGAAGCACAAGCCTCCTTCGGAGATGACGCAGTTTACCTAGAACGTTTTCTGGAACGTCCTCGTCATATTGAGTTTCAGGTACTTGCGGACACACACGGACATGTGATCCATCTTGGAGATCGGGATTGCTCAATGCAGCGCAGGCACCAAAAGATCTTAGAAGAAGCACCTGCCCCAGGCATTGATCCGAAGTTGCGGGCAAAGATGACTCAATGCTGTATAGATGCCTGCCATGTCCTGAACTATCGAGGAGTCGGTACCCTTGAATTTCTTTATGACAACGGTGAGTTCTTTTTCATCGAGATGAATACACGTATCCANGTCGAACATCCGGTAACCGAAGCGATTACCGGTATTGATATTGTCAGAGAACAGATGCAGGTGGCGGCAAGTCAGCCACTTGAACATACTCAGGCGGACATCATTTTCACGGGGCACGCTGTAGAGTGCCGCATCAATGCTGAAGACCCGGACACGTTTCTGCCATCACCAGGTACAATCACCCAGTACCATCAACCGGGCGGACCGGGTATCCGGGTGGACTCTCATATTTATAACAACTACACCGTGCCACCTTACTATGATTCCATGATCGCCAAAGTCATTGCACACGGCGAGAACCGTACACAGGCATTAACCAGAATGAGCGGTGCTCTTGAGGAGATGGTGATCGACGGCATCAAGACCAATATTCCACTTCAACAACGCCTGGTAACTGATTCGGCCTTTGTACGGCAACCGATGGACATCCACTACCTAGAAAGGAACCGGCGAAACTGACCCGGGTGGTCGTGTAGCAGACCCCGTTGGCATTCTGTCTCCTGTGGATTATTGGCTGCAAATCAGTATTACCGTTGAACAACCCGCCGTTCAGCGAATCACCGAAGCAATGGACGGCCTCGGTGCNGTGGCAGTGTCACGGCAGCATGCCGGTGGCAGCGCGCGTTTCGACACTGCATCATCCGATTTTCAGGGCTGGTCAACAGAAAAAGTCAGCGGTCTTTTCCCGCCAGACGCCGACCAAAAGACTATCTGTAATTACCTTCATGACGCCAGTGGCGGACACANCGGGATCAGCTGTCAAATCTTAGCGGACCGTAACTGGGAGCAGATTGGTCGNGATCAATTCAAACCATTCAATGTCGAAGGTGCTCTATGGATCTGTCCAAGCTGGTGTCAACCGCCGGNCCCTAACGCTGTCAATATCATAATTGACCCAGGTCTGGCTTTTGGGACTGGTACACATCCAACCACTGCGCTTTGCCTCAGGCAATTAACCAAAATTGATCTCACCCAACGCACGCTACTTGACTGGGGCTGCGGATCGGGAATACTGGCAATAGCGGCGCTGAAGTTGGGTGCTTTGCGAGCGACAGCCACAGACATCGACCCCAAGGCCTTGAGCACCACTCGGGAGAATGGCCAGAACAACGGGATCGGTGACCAGCTGACAGTCGAGACACCCGAACAAATTGTGAGCCCAATGATCTTTGACATCGTCATCGCCAACATCCTGGCTCACACGCAGATCGAACTGGCACCACGGCTGAATTCACTGCTCGCAGCAGATGGGATGGTGTTACTCAGCGGAGTTCTGGGCGCTCAGGCTGAAACTGTATGTACCGCATTCGGTCCGGGCTATACTTTTAAAACCGTACCGGCAGACGAATGGATTTTGCTTATCGGTACGCGCACAACATGAAGGCCCATCAAGAATGACGTATGACGAACAGACTTTGCTTGAAACTCGCTGTAACGGTTGCGAGAGCATCCTATCAGTAACAGCGGATACCCTGGCAGCTGGGGCAGGTCTTGTTCAATGCGGCGAGTGCGATACGGTATTCAACGCAGCATGGAACCTGGTAGAACAGATTCCAAACCCGACACAAGCCCGATCGTTACAGCATCGATCAACTGCCGGTGCATCAGCGGACCGAAATCCTGAATTTGACCGATCCAAAGTCGACCCGCGACCGCGGCTATTCGATCTGGAGACAGAACACCTCGAGGAACTGCAACTGCCGGCAACTGAAACAGAAAGTCTGGATGAGATAAAAAAGGTACTTCGCGATGAGCGAGGTTTCGGCCCAACTGGAAATCAGAAGGTGTCCGATTCCCATTCAACAGCCTATCGAACTGAACCCAGGCTCAGTCTAAGTGATAGCGCCCGCGACGGCGACAGCGCATCAACTGTCACAGCCGCTCTCAGCCATAGTCGTTCGCAGACTCCATATCAAGCCCCAACAACATCCAGAAATCTAATCTGGTTCAGTGCGTCGGTGGTTGCTGTTTTGGTATTGTTTCTACAAGCTCGCTACGTGTTATTCGACCAACTCGCAGCTATCCCAACTGCCCGACCCTACTTGGTTCAAGTCTGCAAAAACATCGGTTGCAGCATACCGCTAACGCTGTCGGGCCCTGTATTCCGCGTGATCGAGACCAAGGTTGATCTGCATCCGGATATACCCGGTGTTGTAATCGTTAAAGTTCGCCTGCTTAACCGCAGCACACAACATCGTACCTACCCCGCGATTGAACTCGCCTTGAGTGACCGAAATGGCCGTATTGTCGGCCGTCGTACCTATTCACCCAAATCGTTTCTCGCAATAGACGACCTCGATAAGAAAGTGCCGCCCGGGGCTGATGTGATCGTGGTCGTAAACCTGGCCCAGCCCGAAGATAATGCAGTAGGTTTCGAGGCTAGGATAGTCAGTAGTTAAGCCAATTTTCAGCAAGACATCGATGACGGATTCCAGTATCCAACTCGGCCGGGTCAAGCTACAGGGCAGCGTATTGGCTGCACCCATGGCTGGCGTGAGTGACCGACCGTACCGTCGACTCGCCCGCATCCATGGTGCTGCACTGGCTGTGAGTGAAATGATTAGTGCAAACCCCGCACTTCGTCACTCGTCCGAGAGTTTACGACGAACTGATCACAGCGGTGAAACAGGCCCCATCAGTATTCAGCTACTCGGTGCGGACCCGTTACAGATGGCTGAAGCTGCGAAGTTCAATGTAGATCGTGGCGCCAATATCATCGATATCAATATGGGCTGCCCATCCAAAAAAGTGTGCAATCGCAGGGTCGGCTCCGCCCTGTTACGGCATGAAATTCTGGTGGGCCAGATCTTGGACGCTGTGGTTTCAGCAGTTGATGTGCCAGTCACGCTAAAGATTCGAACGGGGTGGGCCCCAGACCAACGCAACGGAGTTCGAATCGCAAAGATCGCAGAATCGGCGGGTGTAAGCGCGCTGTCAGTACACGGCCGTACCCGGCAGTGCAGATTTCATGGTCCAGTCGAATATCAGACCATCAAGCAAATAAAAAGGGAAGTAGGGATCCCCGTCATCGCCAACGGTGACATTGATTCACCACAAAAAGCGAAGCGGGTGCTGGAATATACCCAAGCTGATGGAATCATGATTGGCAGAGCAGCACAGGGGCAGCCCTGGTTGTTCGGTCGCATAGCCAACTATTTGAACTGTGGAATCGATCCTGGAGACCCGCATCCAATCAGCAAACGTGATACCCTTCTGACGCACCTGAGCGAGTTGTACTTGCTCTACGGAAACGTCAACGGTGTCCGGATCGCACGAAAACATGTGTCCTGGTACACCTCGGCAATAGGAAATGTTCAAGTGTTTCGCAGACGCTTTAATCTAATCGACAAACCTGATGAACAGATCGAGTTTGTCAGGCGCCATTTGATTGGCCCGGAGGGGTAGGAATCACTGAGCATGTAAATACTTCTGAAGGCAAACCACTTAACCACCACGTTAAGCAGTCTATAGAACGTTATTTCAGAGAGTTAAATGGTGCGCAGCCGGCTTCGGTTTACGATATGGTTCTACGTGAAGTCGAGCGCCCTCTGCTTGAAGTCGTTATGCAGGAAACCAACGGAAATCAGTCTCGCGCCGCTGAGGTTCTGGGCATCAACCGCAACACCTTACGTAAGAAACTTAAGCTTTACCAACTGATCAGATGAACTGTGCTGTGCCGCTGCGCTGGATTATTGCTGCCGCAACTTTGACCTCGGAAAATACACTATGGCAACGGAACGCTTTACGCCCGTAAAACGTGCGCTCATAAGCGTCTCGGATAAAACAGGTGTTGTAGCCTTTGCGCGTACGCTTCGGGAGCTCCAGGTTGACATCCTCTCAACCGGTGGTACAGCCCGATTACTGCAGGAACACAATATCGACGTTGTCGAAGTTTCTGATCACACAGGTTTTCCCGAAATGATGGCTGGGCGTGTAAAGACCCTGCATCCGAAAATACACGGCGGCATTCTGGCTCGACGCGGTACTGACGAAGGCAACATGGCAAAAGCAGGAATACTGCCCATAGACCTTGTGGCTGTTAACCTCTATCCGTTTGAACAAACAATTGCACGACCGGACTGTTCCACCGAACAGGCAATTGAAAATATCGACATTGGCGGGCCAGCGCTGCTGCGCGCCGCGGCCAAGAATCATACAGATGTTACGGTTATCGTCGACAGCAACGACTACGACTGCGTTCTCGCAGAGCTCAGTACCAACGGTGGCGTCTCGATGGCAACCCGTAAACGCTTGGCAGCAGACGCTTTCAGTCACACCGCCCGTTACGATGGATTGATATCCAATTACCTGACGGACAGCGGTGAAAAAAAAGGATTACCACGAACACTAAACCTACAGTTCCAGAAAGCCAGCGACCTGCGCTACGGTGAAAATCCCCACCAAATTGCGGCCTTTTATCGGGAAGCATCGCCCGCTCCAGGCACTTTAGCAACAGCCCATCAGACCCAGGGTAAACCACTGTCTTTCAATAATGTTGCGGATGCCGACGCTGCACTTGAATGTGTGGCGGCTTTTGATGCCCCCACCTGCGTCATCGTCAAACATGCCAACCCCTGTGGTGTAGCCTGCGCCGACACCTTGCTCGATGCTTATCAGATGGCTTATGCGACTGACCCCACCTCCGCTTTTGGCGGCATTATTGCGTTCAACCGAGAGCTTGATGCCAATACCGCCCAGAAAATTCTCGACCGACAATTCGTGGAAGTCATCATCGCGCCCACTCAAAGCAAACAGGCGGCTGAAGTGCTCGCAGCAAAAACGGGCATACGTGTCCTGCTGACAGACATTATCGCAAGTGAAGTCTTTGAACAGCACCACTTCAAACGTGTTGGCGGTGGTCTTCTGGTTCAAGAACAAGATCAAGGACAGGTATCAGTCGACGATCTTAAGATTGTGACCCGGCGCGAACCGACTCCCGAACAATTTCGCGACCTGCGTTTTGCCTGGACAGTGGCAAAATTCGTAAAGTCAAACGCGATCGTCTACGCCGCTGATCAACGAACAATCGGAATCGGTGCCGGGCAGATGAGCCGTGTTTATTCAGCCAGAATAGCCGGCATCAAAGCAGCGGACGAGAATCTGAACCCAGCGGGTTCCGTCATGGCATCAGACGCTTTTTTCCCATTCAGGGACGGTATTGACTCAGCCGCGGCAGCCGGAATCAGTGCCGTTATTGAACCCGGTGGCTCAGTCCGCGACGACGAAGTCATTGCAGCTGCGGACGAACACGGGCTTGCGATGGTATTCACAGGCATGCGTCACTTTCGGCATTAAACACGATGGCAAAAGCACTGGTAGTCGGCGGTGGGGGTAGGGAACATGCACTGGCCTGGAAGCTTGCCCAATCCGACCGTATAAACACGGTATTTGTTGCCCCAGGAAATGCGGGCACGGCGCACGAAAACGGCGTGGAGAACATCGCCATAGCGGCTAACGATGTGGATCAGCTGTGTGAATTTGCCCAACTTGAACGAGTTAATCTCACCGTCATCGGCCCCGAAGGACCACTTGTAGAAGGTATCGTTGATCGTTTTACCGAAAAAGGGCTGCGCTGTCTGGGACCTAGCGGGAAAGCCGCCCAGCTAGAAGGGTCTAAGTCTTTTGCCAAGGATTTTCTACAGCGCCATAACATACCAACTGCTGAACACCAAGTGTTCAGCAAGTCAACAAGTGCTTTCGCCTGGCTTGAGTCAAATGAACCGCCTTTCGTCATCAAAGCCGACGGTTTGGCGGCCGGTAAAGGTGTCATCATCACTCACGAACTCAAGGAAGCAAAGCAAGCTATTACGCAGATTTTAGAAGAGCAACGCTTTGGCGCAGCTGGCAATCAGGTTGTCATCGAGCAATTCCTGAGTGGAGAGGAAGTCAGCTATATCTGTCTAGTCTCCGGCAAAGAGGTGCTGCCCCTGGCAACCTCCCAGGACCACAAGGCTCGAGATGAAGGTGATCAGGGACCCAACACCGGGGGAATGGGGGCTTATTCACCGGCACCGATCGTTGACACGTCACTCAATCAGCGCATTCTAAAGCAGGTCATAGAACCGACCGTCAATGGCCTGGCTAGCGAAGGGATTCCTTACACTGGTTTTCTCTACGCTGGTCTTATGATCGGCGAAGATAACGTACCACGGGTACTTGAATTCAACTGCCGTCTCGGTGATCCTGAAACCCAGCCGATACTGATGCGACTGAATTCGGATCTTGCAATACTTTGCGACGCGGTACTCGATGGTCATATTGCAGACATCGACGTCACCTGGGACAAGCGCTGTTCTCTGGGCGTAGTGATGGCATCGGCTGGATATCCGGATCACTACGACATCGGCCTGCCCATCAATGGCCTCGATAGGCCAGAGGCAGACACAGTCAAGGTCTTTCATGCGGGTACCAATGATCGAGATGGGCAGGTACTCACCAGCGGTGGCCGCGTACTGTGCGTAACGGCGCTCGGTTCTGACATTGAATCAGCCCGCGAATCGGTCTATAGCACAATAAAAACGATACACTGGCCAGGGTCTTTCTGGCGTGCCGATATTGGCCACCGTGCACTAGCCCGGCAAAAGACCGAACACAAGTAGGGAGAATTCATGTGAGCAAAAAATTTATCTCGGTCTTGATGGGATCCGATTCCGACCTCTCAACCGTGCAATCTACCCTTGATACCTTGAACGCCCTAGCAATACCTTTTGAAGTCAAGATCACTTCCGCCCACCGTACGCCCGATGACACCCGTCGTTATGTGCGTGACGCTGAGGAAAGGGGCTGTACCGTATTTGTTGCAGCGGCGGGTCTGGCAGCTCACCTAGCTGGAACAGTTGCTGCCCAGACACTGAAACCTGTCATCGGTATTCCCATGGACGCTGGACCACTCAACGGGCATGATGCACTGCTGTCCACTGTCCAGATGCCTGGAGGAATACCGGTCGCCTGTGTCGCCATCGGTAAAGCAGGGGCAAAAAACGCAGCTTATCTGTCCGCACAAATACTTGCAATCGGTGATGCCGAACTGGCGGAAAGACTTAAAACCGAGCGTGAAGCAAACGCCCAGCTCGTTCGAGATAAAGATCACGAGTTGCAAACAAGCCTGGATAAACAAAATGCCCATTCGGAGCAAGATTGAAAAAGCAGTCGAAGTTTGTGCGGCCGGCGGGATAATTGCTTACCCGACTGAATACTGTTTTGGGTTGGGGTGCGACCCGCTCAACGAAACTGCTGTCCGGCGGATACTGACCCTGAAGCGCCGGAGTTGGGCCAAAGGGCTGATCGTGATCACAGACGATGTTCGCCGGCTGAGACGACTTATTGATTGTTCCGACCGCAGTTCACTCGCGGCACCACTNGCCAGCTGGCCTGGGCCACACACCTGGTTACTGCCGGCTTTAACCGCTACCCCCCGTTGGCTGCGCGGTCAACACGATAGTCTGGCCGTACGACTCACCGACCACCCACTGGCAATGCTACTGTGTCGACAAAGTCGGTCTGCNATCGTATCCACCAGTGCAAACAGAAAGAATCANCCTCCACTACGTACCGCCAGGCAAGTCCGGTTTGAATTTGGTGATCACATAGATTGGATAATTGACGGCCCGGTAGGACGGGCAAATTCACCNAGCCAGATCCGCGATGCCCGTACTGGCCAGCTTGTCCGCGGTGGATACTGAAACATAGGGCTTTGAAGTAAACACCCACTATGACTATTTCTACTGTAGAGGAAGTTCGAGAATTTTTCAGAAATCTGCAGGATCAGATCTGCTCGGCACTAGAACGCACCGACGGCAAAACGTTATTCACGGAAGATACCTGGACACACCACAATGGAGGTGGTGGACGAACTCGAATTCTGTGCCAAGGAGCGCTTTTTGAACAAGCAGGTGTTAACTTCTCCCATGTCAGGGGAGACCNACTGCCAACNGCNGCAACAGTCCATAGACCCACCCTNGCTGGTTGNNAATATGAAGCCATGGGNGTCTCCCTGGTGATTCATCCACTCAATCCCTACGTACCAACAGCCCATATGAATGTTCGTTTTTTCACANCATCNACNGGTGAGAAAGATGGNGTCTGGTGGTTTGGNGGTGGTTTCGACCTCACCCCTTACTACGGNTTTGAGGAAGATGCTGTTCACTGGCATCGCACTGCATGGGAGGCCTTAAGGCCTTTTGGTGAGGACCTTTATCCTCGCATGAAAAAATGGTGTGACGAATATTTTGTTCTGAAACACCGCGGCGAACAGCGCGGNATTGGTGGATTGTTTTTTGACGANTTCAATGAAGGTGGCTTTGAAAATTCCTTTGGAGTGACTCGTAGTATCGGCGAACATTTTCTGCCCGCTTATCTCCCAATTGTAGAGCGGCGGTGTGCAACTCCCTACGGCGCGAATGAACTTGAGTTTCAGCGCTATCGACGAGGCCGATACGTAGAATTCAATCTAGTCTATGATCGCGGCACATTNTTCGGTCTNCAAAGTGGTGGTCGTACGGAATCAATTTTGATGTCGCTGCCGCCCGAAGTGTCGTGGCGATACAACTGGCAACCGACCCCGGGCTCTTCTGAAGAAGCGCTTTACCTTCAATTCCTTCGACCCAGAGACTGGCTCGAAGATAAATCGTGAACTGATCAAGAACAACTAAACCCATTGGCTAGAAGTCTCTACACCCTGCTACTTTGGTTGCTGCTACCTATCGTACTNTTACGATTGGTCGTCAAGGGATTCTACAGCTCCGCCTACCGCTACCGCTGGGCAGAGCGTTTTGGGTACGGCCCGAATTATCCNGACCGATTCAATGTCTGGATNCATGCTGTGTCTGTTGGGGAAGTTAATGCAGCCACTCCGCTTATTACCAATCTGCTCAATGCTCGGCCTGACTGCCGGATTTTGGTCACAACGATGACCCCTACTGGATCGGAAAGGGTGCGCTCAACNATGGATCAACAAGTAACCCACTGCTATGCGCCATATGATTATCCGTTTGCAGTAACGCGTTTCCTACAAAGAACATCACCTGANATTCTGATTCTGATGGAGACGGAAATCTGGCCAAACATAATTTCTCAGTGCGATCGCATGGGAACCAAAGTCTTGATGACGAATGTCCGCATGTCAGAAAAGTCACGCCGAGGCTATGCACGTATTTTGCCGGTAATCGGGCTAGCTCTGGCCAAGGTATCTGAATTCGGTGTCCAGTCCGATAGTGACCGACAGCGGCTGATTGATCTGGGCATCTCCCCGAATAGAGTAACCCGAACCGGCAGCATGAAATTCGAGACCAATTTGCCGCCCAGCCTGCGAGAGGTCGCAGAAGCTGTGCGGCGGGATTGGGGGCGCGACCGCTCCGTGATCGTTTGCGGCAGCACTCACGATGGTGAAGAATCACTGCTTTTAGGNCTGTTCAAGGACCTGTCCGAACAGTTTCCACAGATGCTACTGGTCCTGGCACCCCGACATCCGGAACGTTTTGATCAAGTCGCCCGACTNACCGTTCGATCCGGATTCAATATGGTGCGACGCAGCCAGCAGCATGGCCCCATTCCGGACTCTGTGTCGGTTCAGATTGCGGATACCATGGGTGAACTTGCAATGCTTTATGCTGCTGCCGACATTGCTATCGTCGGGGGAAGTTTGATTCGTATAAAAGGAATCGGTGGTCATAATATTCTGGAACCCTGCGCGGTAGGTGTGCCCGTTATATTTGGACCTTATATGCGCAATTTTTCTGAGATCAGCCAGCTCGCGCTCGCTCGTCAAGCCGGGTTTCAGATTGATGGTCGTGAGACACTTAAAGCNCAGNTGTGCACTTTGTTGCGCGATGCCGATCTTCGCGCAACAACCGGTGAAAACGGTATACGGATGGTATCCGAAAACACCGGTGCCACTGACTGTACACTAAAACTTATTTTGCCTTATCTAAACCAACGCAACTAACCACATGCTACCTCCAATGACTCAAATTGATCGGCTTTTCTTAGCTAGATTAACGGTAGTTTCTGACGACAACGCGCAATACTTTCNCGATGNTGTTTAACAACACAAGTGCTGATTACTACTCAGTAAGAATAAATAATACTACTTCACTCACGTATAAACACACCTCAACTTTAGTTACACAGCATTTAATTAAAGTNGCTATCNCTTGACATTTGTTTTTGCCTGACTATAGTTCGCGCTTTAGGAGCAACTGTGTCTTGTTACTCCGCGTTTGCCAGAANGAAATGATTAACGGTAAAACTATCTCGACAGATTAAATGAGAACTTTAACGTTATTGTTCTAAACATATCGTTCCGGTCAATAGTTGGCAGTCAACAGCTCACCCCACATCAACCCTAGCAGAGGAAATTAACTATGGCGGCAAAGAAAAAAGCCACGAAGAAACGGGCAGCATCCAAGAAAAAATCAACTCGGCGAGTAGCGAAAAAGAAAGCAACCAAGAAAAAAGCAACCCGGAAAAAAGCAACTAAGAAAAAAGCAGCTAAGAAAAAAGCAACCCGGAAAAAAGCAACCAAGAAAAAAGCAACCCGGAAAAAAGCAACCAAGAAAAAAGCAGCTAAG